>JBEVKF010000107.1:0-28078 GCA_040509755.1 Thermoleophilaceae bacterium | reverse complement strand
CGCGAGGCACTCCAGCGCAGGCGCGCCTACGAGACGGTGCGGCGCACCGTGGTGGCCGCCCGCAGCCACCCGTCGGTGATCACGCACTCGGTGGCCAACGAGCTGTGGTCACGGCCCGACGACCGGCCCGGCGTCACCGAGCGCTACCTCGTCCGCGCCCAGGAGGTCGCGCGCGACCTCGACCCGACGCTGCCGATCTCGGTCGACATCAACGGGCGCCCCTACCACCCCGAGCAGTTCACGTACCACAAGTTCGACATGCTCGGGATCAACCAGTACTTCGGCTGGTACCGCTGGGTGTCGAACTTCGACGACCTGCCGCTGTACCTCCAGGAGATGCGCGACCTCTACCCCGACCTCGCGCTCGTCATGACCGAGTTCGGCGCCGAGGCGCGGCCCGAGCTCGCCGACGCCGCCGCCGACCTCAAGGGCTCATACGCCTTCCAGTCCTTCCACCTTGCCCGGACGCTCGACGTGGCCGACGCGGCGCCGATCTCCGGAGCGATCTATTGGACGCTGCGCGAGTTCGAGATCTTCCCGGGCTGGACCGGGGGCGCCGGCCGCCGGCCCCCTCCCTACGCGCCGAACACGCGCCACCAGAAGGGGCTGCTCACCTATGAGGGCGAGAAGAAGCCTGCCTGGTACCTGGCGCGCGACCGGTTCACCGCCACGCAGCTCTACCGCTGACTCAAGAACGCGCCGCGCGCCGCCGACATTCGCAACATGGGCCGCCTTCTCCTCAGCGCGCTTGTCTCCGTGCTCGTGCTTGCCGTCCCGGCTGCCGCAGAGGCGCAGGCGCCGGCCAAGCCCGAGGACGTCCAGCGCGTCGAGCGGGCCGTGCTCGAGCTGTCCGCGGCCAAGCGCAGCGCGGCCGGGCGCGTCGCGGCCAACGAGCGAGCCGCCGAGAAGGCGCTCGCCAAGTGCAAGAGCTTGGGCCCCGGCTGGAAGAAGATCCGCTCGGTGCGGGTCGCAGCGCAACGGAGCCTCTACAGGCGCGCCGCAAGGCAGCTGTGGTCGAGCCTGGGCGACGTGGCCGGCGAGCGCGCCGCCTTCGACGCCTACCTGCCCGGCTTCGAGCGCTTCCTCTCGCGCTTCGACCGTCCGCTCGCCGACCCGCTGCTGCAGGCCGGGGTCGACGCCTGGCGCAAGCGGATCGAGCTCTACGCCGCGTACACGCCGCTCGGCACGTGCAGGACCTTCAACCGGCTCGCCAAGCGTGCCCGCCAGTTCCCGGAGACCGTGCGGGCCGATTACCTCGCGGGCGACATCTACAACGAGCTGGTCCGCTTCGTCACGGACACCAAGCGCATGGCCGCTCGCAAGCACTGGGGCTCGCGCTACAGCTCCGCGCTCGAGAAAGCTCGCGCACAGCTGGTCCTGCTGGGCGGCAACGCGGGCTACGCGACCTTCTTCGCGTTCGGCCACTCGCTGCGCGGCTAGCTCGCGCGGCTAGATGATTGATTTCGAATCCGTGTGCCTTTCGGGGGCGCGCCAGACCAAGCTGGGCGCTGCACGCGGACGAAGCCGATAGTGAAAGCACTATGGGCGAGGACGCGGGTGGCGAACCAGCGCCGGTATGGCGCGTCATCCGAAGGTGCAGGGATTTGGGATCAGTCATCTAAGATCCGGCGGGCAGCTGTCGCTCGGCGCGGAGGCCGGCTCACCTCGAGGCCCGGCCGGCGGCTCCGGCGTTCCCACGCGGCCAAGCGAGCTGCCGTCGGCGGCGTAGGCCTGCGCCGAGACCACGTGGCACAGGTCCCCGTACGACGCGGCCCAGAAGCGGCCGCCGAACCCGAGGACCGGCGGGCTCGACAGCAGCCGCGCGCTGCGAAGCGGCTGCGTGCCGAAGCGGACCTCGACCCTCGCCACCCTCGCGGCGGCCATCCCATACGCGAACGTGCCGAGACCCTGCGCGTAGAGGAGCCCGAGCGTGAGCGGATCGGTCCCCACGCCGCCGCCGCACCCCTCTCCACCCGCACCGGCGCGCTTGCCATCGAGCGGCCCGGCCCGCATGCCCACGCAGAACCCGCCGAACCGGCCGCGCCGCGCAAGCAGAGTCCAGCGCGCCTTGGACGTCGTGCCGCGCCCGACGACCAGGTTCGACTGGCCGATCCGCAGCGGCGTGGACGCGCGAACGGGGACGAGCGAGCCGTCGTCGCCGCTCTCGCAGCGCATCCGAGCCACCAGCCGCCAGTCGCCGCGACCGACCTTGGCGCGCCGCGGGATCCACTCGAAGCGAAAGCGACCGCTCAGGCGCGTGCGAACGGTGCCGATGCGAAACGCGTTCTGGCCGGAGCGCAGCGAGAGCCGCGCGGTGCGGCTGCAGAACTCGATCACCGGCCAGCCCCGGCCCTTGACCACGAGCGTGTCCCCGAACGCCACCGGGTTGGGGCTCGCGCTGACCCGCTGCTTGGCGGCGGCGCCGGGCACGAGCGGGCCGGCCGCGCATAGGGCAACGAGCAAGACCGCGACGCACAGAACGCGGGGCACGCGCGGATCGTAGCCTCCGAGCCCTAATCTCCCGCGCCGGATGGGCGATTTCGAGCACGACACCGCCGTGCGGGCGGGCGCCGACGGGAACTTCGATTGCGACATCGGCCCGGACTGGTGGGTGGCCGCGGGGCCGAACGGCGGCTACCTCGCCGCAATCCTGGTCCGCGCGCTCGAGGCGCAGGCCGGGGCAGATCCGCGACCGCTGCGCTCGCTGACCGTCCACTTCCTGCGCGCGCCGGACGTGGGGCCCGCTTACGTGAAGGTGGCGGTCGAGCGCGCAGGACGCTCAGTGAGCTTCCTGGCGGCGCGGCTGGTGCAGGACGGCCGGCCCTGTGCCGTCGCGCTGGCAGTGCTGGCCGGCAGCCGCGACGGAATCGAGCTCGAGCACGCCGACGCGCCCGCCGTCTCGGCGCCCGAGGAGATCGAGCCGCGGCCGCCGCGATCCAATGCCCCGCGTTTCGCCGGCAACTTCGACCTGCGCCCGGCCCTGGGCGGTCGCCTCTTCAGCGGGGCCGACGAGGCCCTGACCGGGGGCTGGTTGCGATTGCGCACTCAGCGGCAGGTCGACGCCGCGTCACTGGTCGCGTTCTGCGACTCGTGGTTTCCCAGCATCTTCGCCGTCGCGCGCGAGCCGCTGGCGGTGCCGACGCTCGAGCTCACCGTGCACCTGCGGGTCAGCCGGCCGCTGCCGCCCGACTGGGTGCTGGGGCGGTTCTCGACCCGAACGGCGCGGGACGGCTTCCTCGAGGAGGACGGAGAGATCTACTCGCGCGACGGCCGGCTGCTCGCGCAGTCGCGTCAGCTGGCCCTCTCGCTCTAGTCCGCTCAGCTCGCCGTTACCTCCCAGTGGGAGGACTTCTCATCTCGCTCGACCAGGTAGCGATCGTCCTCGGGGTAGTACACCCCCTTCTCGTAGTCCTCGCCGGCGAACGCCTTGACCGCGTCGAGCGATTCCCAGAGCGAGAGCAGCATGAATTCCGTGCGGTCGCCCACCTGCCGGCGCATCATCGTCACGCCCAGGTTGCCGGCTGTTGTCTTGTATTCGGCGACGCCGGTCTCGCGGATGTACTGCTCGTAGACGTCGCCGTCCTCTTGCCGAACCGCCCCGCGCCAGATGCGAGCGATCATCCGGCCGCCATCGCCTTGCGGGTGAGAGTGACGAGCGAAAGCATCTCGAAGATGACGTTCGCCGCGAACAGAGCGGTCACCTGTCCCGGTCCGTCGTACGGCGGCGAGACCTCGACGACGTCGAACCCCACGAACGACACGCCCGCCAGCGCGCGGAGATACGAGAGCGCCTGGAAGCTGCTCGGCCCCCCGACCTCGGGCGTCCCGGTGCCGGGGCAGAACGCCGCGTCCACGAAGTCCACGTCGAGCGAGAGGAATGCGGGACCGTCGCCGATCCTCGCGCGCACGCGCGCCGAGAACTCCTCGGGGGTCATCCGCTCGAGCTCGATCCACGAGAGCGTCTCCACGCCGAGCTCGCTCGGTATGGCCTCGTCATCCGCGCCGTAGAGCGGCCCGCGGATTCCCGCCTGCAGCATTCTCGAGGCGTCGACCACGTTTTCCTCGAGAGCGCGACGGAACATCGTCCCGTGCGCGTAGGGATGACCGTTGTAGGTGTCCCAGAGGTCGGTGTGGGAGTCCAGGTGAACGAGACCCAGCGGGCCGTGCACGGCCGCGAGCGCTCGCAGTTCGGCGAGCGTGACCGAGTGATCTCCGCCCATGCCGAGCGGGATCGCGCTCGACTCTGCCAGCGGTCTCACGAACTCCTCGATTCGACCGAGTGTGTCCTCGATGTAGCCGGGCGCTGTCGGGCTGTCGCCGTAGTCGATCGAGGAGAGGCGGCCGAAGACCTGGACTCGTTGCACCGCGTTGTAGGTGCGGATCATCCCCGAGGCGGAGCGAATCGCCTCGGGGCCAAAGCGGGTCCCCGACCGAAACGAGGCGCCGCCGTCCCAGGGCATGCCGAAGACGGCAGCGTCGACGCCGTCGAGGTGCTTGACGTGGGGCAGCCGCGCGTAGGTGCGCGGCCCGGTGTAGCGCGGCGCGGTCAGGGCATCCCAGGGCTCGTACATCAGCTCTCTCCTCTCCCTCCAGCTCCGCCGACGCCCGCGCGGGCGCCGTACAGCTCGCCGCGCAACTGCTCCAGGTAGCGCGTGCGTGGATCGCGGCGCACGGGCGGACCGACCTCCACGGTGAACACCTGCTCCTCGGCGGCTCCGGCCGAGCCCAGCGGGCGCGCGTCGGGATCCACCGCCAGCGACCCTCCGCAGAACGAGAGTCCGTCCTCCTCGCCCACACGGTTGACGTACACGTGCGGCAGGCCGTTCTCGAGAGCGCGAGTCCGTGCGAACAGGTCGTGGTCGAGCTCGAAGGGCGGTGAGTTGGCGGAGATCGTGACGAGCAGGTCCGCCCCGTCCATGGTGAGAGTGCGAGCCACCTCGGGGAACTCGAGGTCGAAGCAGATCATCACACCCACGTTGCGCCCGCCGAGTCTGAACACCCGTAGCTCGTCGCCGGGCGCATACACGCCGGACTCGGCGCCGAACAGGTGGGTCTTGCGGTAGACGCCGGCGAGCTCGCCCGATCCCTCGATGCACACGGCGCTGTTGGCCACCCCGCTCGCGGTCCTCTCCGCGAGGCCGACGATCACTCCGCGCTGCGCTCGGGCCGCCGCCTCTCGCAGGCGTTCCACCTCGACGCCGTAGAGATCGACGGCCACCGGCTCGACGTCCGCAAGCACGTAGCCGCTGAGAAAGAGCTCCGGAAGCACCAGCAGGTCGCTCTCCCCCACCTCCGAGATGAGGCTCAGCGCCCGCTCGAGATTGAACTCGAGTTCACGGGAGCGCGGCGCGAGCTGTGCCAAGGTCACCTTCACGGCTCTCCGTGCTCCGGCGTCGATCCGTTTGTGTGCGGACGCCCGCGGGCGAGCTGCAGCGCCTCGAGCGCCAGCCACAGCTGAACCACGTCCGCGGTGTCTCGAAGGTTTCGGCCTGTGAGCTCCTCCACGCGGCCCATGCGGTAGACGAGCGTCTGCTTGTGAACGTGCAGGCGCTTGGCGGAGCGCTGCCACGAGCGGTTCTCCTCGAAGAACACCCCGAGCGAGTGAATGAGGTCGGTGCCGTGCTCGTCGTCGTAGGCCAGCAGGGGGCCCAGCACGCGCTTCGCGGCCGAGTCGGCTTCGCCAAGGGTGCGCGGGAGAAACAGGGGCGTCTGCTCGCCGTAGCGCACGAGCGGCCGGTGGAGGCTCTCGGCCGCTGACAGCGCCCAGCTCGCCTCGCGGGCGGCATCCGGCATGCGCTCGGGCCGGTGCAGCGGGTCGCTGACCCCGAGCTCCGCGTCACCGCCGAGGGCGTTGCACAGCGTGTCGAGCGCGTCCTCCTCGCCCGCGAGGACGAAGAGGGTCCGGCTGCCGTCGTCGTGAGCGAGGTGCGCGAGCCGGCGCTGAGCGAGCTCATGGTGGAAGTTGCGCTGTGGGTCGCCGGATCGCGCCTGGAGCGCGGCGACGACCGCCGTCTCGGGTGCGATCCCGCGCTCACGCAGCTGGCGCATCGCGAAATCCGCTTCGAGTCGGTGTTCGAGCAGCTGCTCGAGGATGTCGGAGCCAAGCGCCCTGTGCTGCTCGCGCTCGGCCGTGACCCGCTCCACCTCGAGCGCGGCGATGTTCGCGGCGTGCTGGAGCAGCGCGAGATCCGGCACGTTGCCGGCATCGTGCAGCGCCACAAGCACCGTCGGCCTCGCCGCCGGCACGCTGATCACAAACGCCATGGCCTCGCCCTCCCGGATACGCAGGACTCCGGGCAGGACTCCGTTGCGACCCTGGACCTCGCGGGCGGCGCGTGCGCACAGCTCCGGTGAGACCTCGTCCTGCTCAGGCAAGACCGCCAGGGAGGTCGCGGTGTCGAGCACGACGAGCTCGCAGCCGAGCTGGTCGCCAAGCTCGGCGAGCAGGGGTAGCCCCAGACGCCCGTTGCAGACGCCGTCCTGGAACACCGAGTAGAGCTGCGCGGTGCGAACAAGCCGCCGGTGTTCCTCGTCGGAGTTCGCGCTCGCGACGGCGCGGGAGATCGCCACGAAGGGAACCTCGTGAGGAATGGCCAGTATGGGAAAGGCCAGCTTCTCGGCACGCTCGAGAAACTCGGTTGTCAGCTCGGGCGCATGCGGGCCGTCGCCGATCGCCAGCCCGCTCAGCCCCGCCGACACGAGCTCCTGCAGAAAGCGGACCTGCGGCCGGGCCTCGGCCGGCACGTTGTGCCCGTTCGACATGAGCAACTCGCCCGGCGCCAGCCACTCGAGGGCGTTTGGGAGGTCCGATGCGTGAGCCCAGGTCACGAGCCGCCCTCCTCCGGTTGCTCCCGCGTGGAAGCGCATCCCGACGAAGGGGACATCGACGAGCTCGGCGACCGTGATGGCCACGCGGGCAGCGTAGCCGAGCTCTGCGCATCGGACGGCCACCACCGGTCGAGACCCAGATCCTCGGCGACGACCGCGGCCGCGTTGTAGCCGCCCCCGAGACAGCCGGGCACTCCCGGGTGCACGCCACCGCCCCCGATGTAGAGGCCGTCGAGCGGCGTGCGTCCCGACGAGCAGGACTCGTGCGGGCGCGCGTCCAGCGCCTGATGCGGGCTCAGCTCGCCCTGGCGCACCGAGCCGCCGCGAGTGGTGGCGAAGCGGCGTTCGATGTCCCGCGGCGTGTCGCAGAACTGAAAGAGCAGGCGGGCAGACTCGAGTCCCTCGAAGTGGGCGCCGGCCTCGTTCCAGCAGGCCTTGCGAAAGGCCGTCCTAGTTCGTTGCCAGTTGCCGCCCGGAAGGTCCAGTGGAACGACCGTCTGAAGGCGCAGGCAGTGCAGCGGCCCATAGGGACCCGGCGATGCCTGCAGCGGATCGTGGGCGCTGACCACCGTCAGGTGCCCGGCCGGGGAGGCGGGCAGCTCGCCCCGCATGGCGGTTGCGAAGTGCGCCTCCACGTCCGCCGGACCGGCGAAGCCAAAGCACCTGACCAGCGCGTCCTCGCCGTCGCCTGCCGCGGGAGCGGGCGGTGCGCCCTTGATCCCATAGTGGGCGGTGAAGGGCCCGGCCCGTTCGAACGACCAGTCCTCCACGGCCTTGCGCACGATCTCGAGCCGCGGCTCGTCGGGCAGCAGGTGGCGGAAGGTCGACACGGGATCGAGCGTGGAGACCACGCTGCCCGCGGTCAGCTCTCGGCCGTCGGCGATGGCGACGCGAAACCCGTCGTGAGCGCGCGTGACCCGTTGCACCGGGGAGCTCACAAAGCCGCGCGCGCCGGCCGCCACGGCAACCCGGAACAGCGCATTGGCCAGGCTCTTGGTTCCTCCCACGACGATCGACGGGGAGAACAGACGCGCTACGGCATATGCGCCGATGAATCCGAGCGGCGCACTCCCATCCAGGAACCCCGCCATCCCGCAGGCGTAGCGCAACACCGTCCCGGCCCGCGGATCGCCCGCGTCGCGCGCGAGGTCCATCGGAGTGGCGCCGGCCAGCTCGCCGGCCACCGAGTTGCGCAGCTGCGCCTCCGACGGAGGCGGACCATAGAGCAGCGGGCCGACAACCTCGCTGGCGCTCGCCAGCCTGGCCTCCAGATCGCCTCCGAGACCCTCGCCGCCGCGGCCGACGGTCAGCTCCGGCCCATCCGGCTCGCCGCGCGCCGAGAAGGGAAACCGGGGCTGGGCGAACCGCACGCCGTGTGCCTGCAAATCAAGGTCGCGGTAGGGCGGCAGCTCCTCGCCGAGCGGTAACTCGAACTGCGCGAGGTTGTACTGAAAGGGCGTGGAGTAGTCGTCGGTGGCGAACGTGCCGCCGCGCTCGAACCTGGCTTCGAGAATCACCACGCGCGCGCCGGCGCGGGCCAGGTAGGCCGCCGCCGTGAGGCCGTTGGGGCCGGCGCCGACGATCGCGACGTCGTAGCCCTTCATCGAAGCCAGCCGGCGAGGTTGTCGAGGTACCACTCGCAGGGCCGGGCCGTCCACCAGTCCTGGCGGCGCACTCCGGCGTCCTCGGCCATGACCTGCGCGGCGTTGTACCCCGAGGCCATCCAACTCAGCCCGACAGGCCATACGCCGTTTGACATGTAGAGACCCTCGAGCGGCATCCGGTAGGGCATGCGGTCGAGCATCCACTGGTCCTCGCTGAAGTCGCCGCCCACCACCTGGCCGAACTTCGCGGCCCGGTTGAGCCGCCAGTTGTCGAGCGGGGTCCACTCGTACTGGTCGAGCACCATCTCGTCCCATCGGGGAATAAGGCGGGCCATGACCTCGTTGCGATTGGCCAGCAGCTCGTAGCGCAGGTCGCCGTCCCAAGCCTCGGGCCCGCCCAGGCCGTGCAGCGGGTAGGGAAAGCACTCCTCGGCGCGGACGATCGTGTGGCCCTCGGGCGATGCGCTCGTGGGATCGGCCGGCGCGTAGTAGGTGAACTCCATGAGCTGCCCCGCGGCCTTCCACGTGTCATTGCCCAGCATGTCCACCATGTAGCGCTTGGTGCCCTCCCAGGAGTCGAAGGCCCGGTAGACGAGGATGGCCTCGTTGATCAGCGGGTCGAACGCCGCGGAGCCCCACTCGATGCGCCGGTCGAGCAGCCACGAGGTCACGTGCGATCCGCGCAGGCCCATCTTCCAATGGCGCATCTTGGCCGCCAGCCGGGCGTCGGCCGCGGCGACCGCGGGCTCGCCCACCAGCCGAAGCGTTTCGGGGACCCCGGCGTTGGACAGAACTCCGACCCGCGCGTCGATCCGCGCTCCCGGTTGCAGCGAGCGCTCGCCCAGCACGACGCCCGTCGCCTTTCCGTCCTCGACCACGATCCGGTCGACGGTCGAGTTGGTCATCAGCTGCCCGCCGTGGTCGAGGAAGCACTGCGTCAGCGCATCGACCTGGATCTCGTTGCCGCCGATCCCAATGCCGGTCGTGTAGTAGAGGGCGAATGTGACCCCGTAGGCGCCCTGGCCGCGGGCGAACGGGGCCCCGTGCTCCCAGAACGCGACGGGCGTCATGAGGATCTGGCGACAGGCATCCGACTCGAAGGTGCGCTCGCACAGCTCCGGTCCCGACATCTCGGACATCTCATCGACGCTGAAGTCCATCGCGTAGGCGCAGATCTCGAAGATGCGCTCGAGCTTGGACGGATCAGGGTGCGGCGAGAACGAGCAAAGCTCGTTGAACTCGACCATGGTCTCGTGCACTCGTTCCTGGATGCCGAGCATGCGCTCGCCGTCGTGCGACGAGTGCCTTGCGAAGTTCTCCGCCGTGCGCGTGGGGTCCTGGCAAATGAGGCAGTTCGTGCCGTCGGGAAAGGTCACCGCCAGGATCACGGGGCTCGCCTTGAAGCGGAAGCCGTACTGCTCGAGCTGGAGGTCCTCGATCACCGGCGAGTTGCCCGCGAAGCTGACCCCCACGTGCGGGCTGTCGAGTGTCTGCGCCCAGGTCTCGTGCGAGCAGCAGAAGCAGCCGACCTCGGAGTTGGCCTCGACCACGAGAACATCGAGCCCTGACTTCTGCAGATACGCAGCGGCCGGGAGGCCGCCGGACAGGCCCCCGCCGATCACCACGACGTCGCAACTGCTCACGCGGAGCTCAAGGCTCCCGCGTGTGCCGCGAGGGCGTCCATCAGCACGCGGCCGGCGATCGCAGCGGTCGCGGAGCTCGAGTCGAGGCTCGGCGCGGTCTCGACCACGTCGACGCCCACGAGGCCGTGGCGGGCCACCCCCCGCACCAGCTCGAGCAGCTCGCGGCTGGTCAGGCCTCCTGGCGTGGGCACGCACGTCCCGGGCGCGTACGCGGCGTCGAGCGAGTCCACGTCGACGCTGAGGTAGATCCCGTCCGAGCCCTGGCCCGCCACCTCGAGCGCGGTATCGACGGCGGCCGCGACTCCCTTCTCCCAGATGTCCTCGAGCCAAACGACGGTGATGCCGCGCTCGCGGCAGTAGCTCAGCTCCGTACGCGGGTTCATCCATCCGCTGATGGCCAGCAGCGCCATCTTCCTCGGGTCGAAGCCCGCATCCACCGCGCGGGTGATCGGGCAGCAGTGGTTGAGCTCCTCGCCACCCACGTCCTGCGCCGTGTCGAGGTGGGTGTCGATGAGCACCAGACCGGGATCGCTCACCTGCTTCGACACCGCCCGGACCGCGGGGATCGTCACCGAGTGGTCCCCACCGATCGTGGCGGGCAGCGCGCCGGCCGTGAGCATCGCGCTGATGTCCGCCTCGGCGCGCTCGAACGTTCGCTCCGCGTTGGCCAGGACCACGTCGCAGTCCCCGCAGTCGACGGGATTCAGGGCCTCGACGAGGTCGAAGTCCCAGGTGGCGTTGAAGGTCAGGAACTGGCTCGAGATCTCCCTGATGCCGCGCGGTCCGTAGTTGGCGCCGGTACGGCTGATCGAGGTCGAGTCCCAGGGGATGCCGTAGATGGCGGCCCGAGCACCATGCGCGGTGAGCGCCTCGGCGTCTGGCGGGAGGTAGGGAAGCCTGAGGAACGAGCCCGCAAGCCCCGCGTGGAGCAGCGAGGTCCACATCGTCGTGTCGGCGGTCGGTCCGTTTTCCGCTGTGCTCATCGTTCCCTCTCTAGCTCACTGGAGGTTGCTCGGCCGTCGTCCAGGTCGATCCCGGGCGGTCGGTGTCGATTCTGTAGTCGGTGCTGCGGAGCTCCATGATCCGCCGCCCAAGCTCGCGCGCCCGCCCCAGCGGGTCGCTCGGGTCGGCCAGGACGTCGCGGCGCTTGTTGCCGATCCCCTGCACCACCCCGACAAACGCGGAGTGGGTGTAGCGCGCGTACTCCTGGATCTCGTGGATGACCCCGAGTGACGCGCCCGGGTAGCTCTCTTCCGAAGCCACCATGAGAGCCAGCCGCTTGCCCACCAGGCCCCCGACGAAGGTCTCGGCGTCGGGCTCGGACGCCGCGATGTAGCAAAAGAGCCGATCGAAGAAGGTCTTGAGCTGCCCCGATACCCCGTACCAGTAGAGCGGAGTGGCGAATACGATCGCGTCGGCAGGCAGGATCAGATCGCGCAGGAGGGGCTCGAAGCCGTCGTCGATCGTGCAGCGCCCGGCAGCGTCGCGACAGCGCCGGCAGTCGCGCAGGAAGTGCCTGACGTGATCGTCGAGATGCACGAGCTCCGCCTGGTGGCCGGTCTCCGTTGCCCCTGCCACCGCCGCCTCGGCCAGCAGGAACGAATTGCCGTCGCGCCGCGGGCTCGTGCTGAGTGCGACGACATTCATTCGTCCGGTCACGAGCTGCGATCAGGGTCGCGTCACGCCGGGGGCTTGGGCAGGTCCCCGGCCCCCCACACAACGGCGTTCGGATCGGCCTCGAGCCGGTCCTCTGCCGCCAGGATCTTCGGGCGCCCCATTAGGTAGGCGATTACGCCCAGGGCGCCAACGATCCCCGTCATCAGAAACACGGCCCAGTCCTGATACCACGGCACCCCCACGGCCCGCGGCCAGGCGATGTTGAGGTACTCGAACCCCGTCCAGACCGACGCGGCGATGGCCACCAGCGTGCCCCACCGGCCGAGGGTGAACACACCCGGTGTCCAGCGGCCCTTGAGGCGCGTGAACGCCGCACCCATCACGGGCAGGGCGAACGAGATGTAGAAGCCGCCGGTGGCCATGGAGACCAGCGTCAGGTAGACGTCCTCGGACTGGGTCGAGATGAGCAGGATCGAGGCGATCCCCCCGCTCGCGAGGATGGTGTTCCACGGCAGCTTGTTCCCGGCGGAAAGGCGCGCGAGCGTGCGCGCGGCCGGCAACACGTCTGCCCGCGCGAAGGCCCACATGACTCGCGAGCAGTTTGTTTGGATGGCGAGCAGGCTCGCCGTGAAGCCGACGATGAACAGTGCGAATAGCGGTTTGGTGATACCGGAGCCGAGCTGGAAGCTGATCGTGTCCGCCACCGGGTCGACCACCTCGCCGGCGATGACCGCCTCGGGATCCGGAATCGCGAGGATGAGCGCGAGGGCCGCGTAGGTGACGACGGCCGCCACGAGGACCAGCGAGAGGATGATCGCCTTCGGCACCTCGCGGCGCGGGTCGCGCACCTCCTCCGCCACCGACGCCGCGGTCTCGAAGCCGACGTAGGCCCAGCCGATGAAGGCCACCGCGGCGAAGAACCCGGCCCAGATGTAGCCGCCGGACCCGACTCCCGCGCCGTGGCTTTCGAAGAGCGACGAGAGCGGCTGCTCGTTGTGGAAGAACAGCAGGACAGTGCCGATGCCGACGGAACCGATGACCTCGGCGGCGATGCTCGCGCCCATGAAGACCTTGAGCACCGTGCGCCCGGCCATGTTCATGACCGTGGCGAAGACCACGAAGCAGAGGGCCACCACGAGCTGGGTGCCGGGCTCGAACGGATCGTTTCCGAGCACAACCGGGACGAACCCCGCGGCGCCGTAGGCCACGGCCACCATGGTGATCATCAGCGTCCACATGTAGGCCCAGCCGGTGAACCAGCCGTAGGTCTCGTGAATGAGCCGGCGAGACCACTGGTAGAGGCTCCCCTCGAACGGCCAGCGAGAGGCCAGCTCTGCGAAGACGAGGGCCACGAGCAGCTGTCCCGCGAGCACGATGAGGAAGCCGAACCAGGCCGCCGGTCCCGCGGAGGTGTACGAGAACGTGAAGATCCCGTACAGCGCGACGATGGGCGAGATGAACGCAAACGCCAGCGCGAAGATGGACCAGACCGAGAACTCGCGCTTGAGGCCCTCCTCCTCGCCCCGGGTCGTGGAAGCGTCACCTGCATCGGGCGTTTGCGAGCCACTGACCTGCGCCAAGGCTGTGTCCTCTCTCCGGGTGGATCCCCCGTCCGCTGACCCGAGGGCGGCGGACGTGCTCATTCTTTGAGAGCCGTGCCCCGCGCCACAAGGCGACGATCGTATGAAGCGGAGCCTCGGCTTTGATGCTTCGTCCAAGCGCGCACCCGCCGCGCTCGATGTAGCTTCCCGCCCACCCGAGTGAGGAGAGTCGCCATGGGAATGTTCCATCAGCACGGCAAGGGCGGCGGCGGTTTCGATCGCAACCAGCTGCGTGGGATGCGGGCGCTCAAGCGCCTGAAGGACGTGACCGACCGGCGCACGCGCGAGCAGCTGGAGCGGGGCCTGGACCTGGGACTGGAGGCAGCGCCTTCGGTACAGGACCGCACGATCTCGTTGTTCTCGCGCGGCGCGCAGCCGGCGTTCGCCGGTATCAACACGTTCATCAAGGCGCCCTACTGCGAGAACATCCGCGACGTCGGCAAGTACGACGTCGCGGTGGTGGGTGCCCCGTTTGACATGGGGACCACCTACCGGGCGGGTTGCCGTTTCGGGCCGCAGGCCGTGCGCCGCATCTCGGCCCTCTATGACTCCTACAACGCCGACATGGGAGTCGATCTCTACGAGGAGCTCAACCTCTGCGACGCAGGCGACATCTTCGTGATCCCGTCGAACATCGAGAAGAGCTTCGACCAGATCGACATGGCGGTGTCATTCATCCACGAGCAGGGCGCTTTCCCGGTGGTGATCGGCGGCGACCACTCGATCGGCTACCCGGACGTGCGCGCGATCGCCCCGCACATCGAGGGCAAGGTGGGGATCATCCATCTCGACCGCCACATCGACATGCAGGAGCGCGACATGGACGAGCGCATGCACACCACACCGTGGTTCCATGCCTCGAACATCCCCAACGCGCCGCCCGCGAACCTCGTCCAGATGGGCATCGGCGGCTGGTATGGCTCGCGTCCGGGCATGAAGGTGGCGCGCGAGCGCGGCTCGACGGTGATCACCATCTCCGACGTCGAGGAGCTCGGAGTCGAGCGAGCCGTGGAGATCGCGCTCGAGTGCGCCTGGAAGGACGCCGAAGCGGTCTTCCTCTCCTTCGACATCGACTCCATCGACTCCGGCTTTGTGCCCGGGACCGGCTCGCCGGAGCCGGGTGGCCTGCGTCCGCGCGAAGCGCTGAAGGCGCTGCGAATGGTCGCCCGCGAGGGGATCTGCGGAATGGAGGTCGTGGAGATCGCACCGCCCTATGACGTCTCTGACATGACCGCCCAGCTCGGCGCTCGCGCGATCATGGACGTGCTCGGGACGCTTGTGGAGGAGGGCCACCTCGGCAGTCGCCCGTCGCGCCAGGAACGCGAGCAGCGAGAGCACGACCAACGCGAGCAGGAGCGCCGCGAGGCCGAATGACCGGCTGGCTGGACGACAAGGCCGCCCTGGCCGTCCTGTCGTTCGACGTAGACGCGGAGTCGCCGATCCTCGCTGCGGGAAGGCGGTACGCCGATCACGCGATGGTCATGACCCACCAGGCCTTCGGACCGCTCGTGGGAGTGCCGCGGCTGCTGACGCTGCTCGCCGAGTACGAGCTGCCCGCCACCTTTTTCGTGCCTGGCCTCACCGCCGAGCGCTACCCCGAGACCGTGCAGCGCATCGCCGAAGCGGGACACGAGATCGGCCACCACTCCTACAGTCACCGCAGCCCCGTCGACCTAAGCGATTCCGAGGAACGCGCGGACTTCGAAAGGGCGCTGGCCGCGCTCGGGAAGCTGGGGGTGGACCCCTCAGGGCATCGCGCGGCGCTCTGGGAGGCAAGCTGGCGCACCCCCGCGCTCGTGGCGGAATACGGCATGCGCTACGACTCGAGCCTGATGGACTCAGACCGTCCCTACCGGCTTGCCACGGACGGCGGCACGGTGATCGAGCTCCCGCCGCACTGGGGCCTCGACGACTGGGAGCAGTACGCCTTTCTGCCGCGCCCCGAAATCGGGAGCGTGATCGAGTCCCCCGTGAAGGTCGTCGAGATGTGGAAGGCCGAGCTCGACGCGATGCGCCGGCACGGCTGTCTCTTCATGCTCACCTGCCATCCGTTTCTGTCCGGGCGAGCGGCGCGGGTCGAGGTGCTTCGCGGCCTGATCGAGCATGCCCTGGCGGCCGGCGACGTCGAGTTCGCCGACGCGGCGACGGTCGCCGAACGGGCCGCCGCCGATCCGGAGCTCGAGGAGCGCCGGCTGCGGCCGGTGATCGCAGACCCAGGGGTCTACCCCCAGGAGTGACGGGTCGCGATCAGCCCAGGGATCGCGTGGTGCCCCCGTTGGGCTGGAGGATCTGGCCCACGAACGCGCCCGATCCGTCTCCGGCGAGAAACGCGACCGTGGCAGCGACCTCCTCGGGACGGCCGATGCGGCCGATCGGGGTCTCGCTCGCGTAGCGCCTGCGGATCTCCTCGGGGGAGACGCCCGCATCGGCGGCGTCGACGTCGAGCTGCGGGGTGTCCATGATCCCCGGAGCGATCGCGTTCACGAGAATCCCCTCCGGGCCGAGCTCCCGGCCGAGCGTCTTGGTCAAGGAGATCAGCCCCGCCTTCGAAGCCGAGTAGGCGGTCGCGTTCTCCCACCCCACCACACCGAACTCGGAAGCGATGATCACGATGCGCCCGCCCCCGCCGGCCCGCATTCCCGGCAGTGCCGCCCTGATCAGGAAGTGGGTGCCCGACAGGTTCACGTCGACGTTTCGCCACCAGTCGGCGGGGTCGTGCTCGACGAACGGCGACATGGTCATGTAGGCGTGGTTGGCCACGAGGATGTCGATCGACCCGAGCTCCCGCTCGGCCGCCTGCACCATGGCCTCCACCGCCTCAGGATTTGACACGTCGGCGATCGCCGCGATCCCGCCGGTGGCCGCGATCACCTCGTCCGTGCGCTCGGAGGCCTCGAGGTCATTCACAGCCACGCGTACCCCTTCGCGCGCGAGGCGCTCGGCAATGGCGCGTCCGAGGCCCTGGGCGGCGCCCGTGACGAGCGCCGTCTTTCCCTCGAGTCCATGAACCGGCGCCGGCATTCCTAGATGACCGCCCCCGCGTTGGGCGAGATCGTCTGGCCGGCGAAGTAGGTGCCCTCCTCGACGAGGAACATCACGGTGTCGGCCACCTCCTCCGGCCGCACCATGCGCCCGAGCGGCAGCGTCTCCAGGTAGTCCGGGTCACGCCACGGCGACTCGGCGTCGAGCAGCGGGGTGTCGGTCGGCCCGGGCGCCACGCCGTTCACACGGACGCCCGTCGGCGCGAGCTCGCCTCCCAGCGATCGCGTGAAGCCGAGAATCGCCCCCTTGGCGGCCGCGTAGTGGGCATCTCCCGGCCCGCCACCGGCCAGGGCCAACTCCGATGAGATGGTCACGATCGTGCCCGCGCCGGCGGCGAGCATCCCGGGCACGACCGCCCAGCATGCGTTGGCCACGCCGCCCAGATGGACCGACAGCATCCGGCGCCAGCGCTCGGCGGAGATCTCGGCCACCGGGACGATCTCGTAGACGCCGGCGGCGGTCACGAGCAGCGACACCGGCCCGAGCTCCGTCGAGGCCCGCTCCGCCGCCGCGCGCACCGCGTCACGATCGGCGACGTCGACCTGCAGCGACAGGTCCGTGTCGGAGTGCCTGAGATCCATTCCGGCCACCCGCCAGCCGCGCTCGGCAAGGCGGGCGCTGACGACCGCGCCGATGCCGCTTGCCGCACCGGTCACGATCGCCACCTTCGAGCTCTGCCGGCTCATCGGCAAGCATGCTGCCATACCGTTCAGCGCCAAGTCCCGACGAAGGAGGTATATGGCAAACGAGGGGCAGGCGAACTTTGCGGCGATCACCAGCGGAGTGATCTCGATGCTCGGGGCGCCGCACGTCCCCGTCTCGGAGCTCCCGGGAAGCGACGCGGGGGTCGCCTTTCTCGGCTATCCATTCGATGGCGCCAACGCGGCGATCGAGCGCCCCGGGTCGGCCAACGGGCCGCGCGGGCTCCGGGTCGCGTCGAACATGTGCTTTCCGTGGTCATTCGAGTGGGACATCGATCTCTTCAAGGCCTACCGGATGGTCGACTGCGGGGACGCCCCGCTTGCCATCGGCAACGTCGAGCGCACGCACGAGCTGGTGCAGAGCGAGCTCGAGGCGATCCTCGCCACCGGAGCGATTCCCGTGGCGATCGGCGGCGACCACTCCCTCTGCATCCCCGGCGCGCGTGCGCTCAGCGCGTCGCTCGGTCCCGAGGCGCGCATGGGCTATCTGCAGATCGATGCCCACCTCGACGCCGGCGTGGAGATCGGCGGGGAGAGCCAGACGAACTGCAATGGCCTCATACGCGCCTACGAGCTGCCGAACCTGCACCCGAGGAACATGGCCGTGATCGGAGTGCGGGGAACGATCAACGTTCCCGACTGGTGGGACGCGGTACGCGAGCGAGACATTCCGGTGTATCCCATGTCGACGCTGAGACGCGACGGCGTGGAGGAGACGGTCGCCCAGGCGCTCGACCATGTCTGGGACGGCGTGGATGGCGTCTACGTCACCTTCGACACCGACTCGATCGACTCGTCCGCGGCTCCCGGCACCACCGGCCCGGAGCCGAACGGGTTCACGGGGGCCGAGATCGTCCGCGTGGCTCAGATGATCGGCGAGCGCGGCCTGACGGCGATCGACAACGTCGAGCTCTGTCCCGTCTATGACCCGAGCGGCATCACCGCGCGGCTGGTCTGGGAGGTCATCTCGCAGATGCTCTACGCGAACGCGAGGGTCCATGTCTGAGCCGCGCGGGCAGGTCGATGCGCTCGCCGTCCCTCGGTTCGCCGGGTTGCGCACGTTCGCCCGCCTGCCCACCCTGGAGCAGGTGGGTCGTGCCGACGTTGCCATCGTGGGAGCCCCATTCGACAGCGCCACCACGTTCAGGGCGGGAGCTCGCTTCGGGCCGGCCGGCATTCGGGAGGCGTCCCTGCTGCTGCGCCCCTACAACGATGCGCTCGAGGTCGCGCCGTTCGAGCGCGTGCAGGTAGCCGACGCTGGCGACGCTCCGGCGAACCCGATCGGCGTCGAGGAGGGACACGCCGCGATCGAGAAGAGCGCCCGAGCGGTGATCGAGGCGGGCGGGCGGGTGCTCGGCCTGGGCGGTGACCACTCGGTCAGCCTTCCCTTCCTGCGCGCCGCCGCCGGCGCCCACGGGCCGCTCTCGCTCCTGCAGCTCGACGCTCATACCGACACCTGGGACTCGTACTTCGGCGCGCGCTACACCCACGGAACGGTGTTTCGCCGGGCGCTCGAGGAGGACCTGATCGACGCCCACCGCTCCGTCCAGGTCGGCCTGCGCGGCTCGCTCTACTCGGCTCAGGACCTCGAAGAGGACCGCGGGCTCGGATTCGCGACCGTGCTCGCCCGCCAGCTCGACGAGATCGGCGTCGCTGGAGCCCTTGAGGTGGCGGCGGAGCGGCTGCGCTCTCCGGTTTACGTCACCGTCGACATCGACGTACTCGATCCGGCCTTTGCTCCCGGAACCGGCACGCCCGAGGCCGGCGGCCTCAGCAGCCGCGAGCTGCTCGCCGCCTTGCGCGGGCTGGCGGAGCTCAATCTGGACGTAGCCGGGGCCGACCTGGTCGAGGTCTCGCCACCGTACGATCCAGCCGGCGCGACGGCTGTGGCAGGGGCCAACGCGGCCTACGAGCTGGTCTGCCTGCTCGCTCTGTCCGCCTAGTTTCTCGCCGGTATCCTCGGGCCGTGGCAACCCCCGCGAGCCCGGTCTTGTCGGACACCCAGCTGGCGACGCTGGCCGAGCACGGCGAGGAGCGCACCGCCGCGGCAGGCGACGTTCTCTACAGGATCGGCGACCAGAGCTATCCGTTCATCGCCATTCTCGAGGGCGAGGCGGCCGTTCAGGACAACGCCGGACGCGAGATCGTCCGCCACGGCGCCTCGGGCTTCCTGGGAGAGCTGAATCTCCTGTCTGGCCAGACGGTGTTTCTGACCGCGGTCGCCACCCAGCCCATGCGCTACATCGCCGTTGAACGTGAGGCGCTGCGTCCGCTGCTGACCGAGGACGGGCCGCTCGGGGACCTGTTGCTGTCGACATTCATGATTCGCCGCGAGGTGCTGCAGCAGAGCGCGGACGTCGGGCTCGAGCTCGTCGGCCCGCGCTCGTCGCCCGACACACGGCGAATCGCCGACTTCGCCCAGCGCTCGCGACTCCCCTTTCACTGGCGCGACCCCGAGCACGCCCATGACCCCGAAGCCGCGGCGGCCATCGCGGGACTTGAGCCGGGTCAGTTGCCGCTCGTGCGGCTGCCGGGTGGAGCGGAGCTGCGCAACCCGACCAACGGCGAGGTCTCGCGCGCGCTCGGCATCGGTCTCACGCTCGACCCCACCGAGGAAGCGGATCTCGTGATCATCGGCGGGGGGCCGGCCGGCCTGGGTGCCGCGGTCTATGGCGCGTCGGAGGGACTCGAGACCTTGCTGGTCGAGAGCACGGCGCTCGGCGGCCAGGCCGGCGCGTCGCGGCGCATCGAGAACTACCTGGGCTTTCCGGCCGGCATCAGCGGCGTGGAGCTGACCAGCCGGGCGGTAACGCAGGCTCGCAAGTTCCAGGCCCGGACCGCGACCCCCTATCGCGCGCTCACGCTCGAGCCGGGGCGCGACCGCCACGTGCTGCGCCTCGAAGGCGATCATGAGGTGGCGGCTCGCGCTGTCGTGCTTGCCACCGGCGCCGAGTACCGCCGGCTACCGGTCGCGAACCTCGCCGAGTACGAGGGAGTCAGCATCTTCTACTCCGCGGGGCCGGCCGAGGCCCAGAGGTGCGGCGCGGCGCGGGTGGGGGTGATCGGCGGAGGCAACTCGGCGGCTCAGGCGGCCGTCTGGCTTGCGCGCGGCGGCGCCCTCGTAACACTGCTCCACCGGCGGGCGGACCTCCGCGAAACGATGTCGGATTACCTGATCACAGAGCTCGACCGTTACGGCGTCGCGGTGCGCGACCGTAGCGAGGTGAGCGAGCTCCACGGCACCGACGGCGACCTTGAAGCGGTGACGCTGCGGGACGGCGAGCGGCTTTCGTTCGCGTTCCTGTTCCTGTTCCTGGGCGCGGACCCGTGCACGGACTGGCTGGCCGGCACGGTCGCGCGCGACGACAAGGGCTTCGTACTTACCGGTTCCGCCGCCGGCGCGGCCGCACTGCTCGAGACGAGCGTCCCCGGCGTCTATGCGGCCGGTGACGTGCGCGCCGGCTCGGTCAAGCGCTGCGCCACGGCCGTCGGGGAGGGCGCAATGGTCGTGCGACTGGTGCATGAGCACCTCTCCGGCGTGGCCGCCTGACCTCAGGCTTGATCGGTGCCGATCAGCGCGTCGCGGGTGCGGATAGCTCGTCGCTGGGGCCGACCAGCTCGTCGCTGGTGTCGACCAGCTCGTCGCTGGGGCCGATCAGCTCGTCGCTGGTCCCGCCCGGGTTGAGTGCGGCTGCCCGCTTCCTCGCGTCCTTCTTGGCCTTCTTCTCGATCCGGCGGTCCAGAAGCCTGCGTTCACGGTTGAGCTTTGCCATCGTGGTCTTGCGCTTGCCGGTTGAGGCCATGGGTCCTCCGAGTTGTCGGGTTTTTCGCGTCTAGACGAGGACGGAGGGCCCGCGTACGAGCCCTCCGTCGCCTGTCGAAGTCCGTTTGCTTAGAGCGTCTGGACGTTCGCGGCCGCCGGGCCCTTCGGGCCCTGCTCGGCGTCGAAGCTCACCTTCGCGCCCTCGGCCAGCGACTTGAAGCCGCTGCCTTGGATCGCGTTGTGGTGCACGAACAGGTCCTTGCCTGGGTCATCCGGTGTGATGAATCCGAAGCCCTTGTCGTCGCTGAACCACTTCACGGTTCCTGTTGCCATCTTGTTCCCCTCCGGGAGTTGTGCACTGCGAGACGCGGAGGGTGCTCGAGGGCAACAACTGCGGTAACGCGGCACTGCTTTTGGTCGAACGGATGCTCGACCCGTAGTAACCAGGCTAGCGCTCGTGCGGGTCGTTCGGGTTCAGGGAGGTGCGAATGCAAACGCTCTTGCCGTTCCTGAACTCGCCCTCCCAGCCAAACGGTGACTCAGTCAGGGCGCCGCTGCGCTTCCCGCGGATGCGCAGCCGGCCGGCCGCGACGATGCGATCGCCCTCCTCGCGGATGTCGGAGAAGTCGAGCTGGCGTTCCGCCAGAACCGCATCCAGGTCGCGGAGCATCTGGCGCACGCCGTCGTGGCCTCGGTAGACCGTCGTGTTCCCGCCGAGCACCACTGGGAGGACCGGCCGCCACTCCACGGCCGCGTCGAGTTCATCCAGCAGCGCCTCGACGTTCCCGCTGTTGTAGGCCGTGATCGTGCGCTTGAACGCCTCGACGTTCCCTGAAGCCATGGCCATCAGTATCGCGGCCGGTTTGAACTACCGTGACGCCGATGACACGGGTGCGCATCTGGGTGGTGGGCGCGGGTGTAGTCGGGCAGTGGCTCCTGCGCGCCCTTCACTCGGGTTCGGAGACGTTCGAGAGGTACGGCTTCGCCCCGGTGGTGGTGGGTGTGGCAAATGCGCGCGACGGCTTCGTCTACCGCTCGGACGGGCTCGACATTCCGACGCTTCTCGAGCTTGCGGCCGGCGGGCGCTCGCTCGCCGACCATCCTGGCGCCCATCATTGGCCGAGCGCCCTGGAGGGCCTTGCCGCCACCGAGGCCGACCTGCTCGTCGAGGTCAGCTCGAGCCCGGGGACCGACGGCGAGCCCGGCTTCGCCCATATGCGAGAGGCGCTGCGGCGGCAGGTGCCGGTGGCCACGTCGAACAAATGGCCGGTGGCCCTGCACGGTCTCGAGCTCGCGGGGATCGCCCGCAGCAACGGGGTCGCGTTTCGCGCCGAGTCGACCGTGATGTCGGGGACACCGGTTCTCGCCGCGCTCGTCGAAGGCCTCGCCGGAACCCGACCGATCGAGCTTCGCGGCGTCCTCAACGCGACCGCCAACTTCATCCTGTCGGCGATGGCGGCGGGCGCGTCGTACGAGGACGCGGTGGCAGACGCACAGGAGACCGGCCTTGCCGAGCGCGTCGTGGACGCGGATGTCGAGGGCCACGACGCCATGGCCAAGCTGATGATCCTCGCGGCGCTTGTCTTCGGGACCCAGCTCATGGCGGAGCGGGTCGAACGCCAAGGCATCACCGGCGTCACCGCCGCCGACATCGAGCAAGCGGCGAGCGAGGGCCGCCGCGTCAGGCACGTCGGAACGCTTGGGTTTTCCGGAGCGGACGCGACCGGGGAGCTGACTGCTCGCGTCGAGCCCATGGCCCTTCCCCTGGATGATCCGCTGGCGGGCGTCGAAGGAGCCACCAACGCAATCGTGTGCCGGGCAGAGCCGGTGGGAGAGGTCACGATCGCCGGGCCCGGCGCCGGCCTGGCCCTGGCCGGACAGGGGGTGCTGAGTGACCTGATCGCGATCGCTCGCGAGCACGCGCGGGTCAGGTCGTAAAGGCGCGGTAGTACGGGGTCCCGGAGTAGACGGCGCGTTGCGCGCGACCGTCGATCAGGGTGTCGAAGCGCATTCGCTCCGGCGACCAGTCCTGGTCGCCCACTCGAAAGACGTCGGACTCGATTGGCATCAAGGGAAATCTCTCGCTCCCGTCAACCCAGTCGGTGCCTATGACGAGCCCCTTCTCTCGGGCCGCAATCACGAACGTCGGGAGCCACGGGTTGTGCGAACGAAAGCGGCCGAGGAAGGGTGCCCATTCCGGCGGACAGGTGCCGTCGTCGACCAGCGGCCCTTCGAAATCGGGCTCGAGATCGAAGGCCTCGGGCTCGGTGCCGGTGGCAATCGCGAGGGCGACCTCGCCGAGCAGCCCCGCCCCGCCAAAGCCGTTGGTGAAGGCGACGACGCCCACCCCGGCACTGGTGTCCGCGCGCATGTAGGAGACGTAGCCGAGCATGTCCCCGCCGTGGCCGAAGCCGTCGTCGTAGATGTCCAGTCCGTACCCGTACGGCTCGTCCTCGTTCTCGAGCGGCGGAAGGGCGGACTTCATCGTGGCGAGGCTCGAGCTCGCCAGGAGCTTGCCCTCGTTCCACAGAGCCCGCAGCCAGGCGGCCAGATCCTCGGGGGTGCAGCACAGGCATCCGTCGGCTTCCGCGGACTCGACCCACGGGGCGGGGGCCAGGCCGTGATCGCGCCGCCAGGGGCGGTCGTCGTAGAACGGGACATGCCCTCCGGGCAACCGCCGCCGGGTGTCATGAACCATGACCGCGCTGGAGGCTCGCATCCCAAGCCGGTCCAGCAGCCGCCGCTGAAGCAGCTCCGGATACGGCAGTCCGGTCACGGCCTCCAGGACTACTCCCACCGCCCGATAGCCGACGTTGGAGTAGTGGCGGTGCTCACCCGGCGCGAATCCGGGCTCGGTGTCGGCAAGGACGATGACGTCGTAGGTGGATGCGGGCGCGAGGTCGGAGCTGGCGATCACCCCGGCTGTGTGGGTGAGGAGATGGTGCAGCGTGATCGGAGCGAAGCGGCTGCGCACGGACAGCCACGGGACGTAGTCGGTAACCGGCGCATGCAGGTCAAGCAGGCCTTCCTCGACGAGCTGGAGCGCGATCACGGCCGTGAAGGACTTGCCGATCGACGCGACCGGCCAGAGCGCGTCGGACGGAGCCGCCCCGTATGTGCGGGCTAAGAAGGTCCGCTCACTATCGGTGACGGCGACCGCGGCGGCCGGAGCCATACCCGTCGCCAGCACCCGAGCAGCCAGGTCATCGAGAGCGCCCGGATCGAAGTCCACCACCGGGCCACGCTACTGAATCAGGTCAGCTCCGAGACGGCCTCCTGGTAGACGTTGATCGCTGCTTCGAGCCCATCGCCGAGGGCCGCCCCGACAACGCCCACACCCTGGACGATCAGGCTTGCGCGCGTGGCCATGCGGACGAACTCGTCGTCTACCCGCAGCTGGGCGAGCTTCTCCTCGCTGCCGCGAATCAGGATGAACCCCCCGATGTCGCCGCCGTGCGGCTCGAGCAGCGCGGTCTCGAAGCTCTCGATCACGCCCTCCTGCTGGAGGCGCCCGTAGTAGGCGAGCGATTCGCTGAAGACCTCGAGGCCCTTGGCCTCACGCCCGAGTATCGGATCGCCCCAACCGATGAACAGTCCCGCGTCCGCCATGATGGATCCCCTCTCGTTAGGCCGGCTCAGAAGAACCTAGATCACCGCTGTGGCCGTGGTCAAGACAGCGAGCTGCGCGCCTGACCCGGCGCGGGCGGCGGTTCGTGGGCGCGGTACTTACCCGGATGCGACAGCTCACGGACGCTGCCCCTCAGGACTTGCGGGTTCTGATCGAGCGCGGCGAGTTCTTCTGGCTCGATCTCGTGCGCCCGACGCGGGAGCGCACATCCGGGATCGTCGAGGCGATCGGCGTCGACCCGGAGGCCGGCGTCCGCGCGCTTCGCTTCGGGGACGTGCCCGAGCTGCGCCTGTTCCGTGGCCACGCCGGGCTCGTGTTCTACCTCTGGGTCCGTGAACGCGTGCGGCGAGTCGAGGGGAAATAGCCGAAGCCGCGCCGAATTCACCTTGATCAGGTGACGACGTGCTCGTGGCCCACCACGAGGATGGCGGGCATGAGCTCGGCGAAGTTGACCTGGCCGATCCGGAGCGTGCTCGCCGGGACGGCCGGTACGACCACTATGACTCTCGCCTATGCCGCCGAGCGTCGCCTGCGCCGGGGCAAGCGCGGACCGCTCGACTACGACGACTCGCTGGTGCCGGGCGAGATCGTCGCGAGCGTGATGCACCTGCCCCACGTCACGGCGCGTGGAGATCGGGAGTTGGGGCTTGCCCTGCGCTGGAGCTACGGCTCTGCATTCGGGCTCCTGCACGGCGCGCTACGCCGCGTGATCAGAGAGCCGTGGGCGAGCGCGGCCTTCGGCGGGACGCTCATGAGCGCCACGCTGACCCTGTTCCCCCTGCTCGGCCGCACCCCGCCGCCCTGGCGCTGGCCCGCCGACGTCATGGCGACCAGCATCGGCACCCACGTTGCATACGTCGCCGCGGTCGCCGGCGTTGACAACGGGATGCGCCGTCTCACGCGCTAGAGGCGCCGAAGCGGACGACGGGCCTCGAACCCGCGACCTTTGGCTTGGGCGGACGCGGCTTGCGCCCGGTCGGGACGGGTCGTTCCGCCTAGCCAAGCGACCCAGGCGAAAAGGGGCGGCCTCAGCCTCCTCGCAAATGCAGCAGAACCGCGCCGCGGGCGCTGCTCGCATGCGATGCTCCCGCCGTGTCGGCGCGCACGCCGCTTCGCTTGCTTCCGTACCGACCCGCCGACCCCGACCGGTGATGATCGTTTACGCGTGGCGCGGCGAGTTCACGAACGCGGAGATCAATGCGCTGCACGCGGAGGCGTTCCAGACGGGGGTCTTCGATGACTGGGACTGGGCCGCGCAGTTGCGGCGGCATAGCCTTGGTTGGGTTACGGCGCGCGACGGGACGCTGCTCGTTGGGTTCGTCAACCTGATTACCGACGGCGAAGTCCACGCCTGGATTCAGGACACGATGGTCGCGGCCGACCACCGACACCGAGGAGTTGGCACCGCGCTGGTGATGCATGCGACTGACGCGGCACGCAACGCCAACTGTCAGTTCCTCCACGTTGATTTCGACGATCACTTGCGCGGCTTCTACTTCGGGGCCTGCGGGTTCTCGCCGACGAACGCCGGCCTCATAGAGCTCTAGACCAGGAAGCCAGGTATCCGCGGAGTTGAGAGCAACGCGCCGCCGCATTGAGAGCCGCGGGCGCCGGTCACGGAACGCCGCCGTATGCAGGGATCTCCCGGCTGTCGCTTTCGCGCAAAGCAGCGCTCAACAGAGCACCGAGCCGACCGCCGCTGCTCGTCCAAGGCACCAGTCAGATCTACTACGCTTCGTCGATTGAGTCCTCCGGCGACCCTTCTCATCTGGTTTAAGCTGCGTTCGCCGGAACTGGCCGAGGACTTTGAGCGTCTGATGACGGAGGATCGCGACATCGTCCGTGGGTCGCTGGACACAATCTCGGATTGGCGGCTTACGCGGCCGGCGGACGTGCCCGGACAGTCCACCAGTCAAGCCGATTACGTGCTGATCGCCGAGATCGTCGCAGTGGAGCGCTTCGAGCAACAGGCGAGCGAACACGTCCAACGCTTGGCGGACGACTTGGCGCATCTCGTCTCGAGCCGGGGGATGCTCGTCTTGCGTCCCGCCCTTTGAAATCCGCGGTCGGTGGACGACGATCAGGCCCGCGCTCGGTCTGATCAGCAGTAGCGAGCGCGGCGACGACTCGACTGCTGCTTTGGACTGCCATGAAGAAGCGCCTCCTCGGTGACACGATCGCCGTGATCACCGAAAACCGAGCACCAAGGAGGCCGCTCATACGTTGCACGCTGGACTCGATCTCCGACGAGCGCTCGAGCGACACGGACGACGGCCGCTAGTAGACCCATCCGCAGGTTCGGTCGGGTTCGGGTTCCGCCGGTTCCCGGTTCGACCGTAGAGTCCGCGGCGGTGATGGACCGCGGGCCATCGTTCTGGCGTGGCTAAGGAGGAAGAGATCCGTGACGGCTGCGACGAACGGTCCAGCGAGTGCGAGGCAACCATCGCCGCACAGACAATCGACCGCGACGCCGTTCGCAAGTACCTCGATCGCACGTACGGAGGGAGGTAGCGATGCGCAGGTTCGCCCATAGGGTCGTCGAACTGATCCGGCTGATCCCGTTCAACCCGATGGTCACGCTCTGGGACGACGACAAGAAGCGCAAGCCTGCGGAGGAGATGGGTGGCGAGGAGCAAGGGTCAAAGGTGGCTGACCGCGACGCGATCGTGCGCGTGGCGCTCGACTACTTCGAGGGATGGTTCGATGGCGACGCCGCCCGCATGGAGCGGACGCTCCATCCCGATTTGGCCAAGCGATCCCCGGACGACGCTCCTGCTCCCGGGGAGCTGGAGAAGCTTACGGCGCGGGAGATGATCGAGGCCACGGCGAAGGGGGTCGGGAAGACGCGAGACGTTCCCGATCGCGGCATCGAAGTCGAGGTCGAGCACGTGCATCGCGAGATCGCGAACGTGACCGTCCGCTCCGCCGTCTACGTCGAATACCTACACCTGGTGCGTACGCGCGAGGGATGGAAGATCATCAACGCCCTCTGGCAGCACCCTTGAGCCGCACACTGGCCGACACCTACCTCAGCGTGGCGATCGACTTCAACATCGCCCAGGTCGTCGACCTGCTCAAAGGCGTGCACCCCGGATCCGGCTCAGGATTTCGAGTGACGGTTGACCGGTCCATTTGGCGGTTGTTGGGCAGTCCACTGGTCGCCGGAGCCGCATCAGGTCCGCTCCGAGGAGAGTCGGTCGCCGTAAAGGATCTGTTCGAGGTTGCGGGCTTCGCCGTAGGTGCAGGCAACCCGGCATACCTGGCGGAGTCCCGACCTGCTGCAACCACTGCGCCGGCCGCCGCCAGCCTGCTCGCCGCTGGCGCTGACGTACTTGGGATAGCCCAGACTGATGAGTTCGCCTACAGCATCGCCGGCCGAAACTCCCACTACGGAGCGCCAGTCAACGTTGCTTCTCCGGGCTCGATCCCGGGCGGTTCCTCAAGTGGACCAGCGAGCGCAGTCGCGTCCGGCCAAGCCTCGATCGGCCTCGGCACCGACACCGCCGGATCAATCCGAGTGCCGGCGTCCTACCAGGGTCTGTGGGGCCTGCGCGCCACCCACGGGGCAATAGACACCTCCGGCCTGCTGCCATTGGCACCGAGCTTCGACGCCGTGGGCTGGCTTATCCGAAGTCCCGGAGTTCTCGTCCG
>JBEVKF010000106.1:0-10604 GCA_040509755.1 Thermoleophilaceae bacterium | reverse complement strand
CGCCGAATCTTTGGCCGCGCAGAAGCTGGAGATCGGCCGCCTGGCTGCGCGAGGATTGACCAACGGATCTGGGAAGGGGATGACCATGACGATGCCTGCGCTGGGTGGCGCCGAGTGGCTGAACTCCGAGCCGCTCACCCGGGACGGGTTGCGCGGGCAGGTCGTCCTCGTCGACTGCTGGACGCTGACCTGAATCAACTGGCTGCGCACGGCGCCCTATGTGCGTGCCTGGTCGAACGCCTACCGCGGTGACGGGCTGGTCGTGATCGGCGTGCACACGCCGGAGTTCTCCTTCGAGCACGACATCGACCTCGTGCGGCTGGCGACAACGCAGCGCGGGATCGACTATCCGGTCGCGGTCGACAACGACTACGCCATCTGGAGCGCCTTCGACAACCATTACTGGCCGGCGCTCTACTTCGTCGACTCCGGTGGTGAGATCCGTGACTTCCACTTCGGTGAGGGGCGCTACGAGCAGTCGGAACGGGTCATCCAGCGGCTGCTCGGGGTCAAGCGCGAGCTGGTCCAGGTCGAGGGCCAAGGCGTGGAAAAGGCGGCCGACTGGGACCAGCTGCGGACCCAGGAGACCTACCTCGGGGCCGGGCGCGGCGAACACTTCGCGTCGCCGGGTGGGGCTCTGGCCGGCAAGCCGCACACGTACGAGTTTCCGGCCTACCTGCACTTCAACCACTGGGCGCTGGCGGGGGAGTGGACGGTCGGGCGCGAATACGCCGTGCTCGACTCGCCGGGCGGGAGCATCGCCTACCGGTTCCAGGCCCGCGACGCCCACCTCGTGCTGTTCACGCGGGAGGACAGGGCGATTCCCTTCCGGGTGCTCGTCGACGGCGAGGCGCCGGGGCCGCGGCACGGGGTGGACGTCGACGAGGACGGCAACGGGGTGCTGCGGGACGGCCGCATGTACCAGCTCGTGCGCCAGCGCGATCGGGTTCGCGAGCGGAAGTTGGAGATCATGTTCCTCGAGCCTGGCGCCGAGGCGTACGCGTTCACGTTCGGATAGCTGAGGTGGACGACTGGGTCGTAGTCGATGTCGCCGGTAGCGAGCCCGAGGCGGAACTGCTCTGCTCGGTCTTGCGTGGCGCCGGCATCGAGTGCCTGCCCCGGGTGACGAACAGCGGGGCCGGGGCTGGAGACGTGCTGGCCTTGGGGGCGCACGACATCCTGGTCAGCCAGCAGGACGCGCAAGACGCACGCGAGATCCTGCACGAACCCCGATGAGCCACAGAGAATGACAGCTCGACCGAACCAAGCGTCGGCCGTACACGGCCTCAAGTGCGCGGACCTAGTCGACGCGATGGGGCGGCTGCATCGCCACCGCTGTCACATCCTCGATCTCGTCACTCCGACGCCGGGGCGGGTCCTATTCGGCTCAACGGTGACCATCTCGTATTTCCCGAGCTGCTCGGCTGCGCTCGATCCCGAGCGCTACAACCTCGCAAACCTGTTCTACGAAGCGGTCGGCGACGAGCCGGCCGGCAAGGTGATTGTGCTCGCGTCGAACGGCTACACCGACACCTCGATGGGCGGGGGCACAAAGCTGCTGCGGCTCCATCAGAACGGGTGCGCCGGGGTGCTCACGGACGGCCGCCTGCGCGACTTCGACGAGCTTGCGCGCTACGACTTCGCGGCCTACTGCTCAGGTGAGGCGACTCGCTGGCAAATAGTGGATCGGACGCTTAGTTGTGTCCAGGCGGTCGCGGGTTCGAGGCCCGTCGCTCACCCTCCACAGAATCCCTGCAAACGCGGGGGGTTCTGCTATTCGGCCGCTCAGCGCCGTCCCGCCATTCCGGTCACAATCCGGTCACGTTCGTTCAACGGAGTGAAGACGAGGCTCCGGAGAGCAAAGGCGGGGCAGCTCGGATGGGCAAACCGATGCAGAGCCCGCGCAGGCCCGCATTGGAGCGGGCTCGCGCCGTACTTTGTCCCCAGTTTGTCCCGAGACGGCCGTGGTCGCCGCCGGCTACACACCGAGCGCCGTGCTGCTGGCGCCCGACGACTGCGTCGACGCGATCGGCCCGCTGCTCACCGCGGGTGGCACGCTCGGCGGGGTGCTCGAGGTGCCCGTCATCAAGTCGGCCAGCGTCGCGGCCGGGACGGCTTACATCGGCGAGTGGGGGCAGGTGGCAGCCTGGCTCCGCTCAACAGACGTCTTCGTCAGTCGCACCCAATCCGACTATCTGACACGCAATTTGGTCGCCGTACTTGCGGAGTTGAGGGCTGCGGTGGGTGTGCTGGCTCCCGCCGCCCTATGCCGCGTTACGGGTCTGTGATGGCTTCGTTCGAGCTGCTAGAGCGTCTGCGCGGCACCGGGTTCCGCGAACAGGTCGAGCTGGTCGAGCACCAGCCACCGACCGAGCCTGTCACCCCGGTCGACATCGTCCGCAGCGACGAACTCGGCCGCCAGGTGTGCATCTGCCCAGCCGGCCAGCCGCCCCCGCACTGGCTGACGCTGACCAGCCAGGAACACCGAGCCCTGGTCGAGCCACCACCGCCGCCACCGGACGGCACGCTCGAGCCCGGACATGCGGGCTTCACACCCCGCAACGTGCGGGTCGGCTACACGATCGAGCCCGGCTGAGGTGGGCGTCCCGTGAGTGAGCTACTCCCGCAGCCCCACGGCTTCGAGGGCTTCGGCCTCGGGTCGCGCAGTTGCGCCACCAGATGAGTTTTTTGTCACGCCACCTCATCGGGATCCAAAAGGGATCGACCAGCGGGGTGGCGCTGTTAGCGGCGTGCCCCCAGCCGCGCATGTGGCCAAGGGTCACGTCTCCGAGGTCACGCAGTTCCTCAACCTCGAGGTTGTAGTCGGGGAAGGCCCCGAGAAAGTCCTCCCACCAGCGACGCAGTCCCTTGTGCCCGTGGTAGCCGCCCTCCATGGCAACGAGTCGGGATTCCACTTCTATCTGATCGTGGGTCAGCGCCGTGAAGGCATCCAGGTCGCGGCGGTTGAATGCGTCGAGCAATTCCAGCGCCCGGTTCACGTTCTCCTGCGACATCGCCTACTCCGACAGCCCCATAGCTTCGAGGGCTTCGTCCCAGCCCGCAATCGACGTCAGCTTCGAAACCTGGCCCTCCCTAACGCTCGCCACGTGCCCCACGCGGATCGAGACCTCGACGCCGCTGCCTCGACCCCTGCCGTCGAAGGTCAGCAGGGCGACGATGCGGTCATCCAAATCCTCGATCCGCTCGACGCTCACCGTGATGTCGTCCCACGCCTCGCGCCACATCTCCGCGAATCGTCTCCAGCCATCCTTCCCACGGACAACGGCGTCGATATCGGAGAATCCGAGGCCGGGCCGGAACTCGAAGTCCTCCGTCATGTGATCCAGAAGCCAGTCGAGGTCCCCGTCGTTCCAGGCCTCGTACGCCTGCCGAGTGAGCTGCACATCCTCCTGCGACATCGCCCGCCCAGTATCCCGCCTGCCGGGGGAAGGAGTAGCGGCAGGGGCGGTCGACATCACCACGCCGATCCGCGCCGAACACACCCCGCACTGCTCACTACGTAGCGTTCGGGGTCCCGAGCGAACTCTCCCGCGCAGGCGAGCGTGCAGAAGAAGTACTCGCTGCCTTCGTGCATGAGCCGGCCGGCGGCGCGGTCGGGATCCACTGGCCCTGTGGGTGGGGTAGCCCCTTTTCTGGAGCCCTGCTCGGGAAGCGGGGACGCTCGAGGAAAGGAAGGGCGTGATGCAAGGCGCGTTCGTCCGGCGGAGGGCCGCGCTTGCGTTCGCGCTCGCGGCGACAGTCACGGTTCCGGCGAGCGCCGGGGCGGCCATTGATCCTCTGACCTTGGTGAGCGGGGCGAGCCCGTTTGCCGCGGGTTGCGAAGGGACACCTCAGACCGGGATGGTGTTTCGCAATGCCGAGGTCGAGCCGTGGGTCGACGTCAACCTGGCCGATGACAACAACCTGGTGGGAAACTGGCAGCAGGATCGCTGGTCCAACGGCGGGTCCAGCGGCAACCTGAGCGCCTACAGCCTCAACGGGGGCACGAGCTGGACGATCCCGCCGGTCAGCGCTGCGTCGAACACCGGTCAGGCCAAGTTCAGCCGCTGCACGGGCGGCAGCGCGGCAAACGGCGGTGACTTTGAGCGCGCGACCGATCCCTGGGTGTCGTTCTCGCCCAACGGTGTGGCGCACCAGGTGGCGTTGGGGATCAACGATTCCAACGTCGCCAACGCCGTGCTGACTTCGCGTTCCTCCGACAAGGGCGCCAACTGGGAGGACCCCGTGGTCGTCAAGTTCGACGACCGCGCGAACTTCTTCAACGACAAGGAGACGCTGACCGCCGATCCGACCGACTCCAGCTTCGTGTATGTGACCTGGCAGCGCATCGTCGCTTCCCAACGAGCGGGCCAGCGCGCGCGCCGGCGAGCGGGCCGCGGCGTTCCGGTCGATCGCCTGGTTTGCCCGCTCGGATGACAACGGCGCCTCCTACGAGCTGGTCAAGCCGATCCTAGACCCAGGCAACAAGGCCCAGACGATCGGCAACCAGATCGGGGTACTCCCGAATGGCGACCTATTGATGCTGTTCAACCTGATCCGCAACGTCGGCGCCAGCCGCAACCGCGGCTTCACCGCGGCCGTGATGCGCTCAACCGACAAGGGCGACAGCTGGTCGGCCCCGATCGAGATCGACCGCATGATCACCGACGGCGTGACCGACCCGGCCGACGGCCACCCGGTGCGCACGGGGGACCTGATCCCGCAGATCGCGGTCGACGACGAGAGCGGCGCGCTCTATGTCGTCTGGCAGGACGATCGCTTCACCGGTCAGGAGCAGATCGCCTTCTCCAGCTCCACCGACGGAGGACTGAGCTGGTCGGCCACGCGTCGCATCAGCACCGTCGGCGGTGTCAACCAGGCCTTCACCCTGACCGTGCGGGTGGCCGACGACGGAACGGTGGCCGTCCAGCATTACGACTTCCGTTTCGACGATCCGACCAGCACCCCGCCCCTGACCACCGACGTGTGGCTGCTGCGCTCCGGCGATGGCGGGGCCAGTTGGACTGAGGAGCGGATTGAAAGCGGCACGCCCGGGGTCGTCACACCAGGGGACGGCACGGGGTCGTTCGACATGACCACCGCGCCGGACGCCCTCGGCTACTTCGTGGGCGACTACGCCGGCCTCGACTTCGCCGGCGCCGGGCTCGAACCCGGCTTCAAGCCGTTCCACGTGCGGGCCAACAGCGGCAACCTGCTCAACCGCACCGACGTGTTCTCGACCACCGCAACCGTCAGCGGGCCATAGCAAACCACGGCGCTTCGCCGCCGCCCGCGGCGAAGCGCCCCGCCCCCCTGTCACGGCCAGACGATCCCATCCGATCAGGATGGCGAGGCGAGAGCGGCGCTTCCGTGATGGAGGCCGACCCGCACCGCCGGGGCTCCATGGCCGGGCATCAGCCCGTGCGTTATGTGTAGCCCGAGAAGGATTGCCTGGCCCGGGTCCGGGATGCGAAGCGTGAGCGCGTCGCCGATTGTCTTCACATGAGCTGCGCCGGCCGGTAGCTCACCCTTGACCGCATCGCAGAAGGCCGCGACCAAGATTGCCGCTTCCTCGTCGCCGTGGGCCTCGGTCAGCGCAGTGAAGCCGGCCATGTCGGCGAACAGGAAGGTGGCCGCGGAGTCGCTCAGCGCGACGGCAGTGTCCCTCACGCTGTCGAGGGCAGCAACCGCACGTCTCCTGGAAGCCGAAAGCTTCCTACTCCTCGACGTTGAAGCTGAACATCATGCCGCTCTCGTGGTGCTCGGCGATGTGGCAGTGCGCCATCCATAGGCCGACGTTCGTGACGTCGAGGAGGATGTCGACCGTCTCGCCGGTTCGCACCAACACCGTGTCCTTCCAGACGAGGTTCTCTTCGGCGACCCCGTCGCGGCCCAGGATCAGGAACCGACCGGCCCCGTGGACGTGGAACGGGTGATGCATCGGGTGGTCGCCGGCCATCTCGTTGAGCAACCGGATCTTGACCTTGTCGCCGACGCGGAACCGCCAGTCGATCGCCGCGTTCTCAGCTCCGGTCTCACGGTCGATCAGCTTCCAATGCATGTTGGCAGGAGTAGTCAGACGGTTGACGTCGACCATGTCGTCCTCCCACTCGATCCCGCCGGCCGCGGCGTGATCGTGAACGTGGTTCTCCACATGCTGGTCGTTGTGGTCCTGTTGCTCAGCGGCGCCGTGCTCGTGGAGTTCGTGCTCGTGGGCCCCGTGCTCGGCGTGATGCTCATGGTGTTCGTGCCCGCCGCTGGCCTCGGCAACGAGCTGCGAAGGCAGCAGCTTCATGCCGCACTGAGGGCAGTGGCCGGGCTCCTCGCTGACGACCTCGGGATGCATCGGACAGGTATAGGTCGTCGCCGGTGCCTCGACCGCCAGCAGCTTCATCCCACACTCGGGGCAATGGCCAGGCTCCTGGCTGACCACCTCGGGGTGCATCGGGCAGGCGTACACGACCGGTCCGTCGCCCTCGGGCGCTGCCAGGTCCATCTCGGCAAGGAAAGCCAAGCTCTTGTCGGGCTCGGACTCCAAGTACGGAGCGATGGACTCGCGCAGCGCCGACATGTCCTCATTCGTGCGCAAGTGCCCGAACTGCTCGTCTAGCGACGGCTCGGCCCGGTCCTCGCTGACCGCGATCGCGGCCAGCGGATAGACGCGATCCGGGGTGTGGTGCTCGAGAGTCAGCGCACCGCCTTGCTCGAACAGCACGTCGACCACCGCCCGTTCCGATGGAGCGAGGACCACGTGTTCGACGAACTGCTCGTGTTCGACATGGCCGCTGTCGCCTCCGACCAGCTTCATCCGCGCCCCCGGCAGGGCGACCTTGAAGACTCGGGTGTTGGCGGTGTTGGTGAAGTAGCAGCGCACGACCTCGCCCAGCTGCGCTGACAACAGCAGCTTGGTCTCGCCGTTGATCAGCAAGACATCGCCGAAGCGGCCCATCGCCGCGTAGGTCGTCTCGGTGCGGCTGAACGGCGCCACCTTGCCGTCCTCCAGCAGGATGTCGTCGAGCGTCAAGGTCAGCTCGCGGTGCGCCGGCGGCCAGTAGTCCGGATCGGCCGGTTCGACGACGCAGTTGCCGTAGAGCCCCATCTCTTGGCCGTAGTCCTCGCGGATGTGCGGGTGGTACCAGTACACACCGGGGTCCGGGAAGCTGACGCGAGCGGTAAAACTCTCACCGACGGCCATCGGGTCCTGCGTCTGGTGGGTCCCGTCGTACTGGTTCTCAAGCCGCAGCCCGTGCCAGTGGACCGTGGCTTCCACGTCGCCTTGGTTCTCGGCGTGGACCACGATCTCTGATCCCTCCTTCACCTTGAGGGTCGGACCTGGGATTGAGCCGTTGTAGCCCAGCATCCGCACGGTCGCGTCGCCGAGTCGCTTGGCAACCGGCGTGATCCGCAGGTCGAACTCGGCACCGTCGGCCAGCTCGACGACCTCGGGCGACGTCGCCTCGGGCAGCCCGGCCGTAGCTGTTGGGAAGTGGTCGGTTTTACTCATTCGGTCCTCGTCTCAGTCGAAGTCGTCAGGCGGCGGCCTGGCTCGCGCGGCGCCCCGGAGCCGATCTGCTGGGCCACGTACTCGGCGTCGTCCTTGACGAAGCCGAGCAGCGCCGAGCCCCTGGTGTGCTGCCAGGGCAAGCCGATGAAATAGAGGCCGGGCGACTCGGTCACGCCACGTTTGTGCGCGACCGCGCCCTGCGCATCGAATACCGGCACGTCGATCCAGGAGTGGTCGAGGCGGAAGCCCGTGGCCCAAATCACAGTGCGGACGTCCAGCTTGGTGTCATCGCTGAACGTCACGGTCGAGCCGGCGGCATCGAGGGTCCGCGCGTGAAACTCGACGCCCCGGCGACGCAGCCCGCGCGGACTGGAGCCGATCAAGGTGTCTTCGTTGGCTTGCAGCCGCCGGCCGATCCGGGTATCTCTTGTCTTGCGGATCAGTCCGGTCTTGTCGAGGTACCAGAACAGGTCGCGGCCGAGGATGCGCTGCGGGAGTGGCTTCTGCGGCGATCCGATCGAGATATGGACCTCGCGCGAGGCGGAAAGCTCCTCGGCGATCTGGTAGCCGGTGTTGCCGCCGCCGACCACAAGGACCCGGCCGTCGGAGACGTCCTTTGGCGAGCGGTAGGCGGTGCTGTGCATCTGGACGACCGCGGGACCAAGGCCCTCGGCGATCGGTGGCACGAACGGGGTCTGGAACGGTCCGGTGGCGATCACGACCTGATCGGCCTCAATCGCGCGCTCGTCGAGCTCGACCAGGTACGCCCCGTTGGTGCGACTCACCGAGCTCACGCGGCTGCCGAGCTCGACCGGCAGGTCAAAGCGTCGGGCGTAATCCGTCAGGTAGTCAGCGACCTCGTCCTTGCTCGGGTAGCGGTCGGGGTCGCCTGGGAAGGCGAGGCCCGGAAGCGCGTCGTAGCGCGCCGAGGTGAACAATTGCAGCGACTCCCAGCGCTCACGCCAAGTCGCCGCCGGCTCGCCGGCTGCTTCCAGGATCGTGAAGTCACGACCTTGCTGGGCCAGGAAGTACCCAATCGCCAAGCCGGCCTGGCTCCCTCCAACAACGACCACCTCGCGACGCTCGGGCACATGGCCATGGTAGGCGTGATGCTCTATGGACGGGCAGGACACAGACACTGGCGGTTCCTCTCCGATGGGCGGGCGCCCTCGATTGGGCTCTTCATAGGCGCTCGAAGAGTCCCCCCGCTCACATCCGCGCGGAGGTAGCGCGGCGTCGCTCCGGTGAGAAGCATGCCCCGCAGGACTGGGCGGAAGGGCCCCGGGTCGACATCGGCTCCGGCGCGGGTGGGATCGCTTCGGCTGCGGCGTCAGCCTGCTGCGTCGCCACGCCTCGGGTCGCTCTAGCGGCGTGCGACCTACTCATAGACGAGCGCCTCGATCACCTTGAGCCGTCCCGCGCGCCGCGCCGGCAGGATCGCGGCGAGGACCCCGAGGACGACCGACGCGATGGCGACCGCGAGGACGATCGGTCCGGGGAAGTGGAACGTCATGCCAGGCATGACCTCGTCGACGCTGCGCAGCCACATGTACCCGATCAGCGTCCCCGCCAGCACGCCGATCGCGGCGCCTGCGAGAGTGATCATCAGGCTTTCGTCGAGCATCGTCGCGCGAATCTGCCAGCGTGACGCGCCGAGAGCACGCAGCACACCGATCTCGCGGGTGCGCTCGATCACCGACATCGCCAGCGTGTTGATGACGCCGAGCAGGCTGACGATGATCGCAATGATCACGATCGCGTTGAACATGTTGAAGGTGCGGTTGATCTCTTCGCTGACCTCCTTCTTTGCATCAGCGGCGGACTGCATCTCAAGGTTCGGGTACTTGCGGTCGAGGAGAGCGCCGATCTTTGCCTCGAGCGCGGGTCGCTGTTCGGCGCTACGGGCCTCGACGGCAAGCTCAGCGGGCTGGTAGTTGCCGTACACCTGGCGCATCGTGTCGAGCGACACCCGAATCTCCATCCCGCCCATCGGCCCGAGCGCGTCGATGACCCCGATCACCTTCGCATTCCGCCGCCCCGCTGGGCCGACCAGATGCACGGTGTCGCCGCGCTCGAGATGTGCCCGATCCGCGTATGGGCGGCCGAGCAGCACGCCGCCCTGGGCCAGCTGGGCGTACGCCGCCGAACGGCTGATTCCCTGGAACTCGGTGCCGTCCACCTCCGGCTGCTTCGCGGGGTCGACCCCGGTCGCCAGGCCTAGGTTCGATCCGCTCTTTACGCCCGGCAGCTCAAGCTGCATCGCCCTCATCGGCGCCACCGTGCCGGCTTCGGGCATCGTCTCGATCGCCCCTTGGACCGAGCGCGGCACGCCCGGTCCGCCGCCCTGCTCAATCGTGAAGCCCTGTGCCTGGACAGTGAAGTCGCGCGCGAAGGCCTTGCCAACCTGATCCTCGATGGTCCCGACGAAGCTCGACGACATCGAGCTGTTGACGACCACCACCGACAGCCCGATCGTGAGCGCGACGGCGGTAGCCGCGGTCCGGAGCGGATTGGAAAGGAGCGAGTCCGCCGCCAGCCGGCCACCGGTTGGGAAAAGCCGGCGGACGGGTACGGCAAGCCAGCGGATGACCGGCAGAATGACAAAAGGCGCGGCTGCCGCCATTCCAGCGAACATCGCCATCGTCATCAGAATCCCGCCGTAGGCCGCCAGGCCACCCGTCTCGCTCTCGCCACCAAACCAGAACGAACCGCCGAACCAGACGCCGGGGAGGAACAGGGCCAGGCCGATGAAGAGTCGCCGCTTCGGGGCGCTGCGACGCACCTGCGCGTCGCCGAGTACCGCCCGAATGGGCGAGATCCGCCCGGCACGCCGTGCGGGCCAGAACGCGCCGAGCAGGGTCACGACTATGCCGATGAAAGCGGCGGTGATGGCGGCGCCAGCGCTGACGTCGAGCGTCCCGACCGGGACATCCATGCCGCGCATCAGCGAGATCAGCCCGGACGCGAGGAGCAGGCCGAGCCCAAGCCCGAGCACGGTGCCGATAATCCCCAGAACCAGCGCCTCGGTCAGAACCGAGCTCATCGCCATGCGGCGCGAGGCGCCGAGCGTGCGGAGCATCCCGAGCTCGCGCATGCGCTG
>JBEVKF010000105.1:0-25062 GCA_040509755.1 Thermoleophilaceae bacterium | reverse complement strand
ACCTGCCCTACTCGCAGATCGAGCGGCTCGTGGGCCTCGACCAGCTCCCGCCGACCGGCTTCAAGGTGGCCTGCTTCCCGCTGCGGATCGTGGGCGCGAGCGCCGCGCCGGCGCGCGTGGGCGCGAACGTCGCCGACTCGATGATCGATTGCGCCCGTGGGCTCGGGCCAACGGCGGGCCATGAGGGGCGGGACGGGTTGCCGCGGAGCTCCCGTGCGGCCGGTTTTGGCGTTCGTTGTCGAGTTGGCGGTTGCGGGGACCGCTAACTCGACAATGACTCGGGCTTGGGCCGCGGAGCCCTATTCTTGAACCCGTGACGGTGCTCGAGCAGATTCAGAATGACGTGAAGGACGCGATGAGGGCGCGCGAGAAGGAGCGCGTGCACGCGCTGCGCCTGATCGTCTCCGAGCTCCAGAAGGCCGCCAAGGAGAACGGCACCGACGAGGTCGAGGTGCTCCAGCGCGAGCGAAAGCGCCGTCTGGAGGCCGCCGAGGCCTACCGCGACGGCGGGCGCGCCGAGCTCGCCGAGTCCGAGGAGCGCGAGGCCGACCTGATCGCGTCATACATGCCCGAGCAGCTCTCCGACGAGGAGCTGGGCGCGATCGTGGGCGATGCCGTAGCCGAGTCCGGCGCCAGCTCGCCGAAGGAGATGGGCAAAGTCATGGCGCTCGTTATGCCGAAGGTCAAGGGCCGCGCGGATGGCAAGCGGGTGAGCACCGCCGTCAACGAGAAGCTCCTCCCTTAGATGACTGATTCGGAATCAATCATCTAGTGCGCCTGCAACTCGAGCTTCCCAACGACGTGGCCGCCGAGCTGGCTGGCCCGGAGGACGTTGTCATGAAGACGCTCGAGGAGCACCTCGACTGCGAGGTCTTCCTGCGCGGCAACGTCCTCACGCTCGACGGCGCCGATGACGCCGTCGGGATGGGCCGCACGGTCGTCCGCGAGCTGACCGATCTGGTGCGCCAGGGCCACGACATCGCTCCCGGCACGATTGAGGCGATCGCCGGCGCGCTCGATCGCCACGAGAGCCCGAGCCGCATCCTCGAGGACGTGGTCTGGCGGCATCGCGGGGTCAAGGTGGCCCCGAAGACCGTCAACCAGAAGCGTTACGTGGATGCCATCCGCAGCCAGACGATCACCGTCGGAATCGGCCCGGCCGGCACCGGCAAGTCGTTCCTGGCCGTAGCGATGGCGGTGGCGGCGCTGTCGCGGCGCGAGGTCAGCCGGATCGTGCTCACGCGGCCCGCCGTCGAGGCGGGCGAGCGGCTCGGCTTCCTCCCCGGCGACATCCAGGCCAAGGTCGACCCCTACCTGCGCCCGCTGTTCGACGCCCTCTACGACATGCTCGAGCTCGAGAAGGTCAACCAGCATTTGGAGCGGGGGATGATCGAGGTGGCGCCGCTGGCATTCATGCGAGGCCGAACTCTCAATGACAGCTTCATCATCCTCGACGAGGCGCAGAACACGAGCCCGGAGCAGATCAAGATGTTCCTCACGCGGCTCGGCTTCAACTCGAAGATGGTCGTGACCGGCGACGTCACGCAGATCGACCTGCCGCGCGAGCAGGCCTCCGGCCTCGTGCTGATCGGCGACATCCTCAGGGACGTGGAGGGGATCGAATTCGTTCGCTTCGGCGGCGAGGACGTCGTCCGCCACAAGCTGGTCCAGCGCATCGTGGCCGCCTACAACGAGTTCGCCGAGCAGCAGGCGCCGGCCCTGCACTCGTCGCGGCGCCAGCAGGGCTGATTCAACTCGACCTCATCGACGCCCCCGAGGAGCTGCGTGCGGCGGCGCTCGCAGCGCTCGCCGCGGCAGGGGTCGACGACGGCCATCTTGCGGTCGCGCTGGTGGATGCCGCGCGCATCCGCACGCTCAACCGCGAGCACCGGGCGCTCGACGTTCCCACCGACGTCCTCTCGTTCCCGATCGACGAGGATGGGCCGGTCGTGGGGCCGCGAGAGCTGGGCGACGTCGTGATCTGCGCCGAGTACACCGAGGACCTGCGCGAGGCCGTGGTCCATGGCGTCCTGCACCTCTGCGGCTACGACCACGAGACCGACGACGGCGAGATGCTCGCCCTCCAGGACGAGATCATGGAGGGCCTGTGAGAACCCGATCCGGATTCGTTGCCCTCGCCGGGCGCCCGAACGCAGGCAAGTCCACGTTGGTCAACCGCATCGTGGGCGGCAAGGTCGCGATCGTCTCGGACAAGCCTCAGACCACCCGCCGCGAGATCCGCGGAATCGCCACCGGCGACGACTGGCAGCTCGTGCTCGTCGACCTGCCCGGCGTGCAGCGCCCGCGCGACCCGCTCACCGAGCGCATGCAGCGGCGCGTCGAGCGCGCGCTCGCGGACGCCGACGCCGTGCTCTTCATGCTGAACGGCGAGCAGCGGATCGGCGCCGGCGACCGCTTCATCGCGAACGCGATCGTCAACGTCGGCGTGCCCGCCGTGATGGCGCTCAACAAGATCGACCGGCTCGACCGGCCCCGAACCGTGAGCGCGCTCGCCACGGCCGCGGAGCTCGGCGTCGACGGCGAGATCTTCCCGATCAGCGCCCGTACGGGCGACGGCCTGGAGCCACTCGTCGCGGAGCTCGTATCCATGCTCCCGGAGGGCCCCTTCCTCTACCCGCCGGAGGACAAGAGCGACCTCACCGAGCAGGTTCGCCTCGCCGAGCTCATCCGCGAGCAGGTCCTGCTGCGGACCCGCGAGGAGGTGCCGCACTCGGTCGAGGTCGAGATCGCGGAAATGGACGAGCGCGACGACGGCCTGCTCGTGATCCAGGCCCGCGTCTGGGCGGAGACCGAGTCGCAGAAAGGCATCCTCGTCGGCGCCGGCGGTCGGATGGTCAAGGCCGTCGGCAGCGCCGCCCGCCCCGAGATCGAGTCCATGCTCGGCCGGCACATCCACCTCGAGCTGCAGGTTCGCGTGCGCAAGGGCTGGCGGCGAGACGAGGCTCTGCTCGATCGGCTGGGACTCGAGTGACCTCTCTGGCGATCTCGCGCATCCTCGACTTCCTAACACGCACGGAAGAGGCGGTGGTCGACGAGGTGCGCCCGGTCCGCCACGGCTCGGCGTTGCTCACCCCGGCCCTTCCGCTCGTGTGGCAGCTCAACGCGGTGCGCGTGGAAGACCTCGAGGCCATGCCGGCTGAGCTGGCGGAGGAGGCCGACCGGATCCTCGCCGCCTACGGGCACCGCAAGCTGGTGGTTCACGACGCCGAGCTCGGCGAGCGCCTGTCGCGTCCGCTGGCATCTTCGGGCTGGAACGTCCTGCGGCTGCTCGTGATGGTGCACGAGCGCCGGCCGAAGCGCGAGCGGCTGCCCGGAGCCGGCGCGGAGCTCGACCGCGAGGCCGGCGCCGCCGGCCTCGCCGCGTTTCGGCGCGAACAGCCCTTCGGCTGGCAGGAGCAGGCGGTCGAGCAGCTGGCCGGGATGGACGAGCGCTACGACCGGGCGGCGAGCGGGCGCGACTTCGGCTCGCCTCCGGACAACCCCGCCTGCGTCTGCCGGCTCTACACGGCGGACGGGATCGCTCAGGTGGACGAGGTTGGCACAGTCGAGACGCGTCGCGGGCGCGGTCACGGAAGCGCAGCCGTGCTCGCGGCGGCCGACGCGGCCGCCGCCGAGGGCTGTGACCCCGTGTTCCTCATGACCGACGCGAACGACTGGCCCAAGCGCTGGTACCGGTCGCTCGGCTTCAGGGAGATCGGGTCGGTCTACGAGTTCCTCAAGCTGCCCGTCAGCCGCACGAGGCCATAATCGGGGCACCGATGATGGAGTTGACCCCCTGCATAGTCCAGGACTCCCGCACCGGCGAGGTGCTGACCCTCGCCTACATGAACGAGGAGTCGCTCGAGCGCACCCGCGCGACCGGCGAGATGTGGTTCTGGTCGCGCTCGCGTGAAGAGCTGTGGCACAAGGGCGAGACGTCGGGGAACGTGCAGCGCCTCACGGCCCTTCGCTACGACTGCGACAACGACGCCTTCGTCGCGCTGGTCGAGCCTGCCGGCCCCGCATGCCACACCGGCGAGCGGACCTGCTTCTATCGCGGCGACATGGATCTCGCCCCGGCCGAGGCGCTCGCGGCGCTCGAGCGCACGATCGACGAGCGGCGGGACTCAGAGCCCGAGGAGAGCTACACCGCCTCGCTGCTGACCGATCCCGCGAGGATCGGCGAGAAGGTCGAGGAGGAGGCCGAGGAGGTCGCTCGCGCCGCCCGCGGCGAATCGGATGAGCGGGTCGCCGAGGAGGCCGCCGACGTCCTCTATCACCTAGCCGTGCTGATGGCCGCGCGCGGGCTCAGCCTGGCCGACGCCTACGAGGCTCTCAATGGCCGTCGCCGTTGACCTCGACTTGACGCCGGGCCTCGAGGAGGTGCGCGAGCTGGCTCGCGCCCACAACCTCGTCCCCCTGCGCCACACGTTCATCGCGGACTGCGAGACCCCGGTCTCCGCCTATCTCAAGCTGCGCGGCGGCGGGCCGTCCTTTCTGCTCGAGTCGGCCGAGCAGGGCCAGCGTGTCGGGCGCTGGTCGTTTCTCGGCTTTCGCCCGCGCGCGATCATGCGGATGAACCTGGGCGACCACCCGGACCTCTACGCCCACGTCGCACAGGAGCTCTCCTCGTATCGGATCGCACCGCTGGACGGGCTGCCGCCCTTCGCCGGTGGAGCCGTCGGCCTGTTCGGGTATGACCTGGCGCGCAGCGCCGAGCCCACGGTGGGCGACCCGAACCCCGACGAGGCGGGCATCCCCGACCTGGCGCTGATGATCACCGACGTCCTGCTGGCCTTCGACCACCTGCGCCACGAGGTGACCGTCTTGGCCAACGTCTTCGCTTCGGAGGGGGATACCCCCGACCTCGAGCGGTCGTATGAACAGGCGGCCGCCGCGATCGCCGAGGTCAGGCAGATCCTGGCCGGCCCCGTGCCCCAGGCGGCCGGCGGCAAGTCCGAGCCGCCCGAGTTCTTCTCCAACCTCGGTCCCGACGGTTTCGGTGCGGCGGTCGAGCGCGCCGTCGAGTACATCCACGCCGGCGACGCCTACCAGGTGGTGCCGTCCCAGCGGTGGACCGCCAACTGCCCGGTCGAGGCGTTCTCGATCTACCGCGGCCTGCGCGCCATCAATCCGAGCCCCTACATGTACTTCCTGGACTTCGGCGACTTCCAGATCGCCGGAGCGTCGCCGGAGTCGCTCGTCAAGGTCGGCGGGCGCCACGTCGAGCTGCGCCCGATCGCCGGCACCCGCCCCCGCGGGGGCTCTGACAGCCAGATGGCCGAGGAACTGCTGGCCGACACCAAGGAGCGCGCCGAGCACGTGATGCTCGTCGACCTGGGCCGCAACGACCTGGGCCGCGTCTGCGAGTACGGCAGCGTCGAGGTCGACGAGCTGATGGCCGTCGAGATCTACTCGCACGTCATCCACATCGTGTCGTCGGTGTCGGGGCGGCTGCGCGAGGAGGTCACGCCCATGGACGCCCTGCGCGCGACGCTGCCGGCCGGCACGCTCTCGGGCGCGCCCAAGATCCGCGCAATGCAGATCATCGACGAGCTCGAGCCGGTCAAGCGCGGTCCCTATGGAGGAGCCGTGGGCTACCTCTCCTACACCGGCGAGCTCGACACCTGCATCAACATCCGCGCCACCTTCGTACGCGACGGCAAGGCCTATGTGCAGGCCGGCGCGGGGATAGTTGCCGACTCTGACGCCGCCTATGAGAACCGCGAGACCGAGGCCAAGGCTGGGGCCGTGATGGACGCGATCCGGCTCGCCTGCGCCCAGACCGACTGGTCATGAACGTCCTGGTCGTCGACAACTACGACTCGTTCACCTACAACCTCGTGCAGTACCTGGGCGAGCTCGGGGCCGACGTCGAGGTGATTCGCAACGACGTCGATGACCTGCTCGAGCGCGAGCCGACCCGGGTGATCGTCTCGCCCGGCCCATGCACGCCGAACGAGGCGGGTCTCTCAATGCGCGCCGTACGCCACTACGGGGAGCGCGGAACGCCCGTGCTCGGAGTCTGCCTCGGCCACCAGTCGCTCGCGCAGGAGTTCGGAGGGCGGGTCGTGCGCGGCGAGCCGGTCCACGGCAAGACGGCGGAGATGGAACACGACGGCAGGACGATCTACGAGGGCCTCGAATCCCCGCTCGTGGTCGGCCGCTATCACTCGCTCGTAGTGGATCCCGGGCACCTGCCCGACGCGCTGGAGATCTCGGCGCGGACCGGCGACGTGATCATGGGCCTGCGTCACACCGAACTGCCAATCGAGGGAGTCCAGTTCCACCCGGAGTCCGTGCTGACGCCGCACGGCAAGCAGATGCTGCGGACCTTTCTGAGCTAGATGACCAACCCGGTTCTCACTGACGCGATCGAGCGGGTCGCGAGCGGAGGCGACCTCGCGACAGAGGAGGCCGCGCGGGTGCTGCGTGAGGTGATGGAGGGCAACGCGTCGGACGTCGAGACCGCCGGCTTTCTCGTGGCCCTGCGGACCAAGGGCGAGACCGTCCACGAGCTGGCCGGGCTCGCCGCGACCATGCGCGCGCTGGCGCTGCGAGTGAACGCGGGCGACGGGCTGATCGACACCGCCGGCACGGGTGGGGGGCGGCCCACCTTCAACGTGTCGACCACGGCCGCGTTCGTCGCCGCCGGCGCCGGCTGCCGGGTGGCAAAGCACGGCAATCGCTCGTCCACGAGCCAGTGCGGATCGGCCGACGTGCTCGAGGCGCTCGGCGCCCGTATCGACCTCGGGCCCGACGAGGTGGCCGCATGTATCGACTCCATCGGGTTCGGCTTCATGTTCGCGCCCAACCACCATTCGGCGATGAAGCACGTGATGCCGGTGCGCAAGGCGCTCGGCGTGCGGACGATCTTCAACTTCCTCGGGCCGCTGACCAATCCCGCGGGCGCCCGGCGCCAGGTGATCGGCGTGTCCGATCCCGCCAAGCTCGAGACGATGGCGGCCGCGCTCGGAGAGCTGGGGACCGACAGGGCCCTGGTAGTGTCGAGCGCCGATGGCCTGGACGAGTTCTCGGTATCGGGGGCGACCCGGGTGGTCGAGCTGAGGGACGGCCAGCTCGCCAGCTACGACGTGACGCCCGAGCAGGTGGGGATCGAGCGAGCGGCCGACGGAGCCGTGGGCGCCGGCACGCCCGTCGAGAACGCGCGCGTCCTGCGCCGCGTGCTCGAAGGTGAGCCCGGGACCGAGCGCTCGCTCGCCGTGTTGAATGCCGCCGCCGCGATCTACGTGGGCGGCCGCGCCGCGTCGCTGCGCGACGGCGTCGAGCGCGCGCGGGAGGCGATCGACTCGGGCGCGGCGGTACGCACCCTCGACGCCTATCTCGAGCGGGTGCGATGAGCATCCGCCTCGACGAGCTCGTCGGCGCGACCCGCGAGGCGGTTCACCGCCGCAAGCGCGAGCGCCCGATTGCCGAGCTGGAACGGGAGGCCGGCGCGCAGCCCGAGGGGCGGCCCTTCGCCGAGGCGCTGGCGCGTCCCGGAACCTCGCTGATCGCCGAGCACAAGCGGCGCTCGCCCTCCGCTGGGACGATTCGCGAGGACCTCAGCTGCGCCGACCTCGTGTTCGCCTATGAGCGCGGGGGGGCGGCGGCCGTATCGGTGCTGACCGAGGAGGTGCACTTCGGCGGCTCGCTGGCCGACCTGCGCGAGGCGCGCGCGGCGATCGAGCTGCCCATTCTGCGCAAGGACTTCACGATCGATCCCTACCAGCTCTACGAGGCAAAGGCGGCGGGCGCCGACGCGGTGTTGCTCGTGGTCGGCTCGCTGGAGCCCGCGCAGCTCGCGGCGCTCTACTTGGAGGCGCACGCGCTCGACCTCGACGCGATCGTGGAGGTCTCCACCGAGGAGGAGCTCGAGACGGCACTCGAGGTGGACGTCGACGTGCTGGGAATCAACAACCGCAATCTCGAGGACTTCTCGGTTGACATCCAGCGCACGTTCGACCTGCTCGCCGACGTGCCCGCGGGAAAGGTCGTGGTCTCGGAATCCGGGATCTACCGCCGCGAGCAGATCGAGGAGCTCGAGCACGTGGGGGTCGACGCCGTGCTGATCGGCGAGGTGCTGATGCGGGCGCCGGACCCGGAGGTCGCCGTGCGGGAGCTGGCCGGCTCCGAGGAGCCCACGCAAGCCTGAGGGAACCGATAGGCCGCTGCCTACGTATCCCTAGGATGGTGGTGCATGGCGACAATCCCTGAGCTCGATCCTTCGCAGGTCGCGGAGCTCGGCGCGCGCCTGCGCGAGAACGTCTCGCGCGCGGTCAAGGCTCCTGAGCAGGTTCTGCGCGACGTGCTCGTGGCCTTTCTGGCCGAGGGGCACGTGCTCATCGAGGACTATCCGGGCGTGGGCAAGACGGCGCTTGCGCGGGCGCTCGCCCGCTCCATCGACGCGGAATACGCCCGCGTGCAGTGCACGGCCGACCTGCTGCCCGCCGACGTGGTGGGCACGAACGTCTACAACCAGCGCGAGAACCGCTTCGAGTTTCGGCCCGGCCCCGTGTTCGCGAACGTGGTGCTCGTCGACGAGGTAAATCGCGCGTCGCCCAAGACCCAGTCCGGCCTGCTCGAGTGCATGCAGGAGCGCCACGTGACCGTGGACAAGCAGACACACGAGCTAGCGCGGCCCTTCCTCGTCATCGCCACCCAGAACCCGGTTGAGTACGAGGGGACCTATCCGCTCCCCGAGGCGCAGCTCGACCGCTTCACGGTGCGCGTCTCGCTCGGCTATCCGACGGCCGACCAGGAGTCTCAGATGCTCGCCGACCACGCCGCGAGCGACCGCGTGCTCGACCTCGAGTCCGTGGCCGACGTGAGCGAGGTGCTGGCCGCCCAGATCGCCGCCGCGGCGGTGCACGGCAGCGAGGCGCTGCGCCGTTACGTGGTCGCGATCTGCGAGGCCACTCGCGCCGATCCTCGTGTCGACATCGGCGCGTCCCCGCGCGCGGGCCTGATGCTCTTTCGCGCCGCCAAGGCGAACGCCGCGCTCGACGCTCGCGACCACGCCCTACCCGACGATGTCCAGGCTCTCGCCGCGTCGGTCCTCAGCCATCGTCTGCTGCTGGCGCCCGGCTCGGGCATCGGCGAGCGCGAGGCCGTGGTGCGCGACACGCTGGAGCGGGTACCGGCGCTCTGACCATGCTGCGGCCGATCGCCACCGCTTCGCTCGGGGTGGCGCTTTGCCTGGCGGCTGCCACCTTCGACAGCGCCTCGTTCTACGTTCCCGGGGTAGCGCTGGTGGCGATCGCCGTGCTCGCGACCGGCTGGGTCGTGCTGGCCGCGACCGGCGCCGCGATCGAGCGCCGTCCGGGGCCTCACACGGTGACCGAGGAGGAGCCCTACCCGCTGCGCATCGAGGTCCGGTCGGGAGCGCTGCCCCCGCCCGGCGGCGAGCTGATCGAGCCGCTGCTGGGCTGGCCGGTGCCGATCGCCGGGCGCTGGTCGCGGCGCGTACGTATCAACGTCCGCTTCGCTCGCCGCGGGCGCCGCGTGCTGGAGCCCGGGCGGCTCGTGATTCGCGATCCGCTGCGCCTCTACTCGCGCGAGCTGGTGGGGGAGGGCCAACATGAGGTCCTCGTGCTGCCGCGGGTAGAGCCCGTTCTGGCCCCCGGCGGCGGCGGCGCCGGCGCCGGCGAACACGGGGGCTCGGGGATCGATCCGGGCGTGCTGGGCAGGCGCCTCGACGCGTCGGCGGCCGAACTCGAGATCGACGGGCTGCGTCCCTACCGAGAGGGTGCCCCGGCGTCGCGCATCCACTGGCCCTCGGTGGCTCGCACCGGCGAGATGCTCGAGCGCCGCCTGGTGGCCGAGCTCGACTCCGCACCGCTCGTGGTGGTCGACCCCTCCGCGCCCTCGGGCGAGGAGAACCTCGACAAGGCGATTCGTGCCGCCGCCTCGCTCTGCGTGCATCTGGCGCAGGTGGGCGGCTGCGCCGTTCTGCTCCCCGGCGACCGGCGCCCGATCGAGATCGGGCACGACATGGGCGCCTGGCCGGCCGTGCACGTTCGCCTCGCGCTGGTGGAGGCCGGTGCGCCGCCGCCCACATCGACGCTCGGCCCGCGCGGAGGAGCGGTGATCTGGGTGACCGGCGCAGACCTGAACAGCGCTCCGCGCGCCCTCGAGCGCCTCCCGGCCGGTGCGCGCATCGTGGTCTCGCCGAGCGCGCTGCCCGGGGTGCGCGCGCTGTTCTGTGTCGCGGAGTGCACCGGCTCCCTGGTCGAGCGAGCCCGACGCGCGGCGCCACTCGGAGCCGGGAGGGCGGCGTGAGCCCGGCGCTGCGCCAGCCGGCCGCCGCCACCGCCGGCGCGTCTGCCTCGACCGCCGCGTCGGCGCGGCCCGCCCGCGCCGAGCGCGCCGACGCTCGCTGGATACCGTGGCTGCGACTCGCGTCGTTCACCGGGCTCGCCGCCTTCGGCGCCGCCCACTGGGTCACGCTTGTCGACGCGCCTTCGAGCGGCCGCACCTTGCTCGTGGTCGCCGTGAGCGCCGCCGGCGGCGCGCTGCTGATCGGCCTCGGCACGCCCGAGCTACGCCGCCGGCTCACCACCCTGCTCGGCGATCGCCCGGGCGCCGCCGGGGCGCTCATCGTCGCTGCCGCCCTGTTGATCGGCCTCTTCACGATCGCCCTCGGCCTCGCCGCGGCCGGCCTGCCGGTGCGACTGCTCGCGCCCGGCAACTGGAATGAGCTTGTCGACGGCCTCGACCGGGGGCTTGCGGGTGTGCAGGGGGTCGAGTGGCCGTACGACGGTCCGGAGGAGTGGATTCGCCTGACGATCCTGCTCGGGGCACCGTTCCTGCTGGGCCTCGCGGTCACGCTCGCGTTCTTCCCCGCGCGCCGAGCCGGGTCGCTGTTGCGCGCGGCCGCGCTCGTGATCCTGCTGGTCCTCTACGGGACGTCCGTGACCGAGCACGAGCCGGGAGCGCCGATGCTGCGCGGCGTCACACTGCTCCTGCTCGTGGCCGCCTGGCTGTGGCTGCCGCGCCTGCGCCCGCGCGAGGCCGCGGCGGCGGCAGCGGCCGTGGTTCTTGCGGGCCTGCTCGCCCTGCCGGTGGCGGTGGCGCTCGACGGGGACCGGCCCTGGTGGAACTACCGCGCCTGGGACTGGTTTGGCACGGGCAAGGCGATCACGTTCGACTGGACCCACGAGTACGGCCCGCTCGACTGGCCGCGCGACGGGACCACGCTGCTGAACATCCGCTCCGACCGACCGCACTACTGGAAGGCGGAGACGCTCGACGGCTTCGACGGGATGCGCTGGGTGCGCACTCCCACCAACGACACGGCCGAGCCCTTCACCGAGCTGCCGGTCAGGTTCGGCGAGGCGGAGGGGCCGACCTGGCAGCCCTTCGAGTACAACCCGCGCTGGGACGAGCAGATCGAGGTCACGGTGCGCTCGCTGAGCAGCGACCTGATCGTCGGCGCTGGCACCACCTACCTGGTCGATGGCGTGGCACACAACACGAGTGCCGACGGCACGTCGCGCGTGCAGGGCGACCCGCTCGAGAAGGGCGACAGCTACACGGTGCGCGCCTATGCCCCCGACCCGACGAAGCGCCAGATGCGCCGGTCGGAGCCCTCCTACCCCGGCAACTACAGCCAGTACACCCGCTTCCAGCTGCCGACCGCGGGGGACGACGCCACGGCGGGGACCGGCCGCGCCGGCGACGCCAGCCGCGACGCCGCGGTTGCCCTGCGCCAGCAGCTGCAGGTGCCCCTGAGCGGGGATGAGTTCACCGGGGAAGCGAACGCCGACGAGGTCCTGCGGCGCTCGCGCTATGGGGACATGTACCGGCTTGCCCTCGACTGGACCGCGAGCGCCGAGACCAACTACGACCGCGTCAAGGCCATCGAGGCCAACCTCAAGGAGGACTACATCTATGCCGAGCGGGTGCCCACGCGGCCGATCCCGCTCAACGGCTTCCTGTTCGACGACCGCCGCGGCTACTGCCAGCAGTTCTCCGGGACGATGGCGCTCATGCTCCGGATGCTGGGGATCCCGGCGCGCGTGGCCGCGGGCTTCTCGCGCGGCTCCTACAACCGCGACACGCGCGAGTTCCGTGTCCGCGACCTCGACGCACACTCCTGGGTCGAGGTCTACTTCACAGGGATCGGGTGGGTGCCGTTCGACCCGACTCCGGCCGCGTCGCCGGCCGAGGGGCAGTCGGGCGGCCTGGCGGCCGCGAGCGCGGCGAGCGCCAACGCGGGCGAGGTGAGGAGCCGGGGCGGGTTTGCGTCCGAGCGCGGGAGCGATACGGGTGGGACTATCGGCGACGACGGGGGTGGTTCGGACTGGGTCGTGCCTGTGCTGATAGTTCTGGCGCTGGTCGGCCTCGGCGGGGGGAGCTGGTACGTGGTTCGGCGGGTGCGAGTCCAGCGCCACCTGACCCCGGAGCAGCTCGCGGCGGCCCAGCTGGCAGAGCTCCGCCGGGCGCTCGACCGCCTCGAGTGGAAGCTGCCGGCGGCAACCACACTGCTCGCCCTGGAGCGGCGCCTGCTGCGCTACGCGGGGCCGCACTCGGCCGGCTACGCGCGCCGGCTGCGCGAGCATCGCTACGACCCGCGCGCGCCTGAGGCACCCGGCCCGCGCGACCGGCGCGCGCTGCGGCGCGAGCTGAGCGCCCGCGGAGGGCTCAAAGCGCGTCTGCGCGGGCTGATCGCCATTCCGCCAGGCGGACCGCGCCCAAATTAAAGGTCCGCCCGCACCCGGCCGAGCCGAGTGGTTAGGGCCAAGCAAGATCCGGCGTGTTTATGCCGCTCTAAGGTAGGCGCTCTAGAACAGAGACATATGAATCCGGTCATGACCCCTGAGAAGCAGCGCTCCACCGTTTCCAACCTGATCGCCGGCGCGCTCGGCGGGCTGATCGTGCTCGTGGCGGGCGCGGTGCTGATCGCCACCGACGTAATCGACACCGGGGACTCGAGGACCGTCGTGCGCCAGCCTGCGATCTCGCAGCCGGCGTCCGACCCGAGCATGGCCGACGGCGGGCGAACCGTTCAGGACATCTATCGCGAGGAGGGCGGCAGCGTCGTCTTCATCCAGTCCGAGGGCGTCAGCTCGGACTCGGTCTTCGGCCAGCAGGAGGGCTCGGCGACCGGCTCCGGATTCGTGGTGGACACGGATGGCACGATCGTTACCAACGCGCACGTGGTCGAAGGCGCCAGCAGCGTCTCGGTGAAGTTCGACGAGGACGGCGAGTCGATCGCCGCCGAGGTCAAGGGAGTCGACGCCGACACCGACATCGCCGTGCTGAAGATCAACCCCGACGAGGTCGACGGCCTGAAGGCCATCCCGCTGGGCGATTCCGCCTCCCTCGAGGTCGGCGATCCGGTGGTTGCCATCGGCAATCCGTTCGGCCTGCAGCGCACCGTGACCACCGGCATCGTGTCGGCCCTTCAGCGCCAGATCGACGCCCCGAGCGGCTTCTCGATCGACAACGTCATCCAGACCGACGCCTCGATCAACCCCGGGAACTCCGGCGGCCCGCTCCTGGACGCACAGGGGCGCGTGATCGGGATCAACTCCCAGATCGCCACGGGCGGCGGCCAGGGCTCGGTCGGCATCGGCTTCGCCGTGCCGATCAACACCACCAAGGAGTTGCTGCCCCAGCTTCGCGAGGGCGAGAACATCGAGCGCGCCTACCTCGGCGTGCGCATGGCGGACGTGACCAAGGACCTGGCCGGCGAGCTCGACCTGCCGGTCGACGCCGGCGCGCTGCTCCAGCTCGTCGAGGAGGACGGGCCCGCCGACAAGGCCGGGCTGCGCGCGGGCGACAAGGAGACTGCCGACCAGCTCGTGACCGGCGGCGACATCATCGTCGCGATCGACGGCAAGAAGGCGAGCAGCTCCGAGGACGTCGCGACGATCGTGGCGGACAAGCAGCCCGGCGACACGATCAGGATCGAGTTCTACCGCGGGGACGACAAGCGCTCGGTCGAGGTCAAGCTCGGCAAACGCCCCGAGCAGCTGACCGCCCAGGCGACCCCGGCGGAGCCCAATACGCCGCAGCAGCCCGACCAGCCGGAGTCGCCCGACGACAACGGCGGGGACGAGCTCTTCCCACTCCCGTAGGCGCCGTTCGCGACCAGGTCGGCCGCCATGCCCATGCCCCTGACGTTGACCGCCACATAGGCGGCAAACGTCAGTTCGGCGAGATCGATCGCCTGATCGCCGTCGCCGCCGCGGGCCGCCTCGGCGTCGTGGGCCGGCGGCAGCCGCCGCCTGCGACCATAGGCGCGGTGACCCGCGTCAAGATCTGCGGAGTGAGCGACCCGGCGGATGCCCGCCTGGTCGCCGACCTGGGGGCCTGGGCGCTTGGCATGGTGTTCTGGCCGCAAAGCCCGCGCGTGTGCTCGCTCGACGCCGCCGAGGAGATCGGTGGCGAGCTTCACCGCCGGCTCGAGCTGACCGGGGTCTTCGTGAACGCGACGCTCGACGATGTGGCCGCGACCGCCGACCGCTGCCGCCTCACGCTGCTGCAGCTGCACGGCGACGAGGGCCCGGCCTACTGTCGCGAGGCCGCGCGGCGGACCGGCGCCAAGGTCATGAAGGCGGCGCACGTCCACGACGCCGCGCAGGTGCACGACCTGCGCCGGTTTTACACCGACTTCCATCTGCTTGACGCGCATTCCCCGCGCGCGCCCGGCGGCACGGGGGAGAGCTTCGACTGGGAGCTCGCGCTCCTCCATCCACGTCGTCCGCCGGTCGTGCTGGCCGGCGGCCTGACGCCCGACAACGTGGCCCGGGCGATCGAGTCGACGCGTCCCTTCGGCGTGGACGTCGCGAGCGGCACCGAATCGGAGCCCGGCCGCAAGGACCCCGCGAAGCTGGAGGCGTTCTTCGCCGCGGTGGAGGAGGTGGACGCGCGGCTTTCGCCGCCCGCCACCACGGAGGCGGTCCACCCATGAGCGCGCCGGCGGTGGAGCGCCGCTTTGGCCCCTATGGCGGCCGCTATGTGCCCGAGACCCTGATCCCGGCGCTCGACGAGCTGGAGCGCGCCTGGGTCGAGGCGCGCGCCGACCCCGGCTACCTCGAGCAGCTGGCGCGGCTGTCGCGCGACTACGTCGGCAGGCCGACCCCGCTCTACTGTGCCGCGCGGCTCTCGGAGCTGGCCGGCGGCGAGGTCTGGCTCAAGCGCGAGGACCTCACCCACACCGGCTCGCACAAGATCAACAACGCGCTGGGACAGGCGCTGCTCGCCCGCCGGATGGGCAAGCCGCGGATCATCGCGGAGACCGGAGCGGGCCAGCACGGAGTCGCAGCGGCGACTGCTTGCGCGCTGCTCGGGCTCGAGTGCATCGTCTACATGGGCACGGAGGACATGCGCCGCCAGCAGCCGAACGTCCAGCGGATGAACCTGCTGGGCGCCGAGGTGGTCGGTGTCGAAGCCGGCGCGCGTACGCTCAAGGAGGCGGTGTCGGCTGCGATCCGCGACTGGGTCACCAACGTCGAGTCCACCCACTACATCATCGGCTCGGCCGTCGGGCCGGCGCCGTATCCGGCGCTGGTGCGCGACCTCCAGCGCACGATCGGCGACGAGGCGCGTGCGCAGATGCTCGAGAGCGCGGGCCGCCTGCCCGACCGCGTGATGGCCTGCGTCGGCGGCGGGTCGAACGCGATCGGCACCTTCGCCGGTTTCGTGGACGACGCCGGCGTCGAGCTGATCGGGGTCGAGGCGGCCGGCGACGGGCTCCATACGCGCCGCCACTCGGCGCCGCTGACCACCGGAGCGCGCGGGGTGCTGCACGGGGCGCTGTCCGCCGTGATCCAGGACGAGGAGGGCCAGATCCTCGAGGCGCACTCGGTCTCGGCGGGCCTTGACTACCCCGGCGTCGGCCCGGAGCACGCCTACCTTCGCGACAGCGGCCGCGTTCGCTACGTGGCGGTGCCGGACACGGCGGCGCTGGCCGCCTTTCGTACCGTCGCCAGGCTCGAGGGCATCCTGCCGGCGCTCGAGCCATCGCACGCGCTGGCCTGGCTGTTCGCCAACCCCGCGCCCGGCGCGCAGCTCGTCACGCTCTCCGGTCGTGGCGACAAGGACTTGGCGGAGGTGCTCGCGCTCGGGGAGGATCCGCGCGCGTGAGCGTCGCGGCCACCGGCGGCGACCGCATCGCCGCCGCCTTCTCGTCCCACGGCAAGCGGGCGGCGCTGATGCCCTACCTGATGGGCGGGTACCCCGACCTCGACTCCTCGACCCGATCCGGCCTGGCGGCCGCCGCGGCCGGCGCCGACCTGATCGAGCTGGGCATCCCTTTCTCCGATCCGCTTGCCGATGGGCCCGTGATTCACGCAGCCGGCACCGAGGCCCTCGCCGCGGGCGCCACGCCGCACGGGGTGCTGCGCGTCTGCGAGCGCCTCGCGGCCGAGCTGCCCGTCGTCCTGATGGTCTACGTGAACCTGATCATGGCCGCCGGCGCCGAGGCCTTCGCGCTGCGCGCGGCCGCCGCGGGAGCCGCCGGGCTGATCGTGCCCGACCTGCCTCACGACGAGGCGGGCGAGGTGCGCGGGGCCTGCGACGCCGAAGGTCTGGCGCTGGTGCCGCTGGTGGCGCCGACCACAACGCCCGAACGGGTGGCCGAGATCGGAGCGGACGCCCGCGGCTTCGTCTACACCGTCTCGCTGAGGGGCACCACCGGGGAGCGCGCCGATCTGCCGCCGGGGCTGGCCGAGACGGTCGCCGGCGTGCGCGCCGCCAGCGACGTCCCGGTGGCCGTGGGGTTCGGGATCTCGACCTCGGCCCACGCGCGGGCGATCGCAGAGGTGGCCGACGGCGTGATCGTGGGCAGCCGGGTGGTGCGCGCCGCCGGCGAGGGCGGTCCCGAGGCTGTCGGCGCCCTGATCGGCGAGCTCGCCGAAGCACTCCGCTGAGTGCGCGCCAACCCGCGGCTGGACTACCCCGATCGCTGGTAGGCTGGCCCCACGATGGCCACCGAGGCGAAAAGCGGGTCGGCCGCCGAGACCGTCGCGGAGCCCAAGAAGGGGCGACGCAGGATCACGAGGCGCAAGGTGGTCGAGGCGCACGTCCGCAGCTACTTCGATGCACTGTCGGCGCGCGACGCCTTGAGGATGGCCCAGCACTGGCGCGAGGATGGCGTGGCGGACATCGTGCCGCTTGGCGTGCTGCGCGGGCGCGAAGAGATCACCGGCCTGTTCCGCGAGCTGTTTGCCGCGATGCCCGACCTCGAGACGACGATCACCCGGGTGGTGGCCGGCGAGCGCGAGGCCGCGGTCGAGTGGCGCATGACGGGAACCTTCAGCGGTGAGCCGTTTCAGGGTGTCGATGCCACCGGCAAGCGGATCGACCTACGCGGCCTTGACCTGATCGAGGTCGAGGACTCCGAGAACGTCAGCGTCGCCGCCTACTACGACGGCATGGCCTTCGCGCGTCAGATCGGCCTGATGCCGCCGCAGGACTCGCGCGCAGAACGCGGCCTGAAGAGCGCGTTCAACGCCGCCACCAGGGCGCGGCGCGTGGTAGCCGAGAGGTCGAGCGCCCTCGCCCAGCGAAGGGACGGCCGGTGACCGTCCTTGTGACGCTCACCGTCGGCCTCGTCTGGTGGATCGTGGCCTGGTCCTTCGGGATCAAGGCTTTCGACGCCTTCCTGGTCACGGTCTTCATGGTCGTGACCGCGGCCGCGGTGGTGATGATGAAGCCCTTCGTCGAGCAGATGCTCGGCCGCCAGGCCGCGCCCGAGGACAAGGGCGGCATCTACTAGACGGCTGATCCAAACCCGTGCACCTCCGGGTGACGCGGTTTGGGCTCGGGCCAACGGCGGGCTTAGGGCTCGGCCAACGGCGGGCTATAAGGGGTGCGACGGGTTGCCATGGCGCTCCCGTGCGGCCGGATTTGCCGTTCGTTGTCGAGTTAGCGGTTGCTGGGACCGCTAAGTCAACCATGGACGAGTAGCGCGTTGGCCGGGAGGCGCTCAGCCGAAGAAGGCCTCGGCGGCGGCGTACTCGTCGGGAGGGACAGTGCGCACGTCGGCGACCGCCTCCTCAAGCGCGACCAGTTCGATCTTCGTGCCCTTGAGAGCGGGCATCGTGCCCCAGCGCCCTTCGTCCGCGGCGTCGATCGCTGCGAGCCCGAGGCGGGTGGCGAGCACGCGGTCGAAGGCGGTCGGCGTGCCACCGCGCTGGATGTGACCGAGCACGGTCGCGCGCGTCTCGAAGCCGGTGCGCCTCCCGATCTCTCGCTCCAGCAGCTGCCCGATCCCGCCCAGCCGCTCGTGGCCGAACTCGTCCTTCTCGCCGCTGATCATCTCGATTGTCCCTTCCTTGGGAAGCGCGCCCTCCGCGGCAACGACGATGGAGAAGTAGCGCCCGCGCGAGTGGCGGCGGTTGATCAGCCGGACCACCTCGTCGATGTCGAACGGCTGCTCGGGGATCAGAATCACGTCCGCGCCTCCGGCGATCCCGGAGTGGAGGGCTATCCATCCCGCGTGGCGGCCCATCACCTCGACGATCATCACGCGGTTGTGGGACTCGGCGGTCGTGTGGAGGCGGTCGATCGCGTCGGTGGCGATCTGCACGGCGGTGTCGAAGCCGAAGGTCATATCGGTGCCGCTGAGGTCGTTGTCGATCGTCTTCGGCACGCCCATGACCGGCAATCCGTGCTCGCCGTGCAGGCGGGCGGCGGCGCCCAGCGTGTCCTCGCCGCCGATCGCGATCAGGCCCGCCAGGTTGAGGGTGCGCAGGCTGTCGGCGATCTGCTCGGGCCCCTCGTCGCGCTTGAACGGGTTGGTTCGAGACGAGCGCAGGATCGTGCCTCCGCGCGGAAGGATGCCGCGGGTCGACTCGATCGTCAGCTCCTCGTAGGCGTTCTCGATCGGACCCCGCCAGCCGTCCCGGAAGCCGACGATGGCGTGGCCGTGGCCGTCGATCCCCCTTCGGACGATGGCCCGGATGACCGCATTCAGGCCCGGACAGTCGCCGCCTCCCGTTAGCACTCCGATGCGCACGACGGGCACAATAAAGACCACTAGGCAGAATGGGCTGCTTGCCCAGGACCGCAACAGTCTCGGCGTTGCTCGCCGTCCTCGCGCTGAGCGGATGCCTCGGGGAGGAGGAGCGCCGGTCGCGTATCGCGGGCGACACGGTCACCGTGTACTCGAGCCTGCCTCGTACCGGGGTGTCCGCGCCGGCCGCCCGCGCCGTCGCGGCGGGACAGCGCCTCGCGCTCGAGGACGCCGGCCGGCGGTCGGGCGGGCTGCGCGTCAAGCTCGTCGAGCTGGGCGCGGCCGACCGCGACGGGGCGGCGTGGAGCCCCGACCGGGTGAGCGCGAACGCCGAGCGAGCGGCCGACGACCCCAGGGCGATCGCCTACCTGGGCGAGCTCGACTACGGGGCCTCGGCCGTGTCGGTGCCGATCACCAACGATGCCGGCCTGCTGCAGGTCTCGCCGACCGACACGCTCACGAGCCTCACCCAGACACCGATCGGCCGCCCGCGCGCCGGCCCCGAGCGCTACTACCCCACCGGCTCGCGGAGCTTCGCGCGCCTGGTCCCGAACGACGACCTACTCGCTGAGACGCTGCTGGAGCTCGCGCGCCAGGGCGGCGCCCGCCGGATGACTGTGCTCTTCGACGCCGACATCTACAGCCGCGAGCTCGCCGGGCAGCTTGTGGCCCTCGGCCGCCGCGACGGACCCTTGCCGGTGCGCTTCGAGGAGTACCTCGGCGACGTGGAGGAGATCCCCGACGTCGCGCGGCGCCTGGCCGAGGGCCGCCCGGATCTGGTGGTCTACGCGGGGATCGCGGGCCCAGGCACCGGCCGGATGCTGGCCGAGATCGAAGCGCGCCTACCGGGGGTTCCCGTGTACGCGACCGCGGGCCTGCTGGCGCGCGATCCGGCCGCCCCGATCCCAGTGGCGCCCGCGACCGTGCGGGCGCTCGGCGCCATGCCGCCGCGACGCGAGCTGACCGCCGAGGGGCGTCGCCTGCTCGAGCGGGTGGCTCGCGAGGCGGGCCCGCAGGCGGCCCGGGCCGAGGCCCTGTACGGCTACGAAGCCATGCGCCTGGTGCTCGACGCCATCCGCGCCGGCGGCCCCAACCGCGAGCGCGTACGCCGCGCCGGCACGCGCATCCGCACCCGCGAGTCGGCGCTCGGCGATTACCTCCTGCGCGGCACCGGAGACGTCGACACGCAGCGGTTTTCGGTGTGGGCATTGCGCGACGGGCGCTTCGTATTCGTGCGGATGATGGAGCCATGAAGGCAGATTGACTCCGCGTTAAGCCGACCCGCTTGGTTGCACGCAAGCCGGAACGGAGCCTAGGATCCGGCGCAGGCTGGACCCAAATCCCATTAGGAGGGAACATCTTGCGAGTACGTTGGCTGGCAGTCTTTAGCTGCCTCCTCGCCGCCCTCGCCCTTGGCGCAACTGCCTGTGGCGACGACGACGATGATGGCGGCAGCAGCGGAGACAGCGGGGATAGCGGTGGCGGGGAGGTAAACGTCTATTCGTCACTGCCGCTGCAGGGCGCGTCGCGCCCGCAGACCACGGCGATGGTCGATGGCATCAAGCTCGCCCTCAAGCAGGCGGGCAACAAGGCCGGTGACCTCACCGTCAAGTACACGTCGCTGGACGACTCGACCGCGCAGGCGGGCACCTGGACGCCCGAGGCCACTCAGGCCAATGCACGCAAGGTCGCTCAGGACGACGCCGCAATCGCATACATCGGCGAGTTCAACTCGGGGGCAAGCGCGGTCTCGATCCCGCTGCTCAACGAGGTCCCGATCGCGCAGCTCAGCCCGGCGAACACCTACGTGGGCCTGACCACGGACAAGCCCGGCTCGGAGCCGGGGGAGCCGGACAAGTTCTACCCGACGGGCAACCGCAACTACCTCCGCATCGTGCCCGCGGACGACATTCAGGCCGCCGCTCTGGTGACGCTGATGAAGGAAGACGGCTGCACGAAGCCCTACATGCTGAACGACAAGGAGGTGTACGGCGCCGGCCTCTCGCGCAACATCGAGATCTCGGCGAAGGAGCAGGGTGTCACCTTCCTGGCCAACGAGGGAATCGACCCCAAGGCCCCGAACTTCCGCTCTCAGGCAGCGAAGATGAAGTCCGAAGGCGTGGACTGCTTCGTGTATTCGGGCATCACGGCCAACGGTGCCGTGCAGCTCTTCAAGGACGTGTCGGCGGCCATTCCGGACGCCAAGCTCTACGGACCTGACGGTGTGGCCGAGTCCGGCTTCGTCGATCCGGCCGAGGGCGGCATCCCCGAGGACGTGGGTAAGAAGGTGCAGGTGTCGGTGGCCACGCTGTCGCCCGACGAGTACCCGCCGGACGGCAAGGCCTTCTTCGCGGACTTCGAGAAGGAGTACAACGAGCCGAACCCCGATCCGTACTCGATCTACGGCTACGAGGCCATGAAGCTGATTTTGGACACCTGCACGGAGCTCGGTGCGGACTGCACCGACAAGCAGGCCATGATCGACGCGCTCTTCCAGACGAAGGGACGCGAGTCGGTGCTCGGCACCTACGACATCGACGAGAACGGTGACACCACGCTCACCGACTACGGGATCTACACGGTCAAGGGCGGCGAGCTCGTCTTCAGCAAGACGATTCAGGCCGCCGCCGGCTGATCCAGCTGAAAGCGGTAGTGCTGCAGCAAAGGGGGCGGGCCTTTCGGTCCGCCCCCTTTGTCTGATAGAAGTCGCTCGCAGAGGGATAGTGTCCAGCGCCATGAGCGACTGAGGGGGGAGGGATTCTGGAGGCAAGTACGGAAGCCGCCCGCATGCCGGTCCAGAGAAACACGAGCGATCGCGTGCGCGGCTACATCAGCGACTACGGGCTGATTGCGCTTCTCCTCGTCATGCCGGTGTATTACGGCATTCAGGATCTGTCCGACGACGGCAACCTGTCGCGGCTCGGCAACAACATCGTCGACGGGATCTCCAACGGCTCCATCTGGGCGCTCGTCGCGCTCGGTTACACGCTCGTCTACGGCATCATCGAGCTGATCAACTTCGCCCACGGCGAGGTGTTCATGATCGGCTCGCTCGTCTCGGCCGGCCTCTTCACCACCCTCGGGCTGACCACGGCCACCGGGACCGGCGGCCTGATCCTGGGGCTGCTTGTGACGCTGATCCTGGCGATGCTGGCAAGCGGCTCCCTCAACACGATGATCGAACGGGTGGCCTACCGGCCCTTGAGAACGGCGCCCAAGCTGGCGCCGTTGATAACGGCCGTCGGCTTCTCCTTCATCCTGCAGAACGTCGGCATCCTCTGGATCGGCGGCTCGCCGGAGGGCATCCCCGACCTGATCAACGCCCAGAAGGAGCTCTTCAGCATCGGGGGCGTGTCCATCTCGCAGGGCGACGTGCTCGCGGTTGCGGCCACGATCCCGCTGGTCCTGCTGCTCACCACCTTCATCTCCCAGAGCCGGCTCGGCCGCGCGATGCGCGCCACCGCGCAGGACCCGGAGGCCGCGCGGCTGATGGGCATCAACGTCGATACCACGATCTCGCTGACGTTCGTCCTTGGCGGCATCATGGCCGGCGCCGCCGGCCTCATCTACGCGCTCTACCAGACCACGATCTGGTTCTTCCAGGGCTTCCAGGCGGGCCTGATCGCCTTCACCGCGGCCGTCATGGGAGGCATCGGGAACCTCCAGGGCGCCGTGCTCGGCGGCCTCATCATCGGCGTCATCCAGCAGATCTCCGATAACCGGATCGGCGGGCAGTGGACGCCCGCGATCGTGTTTGCCTACCTCGTGCTGATCATGGTCTTCAAGCCGCAGGGGCTGCTCGGGGAGGAGACGCGCGAGGCCGGATGAGCGCCACCGCCGAAACAGCACGGGGTACTGAACTCAACACCGATCGCCGCACGCTCATCGCTCTTGGCGCCGGGCTGGTTGTGACGCTCTGGATGGCCGACCAGATCGAGATGGACCTGTCCATGGCGTTCGTCCTTTGGCTCCTCATCGCCGTGCGCACGGTCTTCGGAGCGAGCAAGTGGGTTGTGCGCGCCACGGTCGTGGGGTTCCTGGTGTGGGCGATCGCCCTGCCCTTCTTCCACGATTCGGGGTCTGGATTCATCGAGGACATGACGCTCGCGCTCGCGTACACGGTGATGGCGCTCGGGCTGAACATCATCGTCGGCTTCGCCGGGCTGCTCGACCTCGGCTACGTCGCCTTCTACGCCCTCGGCGCCCTGACCTCCGGCTGGTTCATGTCCGGCTTCTTCGTCAACGCCGGTGGCGGCGAGGGCTGGTCGTTCCTCGTCGGTGAGCCCGCTTCCAACCTGCCCGGCGTCCACCTGAACTTCCTGCTGGTCTTGGTGATCGCGGTTGGGGTAACGACGATCGCAGGGATGCTGATCGGGTTGCCCACCCTACGCCTGCGCGGCGACTACATCGCGATCGTGACGCTCGCCTTCGGTGAGATCGTCGGCCGGATCGTCATCAACGGTGACGAGATCAAGATCGCCGGCGAGAAGCTCACCAACGGCCGCCAGGGCATCACCCCGATCGACAAGATCAACCTGCCGTTCGTCGAGCCCTTCTCGGGGCTCGAGCTCAGACCCTGGTACTTCGTGGCGCTGGGGCTTGTCGTCCTGGTGCTGTTCGTGAACTTCCGGCTGCGCGACTCGCGCCTCGGCCGCGCTTGGGTCGCCCTGCGCGAGGACGAGGTGGCCGCGGCGTCGATGGGCGTGCCGCTCGTCAAGACCAAGCTGATGGCCTACGGCACCGGCGCGGCCTTCGGCGGCATCGCGGGGGTGTTCCTCGGGTCCTACCTCAACACCGTCAACGCCGACCAGTTCCAGTTTTCGTTCTCGATCTTCGTGCTTGCCATGGTGATCCTCGGCGGACTCGGCTCGATCGAGGGCGTGATGCTCGGCGCGATAGTGCTTTCGTTCATCAACTTCAACCTGATTCCCGACGTCTTCAACGACTACCCGCAGAAGCTCGGCCTCGACTTCGACCTGACCGAGCTGTCGTTCGGCATCTTCGGCTTCCTGCTCGTGATGATGATGGTGCTCAGGCCCGAGGGCCTGATCCCCGAGCGAAGACGGCAGCTCGAGCTCAGGGAGGGCATCGGGGTCGCCGACACCGAGCTCGGCCCGAGCGACTCAACCTACGAGGCGAGGGCCAGGTGAGCGACCCGAACCCAGAGCCGGCCGAGCAGGCCGCTTCGGGCTCCGGCGCGGGCAACGGCACCGATCTGCTCACCGCCGAGCACATCACGAAGGTGTTCGGCGGGCTGGTCGCGGTCGAGGACGTCAACTTCGCGATCCCCGAGCGCTCGATCGTCTCGATCATCGGTCCCAACGGCGCCGGCAAGACGACCTTCTTCAACATGCTGACCGGGCTCTACAAGCCCACCTACGGGCAGGTCACCTTCGCGGGCAAGAACGTCACCGGGCGCCGGCCCGACCGCATCATGAAGGACGGGGTGGCGCGGACCTTCCAGAACATCCGCCTGTTCGGGACCATGAGCGCGCTCGAGAACGTAATGGTCGGCCAGAACTCGCGCATGCGCGCCGGGCTGTTCGGGTCGATCCTGCACATGCCGTGGGTGAACAAGGAGGAGCGGGACGTCGAGGCGAAGGCGCGGGAGACGCTCAGCTACTCCGGGATCGACGAGAGCCAGCACGACCAGCTGTCGGTCAACCTCTCCTACGGCGACCAGCGCCGGCTGGAGATCGCGCGCGCGCTGGCCTCCGACCCCAAGCTGCTGTTGCTCGACGAGCCCACCGCGGGCATGAATCCCCAGGAGTCCGCCTCGCTGACCGACTTCATGCACAAGCTGCGCGACGAGCGCGGCCTGACGATCCTGCTGATCGAGCACGACATGTCGGTGGTGATGGGCGTGTCGGAGTACATCACCGTGCTCGACCACGGCCAGAAGATCGCGGAGGGAACCCCCGAGGAGGTGCGCAAGAACGAGCGCGTCGTCGAGGCCTATCTCGGCAAGCAGGGCGAGAAGGAGGCCGAGGAGGGCGCCGCGCGGCGCAGGGGCGGGCCGAGCGAAGGGGAGAGCCCCGCCTGATGCCCCTGCTCGAGGTCAGCGACATCCGCACCTTCTACGGCAACATCGAGGC
>JBEVKF010000104.1:0-30035 GCA_040509755.1 Thermoleophilaceae bacterium | reverse complement strand
TGACGACGTCGTAGTCCTCCCCGGGCTGACCCAGGTTGACGGTCAGGGCGACCACCTCGGCCTCATACTCGTCCTGGATCCACTTGAGCATCACGGACGTGTCGAGCCCGCCCGAGTACAGCAGTAGCACGCGCCCGACCTCGCCGGGCTCCGCCTCGTACGAGGCGGTCTTGATGAGGGTGTGCCGGGGCTCCGCCACCGCGCGCTGACCCTAGTGCAGCCCGGCGCCGAGCCGGCGCACGGCCTCGTCGAGGTCATCGTCGGAGACGGTGAGCGCGGGGAGCATTCGGATCGTGCCCGGGCCTGTCGCGTGGACGACGAGGCGGTGGTCGAGGAGGAGGCGGCGGGCCACATCGGGCGCGTCGGGGAGATCGAAGCCGACCATCAGGCCGAGGCCGCGCGGCTCGAGCCCCAGCCCGCGGAGGCCGGCGGCGAGCCGCTCGCCCCGCGCGCGCACCTGGTCGAGGAAGCCGTCGCCCGTCACCACGTCCAGGACCGCGTTGGCGGCTGCGGCGATCACCGGGCCGCCGGCGAAGGTCGATCCGTGGTCACCCGGGCCGAGCACGTCGGCGGCATCCGGATTCGTCACGCAGGCGCCCACCGGCAGGCCGCCGCCCAGACCCTTCGCCATGGTCATCACGTCCGGCACGACCCCGAGCTGCTCGTGCGCCCAGAGCGTGCCCGTGCGGCCCATCCCGCACTGGATCTCGTCGAAGATCAGGAGCGCGCCGTGCTCGTCGCACGCCTCGCGCGCGTCGCGCAGCACGTCCGGGTCGATCGGATGGATGCCGGACTCGCCCTGGATCGGCTCGAGGAGGACGGCGGCGGTGTCGCCCGTCACGGCGGCGGCCAGCGCCGCGGCGTCGTTTCGCGGCACCACGCTGAAGCCGGGCACGAGCGGCGCGAACGGCGCCTGCTTCGACTCCTGCGGCGTCGCTGAGAGCGCGCCCATCGTCCGGCCGTGGAAGCCGCCCTCCATCACGACGAACTCGCCGCCGGTGCGCCGCTTGCGCGCGAGCTTCAGGGCGCATTCGATCGCCTCGGCGCCGGAGTTGCATAGGAACACGCGCCCGCCGAGCGAGAGGTCGGCCAGTCCCTTCGCCAGCCGCATCCCGGGCTCCGTGTAGAAGAGATTCCCCACGTGCATCAGCCGCCCGGCCTGCTCGCGCACCGCGTCCACCACCGCCGGGTGGCAGTGGCCGAGCTGCGCCACCGAGATGCCGGTCAGGAAGTCGAGGTACTCGTTGCCCTCGTCGTCCCACAGGCGCGTGCCCTCGCCGCGCACGAACTCGACCGGGTTCCGGGCATACGTGGGCATGAGCGCATCGCGCTCGAGCTGTTGCAGCTCGGCTAGGGCCACAGCTTCGTCCCGATGCCCTCGTCCGTGAACAGCTCGAGCAGCAGGCTGTGCGCCTGGCGGCCGTCGAGGATGTGGGCGTGCTCGACGCCTGCCTCCAGGGCGCGCACAGCCGCCTCGAGCTTCGGGCGCATCCCGCCCGTCACCTCGGGGAGCCGCTCGCGCACCTCGGCCGCGGTGGCCTCCGAGATGCGGCTGGCCGGATCATCGGGGTCGGCGCGCCAGCCCTCCACGTCCGTCAGGAACACGAGCTTGAAGGCGCCGAGCGCCGCCGCCACCGCCGCCGCGGCGGCGTCGGCGTTCACGTTGTACGAGTTCCCCTCGATGTCCGCGCCCACGGACGCCACGACCGGGACGTAGTCCTCGGCGATGTGCAGCAGCACGTCCACGTCGATGGTCTCGATCTCGCCGACGAAGCCGATGTCGGTCTCACCGCTCGCGAGCTGCTTCTTCACCGTGAAGAGGCGGCCGTCGTCGCCGCAGAGGCCCACCGCCGGCTGCCCGTGGCGGTTGATCCTCAGGACGATGTCCTTGTTCTGCTTGCCGACCAGCACCATCTTCGCCACCTCGACCGTGGCCTCGTCGGACACGCGCAGGCCCTCCACGAAGCGCACCTCCATGCCGAGCCGCTCCATGTAAGTCGTGATGTCGGGACCGCCGCCGTGCACCACGACCGGGTTCATGCCCACGTACTTGAGGAGCACCACGTCGCGGGCGAACTCCTCGCGCAGCTCGGCCTCGGTCATCGCGGCGCCGCCGTACTTGATGACGACCGTCCTGCCGTGGAAGTCCCTGATGTACGGGAGCGCCTCGAGCAGCGTCGCGACATCTCTCATGAGGTGTACTCCGCGTTGAAGTTGACGTACTCGGGGCTGAGGTCGGAGAAGAAGACCTCGGTCTCGCCGCCCTCGCCGGGCAGCGTGAGCGCGTACTCCACCTCGTCGCCCTGGACCAGCTCAGCCGGGGCGGGCTCCACCACGTCGCCGGCCGACACCACCTGATGGCCCTCGATCTCCAGGTCCACGACGAACGGCTCGCCGGGGGGCCAGACCTGGCCGGCTGCCTGGAGGATGCGGCCGAAGTTGGGATCGCCGCCGTGCAGAGCCGACTTGACGAGCGGCGAGTTCGCGACGGCGCGCGCCACGGGCTCAACCGCCTCGGGGCCCCCGGTGACCACTACGCGGCCGACGCGGCGGGCGCCCTCGCCGTCGTGGACGATCTCGAGCGCCAGCTGACGCAGGAGCGCGTCGAGCGCCTCGCCAAGCGCCAGCTCGCCGGGGGACTCGGGCTCGACCAGGACGCCCGATGCCCCGCTCGCGAGCGCCACCACGGTGTCGCTGGTCGAGAGCTGGCCGTCCACGGAGATGCGGTCGAAGGAGCGCTTCACGCACACGCCGGTGAGGAGGTCGAGCGTGCCGGCGTCCAGCCCCGCGTCGGTCTCGATGAAGCAGAACATCGTCGCGTGCCGCGGCGAGATCATCCCGGCGCCCTTCGCCTGGGCGGCCAGCCGCACCGTTCCGGACGGCAGCGCGACCTCGAGGCAGGCGCGCTTCGGGCCGGCGTCGCTGGTCAGGATGGCGGTGGAGAAGGCGTCGGCGTCCGCGCCCAGCCCGGCGCACGCCCGCTCGACGCCGCTCACGACCTTCTCCCGCGGGAGCTCCACACCGATCACGCCGGTGGACGCCACCGCGACCCGTTTCTGCTCGATCCCGAGCGCCGTGGCCCCGGCGGTCTGCATCGCCCGGGCGGTCTCCATGCCGCGCTCGCCGTCGCCGACGTTGGAGCATCCGGAGTTCGCCACGACGGCGCACAGACGGTCGAGCTCCGCCTCGCGCGACACGATCACCGGCGCCCCCACTCGCGCATTGGTCGTGAAGCGGGCGGCCGAGACCGTGTCCGGCTCGTCCGAGAAGACGACCCCCACATCCAGACCCTCGCGCTTGATGCCCGCGGCCACACCCGCCGCCCGGAAGCCGGCCGGCAGGAGATGCGGGTCGAGCTCCCTCACCTGCGCCGGCCGCTCCACCCAGCGCGACCGGAAGAAGGTCGCGACACCGGTCGCTCCGGGCGCGCCCCCGGCATCGGCCGCTCCGTGCCCGGCCCCGCTCATTCGAGGCCCTCTGTCTCCGGCAGGCCCAGCATCAGGTTCAGGTCCTGCACCGCCTGGCCGGCGGCTCCCTTCCACAGATTGTCGATCGCGGCGAGCGCGATCACCCTCTCCCCGACCGTCCTCACATGAATGCGGCACCGGTTGGTCTCGCGGACGTCGTCGGTGCCGGGTGGCTCGTCGACCAGGTCGATGAACGGCTCGTCCTCGTAGGCGTCGCGGTACAGGTCCGTGACCTCGGCGTCGCCGAGGGCGGTCGTCACATAACACGTTGCGAGGAGGCCCTGTTCCACCGGGACGAGATGTGGCACGAACGTGAAGGTGGCGCCGTTCAGCTCCTGCTCGAGCTCGGCCGAGTGCCGGTGGCCGTCGATCTTGTAGGCCTGCACGTTCTCGGTGACCGACACGAAGTGGGTGGTCGGGGTGGCGTCGCGGCCCGCGCCGGACACGCCCGACTTCGCGTCGACCACCACGTCCGAGATGTGGTCGCGGAGCGGCCAGAGGGCGAGCAGGGCAGCGGTCGGATAGCAGCCGGGCGCGGCCACCAGGTCCGCCACGCGAATGTCGTCGCGATGAGCCTCGGTGAGCCCGTACACGGCGCCGTCGAGCAGCTCGGGCGCGGCGTGCGGCTGATACCAGCGCTCGTAGCGCTCGCGGTCGAGGCGAAAGTCGGCCGAGAGATCCACGACCTTCAGTCCGCGCTCGCGCAGCGCCCTCACCGCGGGCGCGGCGGCCCCGTGCGGATAGGCCACCACGGCCGCCCCCACCCGCTCGGCGATCGAGTCCGGGTCGAGCTCCTCGAGCACGAGCGGTACCCGATATCGCGGATACAGCTCGTCATGCCGCCGTCCGGCATCCGACCGCGCGGTGACCGCGACGAGCTCGAGCGAGGGATGCCGCCGCAGGATCGCGGCGGCGACGGCACCGCCGTAACCGGCCGCTCCGATGACCGCGACACCGTCAGGCACGGAGACGTCCTCCGATCGACTCGAGCTCCTTCTCTATCGCGGTGCGGCGCTCGGCGACCTCCTCGTCGGTGAGCGTGCGGTCCGGCGAGCGGAACTCGAGCCGCAGGGCCAGCGACTTGCTGCCCTCGCCCACCTGCTTGCCGTGGTAGAGGTCGAACACCCGGAGGCCCGCGAGCAGGTCGCCCGCGCCCGCGCGCACGACCTCGGCGAGCCTGGCCGCGGACACGTCCTCGGGAACGATCACCGCAATGTCCTGCAACACGGCGGGGAAGCTCGTCACGTCGCTGTATGTCGCGATGCTCCCGGCGGTCAGCTCGTGCAGGAGGCCGGCGTCCAGCTCGAACGCCGCCACCGGCCACTGGAGCTCCCACTCGCGGAGCACGAGCGGATGCACCTCACCGATCCAGCCGAGCTCGACCCCCTCGGCGTTCACGACCGACGCCTGCCGCCCGGGATGCAGGAACGGCCTCGGCCCACCCGCGCGCTCCTCCAGGTCCCACTCCTCGATCCCCGCGGCCTCGAGCAGCGCCTCCAACAGGGCCTTCCCCGCGTAGAAGTCGGCCTCGCCGGCTGGGGTGCGCCAGCCTGCGGGGTTCGCCTCGGTCAGGAGCGCCGCGAGGTGGTGGTGCTCGTCGGCGGGCATCGCGCCGCCGGGCGAGCCGTCCGGCGCCGGCTCCAGGGGTCCCGCGGGCAGGTAGGCGTGCGCGGACTCGAACAGCGCGACTCCCGCCCTCCCGTGCGCGGCGTTGTGGCGCGCCGCGTCGAGCAGGCCGGGCAGCAGCAGCGGCCGCATCACGCTCAGCTCCTCGCTGAGCGGGTTCTCGATACGCAGCGGCTCCACGTCCGTGATCCGCAGCTTGGCGAGCGCCTCCGGCGAGGTGAAGCTGTACGAGATCGTCTCCAGCAGACCGTGGTCGCGCAGCAGGTCCTCGAGCCGTCGCCGCAGCGGCTGGCTGCCGGTGAGCCGGCCGATGGCCCCCTTCCGGGCGGGCAGCGTCGTCGGGAGCTTGTCGAGGCCGTGAATCCGCGCGACCTCCTCGATCAGATCGGCCTCGCGTTGGACGTCGGCATCGCGCCACGGAGGAACCAGCCAGGAGGTGGTGTCGGGGTCGTCGCCCACCTTCTCGAATCCGAGCCGCTCCAGGATCGCATCAGCCGTCTCCTCCGGGATGAGCTCGCCAAGCAGCTTCTCCATCCGCCGAGCGCGCAAAGGCACCACGCGCGGCTCGGCCCGCCGCGGATAGACGTCGATCGTCCCCGGTACGAGGCGCGCTCCGCACAGCTCCACCATCAGCCGCGCGGCGAGCCGCTGCGCCGCCATCGCGGTCTCGGGGTGCAGCTGCTTCTCGAACCGGGCCGAGGCCTCGCTCCGGAGCCCGAGCGCCTTGGAGGTGCGCATGATGTTCGGCCCCACCCAGGTGGCCGCCTCCATCAGCACGCGCGTCGTCTTGTCGGACACCTCCGATATCAGTCCGCCCATCACGCCGGCGATCCCGCTCGGCCCCTCCGCGTCACACACGAGCGCCATCTCACCCGTGAAGCTGCGCTCCACGCCGTCGAGCGTCGTCATCGTCTCGCCCTCGGCCGCACGGCGCACGACGATCCGCCGGCCCCTCACCTCGTCGAGGTCGAACGCGTGCAGCGGCTGCCCGACGCAGAGCATCACGTAGTTCGTGATGTCCACGACGTTCGAGATCGGGCGCTGTCCGGCCGCCATCAGGCGCTGCTTCAGCCACAGTGGCGACGGGCCGATCTTCACGTCCTCGAACACTCGCGCGGTGAAGCGCAGGCAGATCTCGGGGTCGGCGATCTCGACGCTCGCGTGGTCATCCGCGCGGTCGTCGCCCGCCGCCTCGGCGTCGCGCGCGGTCGGGTCCTCGGCCAGTGGCGCTGCGGTGACGGCGTGCAGGTCGCGGGCAACGCCGTAGACGGCCATGATGTCCGGACGGTTCGGCGTGACCTCGATCTCGAGCACCTCGTCGGCGATCGGAAGGTGCTCGGAGAGCGGCGCGCCCACGGGCAGCGAGTCGTCGAGCACCATCGTCCCCTGGTGGTCCTCTCCGATGCCCACCTCGTCCTCGGCCAGGATCATCCCGCTCGACTTGACCCCGCGCAGCTTCGCCTCGCCGAGCTTCGTGCCGTCGAGCATGATCGCGCCCGGCCGTGCCACGGCCACGGTCTGGCCGGCGGCCACGTTCGGCGCGCCGCAGACGATCGTGCTCGGCGGCTCGGCGCCGATGTCCACGGTGCAGACTGTGAGCCGGTCGGCGTCGGGGTGTTGCTCGGCCGTGAGCACCTTGCCCACGACGAACTCGGCGGGGTCCCCCACGCCGACCCGGTGCAGCCGCTCGAGCTTGTCCCCCGCCATCGTGAGCGTGTTCGCGATCTCCTCGGCCGGCAGTCCGGGGTCGCAGTACTCGCGCAGCCATCCGAGCGGGACCCTCATGCGCCGAATTGCTCCAGGAGGCGCGCGTCGTTCTCGTACAGCATCCGCAGGTCCGGCACCTCGTGCACCACGCTCGCGATCCGCTCGATGCCCATGCCGAACGCGAACCCCTGCACACGCTCCTTGTCGTAGCCGCTGCCGGCCACGTAGTCGAGCACGTTCGGGTCGACCATCCCGGAGCCGAGGATCTCGATCCAGCCCTCGCCCTTGCACGTGAAGCAGCGCTGCGAGCCCTCGAAGCCGGTGCCGCCGCAGCGGAAGCAGGACACGTCCACCTCGACGCTCGGCTCGGTGAACGGGAAGTACCCCGGGCGCAGCCGCACCTCGGTGTGCTCGCCGAACATCTGGCGGGCGAAGGCGAGCAGAACCCCCTGGAGATCCGCCAGCGTGATGTCCTCGTCGATCGCGAGACCCTCGAGCTGGTGGAACATCGGAACGTGGGTGGCGTCCGGCGTGTCGGGCCGGTACACGCGACCCGGCACGACGATGTAGATCGGCGGCTCCTGCGCCTCCCTGGCGCGCACCTGCATCGGCGAGGTGTGCGTCCGGAGCAGCACGTGCTCGGACAGGTAAAAGGTGTCCTGGGGCGCGCGGGCCGGGTGTTCCGGCGGGTGGTTGAGCGCCGTGAAGTTGTAGTACTCGTAGTCGATCTCCGGACCCTCGAGCACAGCGAACCCGAGCCCCACGAAGATGTCCTCCATCTGGCGCCTGATCTGAGAGACGAGATGCAGGCGCCCGGCCGGCCGCGGCGGGTCGCCCGGCAGCGTCACGTCGATGCGGTCCTGGGCGAGGCGACTGTCGAGCTCCGCAGCCTCCAGCTCCGCGGTCCGCTGCTCGAGCTGCTGCTCGAGTGCCACCCGTACCTCGTTGGCCGCCTTGCCCACCGGGCCGCGCTGGTCGGGCGGCAGCTCGCCGATCGAACGCAGCGTCGCGGTCAGCTCCGACTTCCGGCCGAGATAGCGGACCCGCAGCTCCTCGAGCTCGGCCGTGCCGCCGGCGTCTCGGATGGCGGACTCGGCCTCGGCCCTCAGCTGGTCCAGGTCAGCCATCGGCGGCCATCCTATTTGCCACCTCGTAGAGAGCCACGGTCGCGGCCATGGCCACGTTGAGCGAGTCCGCCTGGACCGGGATGCGGGCGGACTCGCCGACGTCCGGAACGTCCCCGCGCTCTGACCCGAAGCAGAGAACGAGCGGCGCGGTTACTGAGACGTCACGCAGATCACGGTCCGCGTGCGAGTCGAGCAGAAGGGGCCGGGCCGGGACGTCGCGGAGCTCCGCGCGGGCGGGCGGCCGCGCGAAGATCGACCCCATGGACGCCCGGACCGCCTTCGGCGAATACGGGTCCGCGGTATGGGGACCCAGCACCACCATCGCGTCGGCCAGCGCGTGCGCGGAGCGGATGATCGTGCCCACGTTGCCCGGGTCCTCCACGCCGTGGAGATACACCAGGAGGTCGCCCTGCGGCTCCGCCCACCTCTGGCTGTAGACGCCGATCACCCGGGTCCCGGAGCCGAGCGTGCTCACCGCGTCGAGGAGCTCGGGCTCGACGTCGGTGCCCGCCGTCAGGACGAACTCCGGGTTCGGCCCCTGGAGATCCTCGCCCTCCGCCGCGAACAGGCCCAGCTTCGTCCGCCAGCTCTTCTGCTGGAGCTTCCGGATCGTCTTGAGCTTGTCGTTGTCGGGTGAGGTGATCACGAAACAAAAAGGGCGCCCATGAAAGGCGCCCGAGAGAGTTTGGTTTCCGCGTCCGCTAAGCGGCCGCGGCCTCCCGGGCTTTCTCGGCAAACCGTCGGAACGTCTCGGGGTCGCGGACGGCGATGTCCGCGAGCACCTTGCGGTCGAGCTCGATGCCGGCCTCCTTCAGGCCGTGCATGAACTGGCTGTAGGACATGCCTTCCTGGCGTGCCGCGGCGTTGATGCGGACGATCCAGAGACGGCGGAAGTCACGCTTCTTGTTGCGGCGGTCGCGATACGCGTACGTATCCGCCTTGAGCAGCGCCTCCTTGGCGCGCTTGTAGCTCGAATGCGCCTGGCCGCGGAACCCCTTGGTCCGCTCGAGCGTGGCGCGGCGCTTCTTGCGCGCGTGAACTGAACGCTTGACCCGGCTCACTTGTGCATCAGCTCCGTGACACGCTTGTGGTCCGCCTTGGTGACGACCACCGGCCGGCCCAGGTGGCGCTTACGCTTCGCGCTCTTCTTCCCGAGGTTGTGGCTCGTGAAGGAGTGCCGCGAAAGGAGCTTGCCCTTGGCGGTCTTCTTGAAGCGCTTCTTGGCGCCGGAGTGCGTCTTCATCTTCGGCATGCGAACGCTGTATTCAAGCAGAAGCCTGGTCGGCTTCCGCTGGGGCGGGGGCGCTCTCGGCAGGGGCCGGGGCGCTGTCGGGGGCCGGTGCGGGCTCAGCCTCCTGCTCCGGCTTGCGCTTGGTGGGGCCGAGCAGCATCGTCATGTTGCGGCCGTCCTGCTGGGGCGCCTGCTCGATGGCCCCAAGGTCCTGGACATCCTCGGCGAGCCGCATCAGCAGCCGCTCGCCGCGCTCCGGGTGGGTCTGCTCGCGCCCGCGGAACATGATCGTGACCTTCACGCGGTCATCGCCCTTCAGGAAGCGCACCACGTGGTTCTTCTTGGTCTCGTAATCGTTGTCAGCGATCTTCGGGCGCAGCTTGATCTCGCGGACGTTCACCTGCTTCTGGTGGCGCCGCGCGGCCTTCGCCTTCTGCTCCTGCTCGTACTTGTACTTCGAGTAGTCGAGCGCGCGGACCACCGGCGGGCGCGCCTCGGGAGCAACCTCGACCAGGTCGAGATCGCGCTCCTGGGCGTAGCGAAGCGCCTGCGGGGTCTCGACGACACCGATCTGGTTGCCGTCCTCTCCAACGAGGCGAACCTGCGGAACACGGATGCGCTCGTTGATCCGAGTCTCGTCCCGCTCCGGCATGCGCCGATCGAACTTACGGGGGATCGGCACTAGGTAGAGCTATTTCGTCGCGTCAAGCGGGCGCGGAAGATCGGGTCATTCACGGGCGAGTATAGCGGCGCTCAGCGAGGCGGCGAAGTCGCTCACAGGCTCGGTTCCGAGGTCACCCTTGCGGTGCTTTCGAACTGCCACCGTGCCGTCCGCGGCCTCCTGATCGCCCACGACGAGCATGTACGGGACCTTCTTCAGCTCGCCCTCGCGGATCTTCTTGCCGACCGATTCGGTGCGGTCGTCCACGTCCGCCCGGATGCCGGCCGCGTGCAGCTCCTCCATCACCTCGCGCGCGTGCGCGATGTGCCTGTCCGCGATCGGCAGCACGCGCGCCTGTACCGGCGCCAGCCACAGCGGGAACTCCCCGCCGTAGTGCTCGATCAGGATGCCGATGAAGCGCTCGAACGACCCCATCAGCGCCCTGTGGATCATCACCGGCCGGTGCTCCTGGTTGTCGGCACCCATGTAGGTGAGCTCGAACCGCTCCGGCATGTAGTAGTCGCACTGGACCGTGCCCAGCTGCCAGGAGCGGCCGATGGCGTCCGTCATGTGGAGGTCGATCTTGGGGCCGTAGAAGGCGCCGTCGCCCTCGTTCAGGTCGTACTCGAGGCTCTGGTTCTCGAGCGCCAGCGTGAGCGCGGCCTCGGCCTTGTCCCACATCTCCTCGGTGCCGACACGCTTCTCCGGCCGCGTGGACAGCTCGAGCCGCGGCTTGAACCCGAACTGGTCATAGATGTAGAAGCCGAAGTCGAGGCAGCGCACTACCTCCTCCTCGATCTGGTCCTCGCGGCAGAAGACATGCGCGTCGTCCTGGGTGATGTGGCGCACCCGCAGGAGGCCGTGCAGCGTGCCGCTCGGCTCGTGGCGGTGGACGAGCCCCTGCTCCGCGTACCGGATCGGGAGGTCGCGGTAGGAGCGCAGGTCGCGCTTGTAGATCTGCACGTGCGCCGGGCAGTTCATGGGCTTCAGGCCCATGGCCCTCCCCTCCACGTCCGTGAAGTACATGTGGTCGCGGTAGACGTGCCAGTGGCCCGACTGCTTCCACAGCTCGACGTCGTAGAGGATCGGCGTGCGAACCTCGAGATAGCCGCGCTCGACGTTGGTCCCCCGCCACAGCTTCGTCAGCTCGTTCCAGATGTGCGTGCCGTTCGGCAGCCAGAACGGCGACCCGGGCGACAGGTCGGACAGGAGGTACAGGTCGAGCTCGCGGCCCAGCTTGCGGTGGTCGCGCTCGCGCGCCTGCTCCAGGCGCCTCATGTGCTCCTCGAGCTGCTCCTTCGAGCCCCAGGCGGTGCCGTAGATGCGCGTGAGCATCGGGTTGTTCGCGTCGCCGCGCCAGTAGGCCCCGGCCACGCTGGTGAGCTGGAAGGCCTTCACGTCCTTTGTGCCCGGTCCGTGAGGGCCGCGGCAGAGGTCGGTGAACGGACCGTTCGTGTACAGCGAGACGGTGTCGACCGGGTGAGCGGGGTCGGCATTCTCGACGAGGTCCTCGATCAGCTCGACCTTGTAGTCCTGACCCTCGTTCCTGAACCGCTCGATCGCGGTCGCCACCGGGACGTCCTCGCGCTCGAAGTGCTCGTTCGCCTTGATGTGCTCCCGCATCTTGGCCTCGATCGCCGCGAAGTCGTCCTCCGAGACCTTCGTGCCGTCCGGGAAGTCGAAGTCGTAGTAGAAGCCGTCCTCGATCGGCGGCCCGATGGAGATCTTCACGCCCGGGTAGAGCTCCATGACGGCGGCGGCGAGCACATGCGCGGCGTCGTGGCGGATCAGCCACAGGCCGTCCTCGTCGCGTGAGGTCACGATCTCGATCCGGGCGCCGTCCTCGAGCGGAGCCTCAAGGTCGCGCAGGTCGCCGTCCACCTTGATCCCGAGCGCCGCGCGTGCGAGGCCCTCGCCGATGGCGCGCGCGGCGTCGGCGCCGCTGGCGCCGTCCTTGAGCTCGAGCTCAGTCCCGTCGGGGAGGAATGCCTTCATCCAGCTTGGAGGCTACTTGCGAGCGCGCGCAGGTCGCGCTCGAGCGCCGCCGTCACGAGGAAGTGCTCGCGCACGCGCTCGCGGCCGGCGCGGCCCATCTCCACGGCCAGGCCGGGATCGCGGACGAGCTCCAGGATGTGGGCCGCGGCCTCCTCGGTGTCCGGCGCGAGAAAGCCGTCCACGCCGTCGCGGACCGCGAGCGGCAGTCCGCCCACCACCGGCGTCCGCTTCCACATCGCCTCGAACGGGGCGAGGTCGAACCCCTCCCGCAGCGACCGCTCGATCACCGCGCGCGCCAGCAGCAGGAGCGCGCCCACCTCGAGGCTGCCGAGACCCTCGTAGGTCGTCAGCAGGAGGACGCCGTCCATGCCCTCGGCGTAATCCGAGATCTCCTTGGCCGCCTGCCAGCTCTCGGTGGCGGCGCGATCCAGGATCGCGGCCAGCACGAGCTGGAGGTCCGGCTCCTCCGCCTGGGCGAGCCGGAACGCGTCGATCGCGGCGTGCGGGTCGTCCCACCGGTCGAGCTCGAGCACCTGGAGGCAGAACGGGCGGTCGAGATCGACGCCGAGCGGCCGCACCACCCGTCCCGGCAGCCGCGGCTCGAGCTGAATGTTGCGCGGGTCTAGCGGGTCTATTCCCGGCGCGGCAACGTGGAGGTTGCCGTTGGCGAGGAGCGCCGGCGCAAAGGAGCGATCGGGCACGAGCACGCCGGCGCAGGTCTCGGCGAGTTGGGCGGTCCTCGCGAGCACATCGGACTCGGGGTCGGAGGCGTCCTCGTGGAGCCGCCAGACCGCCGGTGACTCCAGGCCGACGGCGAGTCCGAGGGCAGCGTCGTGCAACACGATCGCGTCGTACTCGCCGCGCAGCGAGCGCGCCGTCTGGTCGCAGGCCTCGAGGTAGGCGGCCCAGTCCTCGTCAGCGATGCCCGACTCGCCCCCGCGCAGCCCGGACTGAAGCGCGGCCGCGGTGGCCCGCAGCTCGGGCGGTCCGAACAGGACGCGCCACTCGATCTCGAGCCCGGTCCCGGCAGCGAGCGGCAGCATCCCTCCGAGCAGCTCCGGCACACGTCCCTCGGCACCCGCAACGCTCACGTGGAGAACCCGCGCGCCGCGCAGCGGCTCGGCGGCGTCCTGCAGCCGCTCGACCGCCCGCACCCCCGCGGCCGGCGCGTAGTCGCCGGGCGCCCGCGGGGCCACGGCCATCGGCTGGAGGTCGGCGGCGGGCATGCGCGCCGCAGCGTACTCGCGGCGCAGTTGGGCCGCGAAAGACGGCATCCCCACCACCTGGGGTCCGGGCCGCTTTAGGGTCGACCTTCGATGCGTCTTTTCGGCGCCCTCGGTACGGCCACGGCCATGGTCGCTTCGCTCGCGGCCGGTCCGGCGGCGATCGCCCAGGCCGATCCCGCCGGCGTCCGCGGCACGCTCTCGATCACGCACACCTACGCGATCCAGCCGGTGCCTGGTCTCCAGAGCACCATCCACGGGAACAAGTTCGAGGCCACGTACCACCTACACGGCCCGCGCTGGCGGTCGCGCTTCGCGCCACCGCGCGCCTACATCCTCACCGGCCGCGGGCACGAGGACCTCAACCTGCACCGCACCGACCTCTACCAGAACGGCCCGATCTCGGAGCGGACGGACATGTTCGGTCGGGCCTTCGGCGACGTGCGGATCGTCAAGCGGCCCAACGCGGCCGGCGAGACGGGGGCGCTCCTCTTGCGGCTGCTCCCGCGTGGGCGGTTCAGGTTGGGCCTCGCGTCGCTCGGCCTCGGGGAGTACGGCTCGCGGCTCAACTTCGAGCTCCTGAGCGAGGGCTCGCAACCGTGCTACGGGCCCGCGGGCGGCACGATGGGCGGCCGCGAGGTCTACAACCAGGGCGTCTACGAGGTCACGGAGATCGATCGCTGCCCCGACGCCGAGCCGTTCCCCGGGCGGCGCGTCGGCAAGCCCTACACCCCGACGGTCTGGGGCTTCGACATCTGGAACCCGCCGGAGCTGAGCAACCCCCACCCGGACGTCTGCCACGGCCGGGTCAAGCCCCCAGTGATTCCCGCCAACACGAACATCTGCGGGCGCTACCGCGGCGGCCGAGTCGCGGGGAAGACCGTGGTGGGTGGTAAGCGCGGGTACTTGGTCCGCGGGATCTGCATCTTCTACCCGCGTGGCCGACTCGGGACCCGCCTGCCCGAGCCCGACGACGGCATCTGGGAGGCGTGCTCCACGATGGACACCGGCGGCTTCTGGCGCGTGCGCACCGTATTCCGCTGGAGCTTCCGACCTACCGGCTGACCGCCGGCTCGATCCGCCCGCGCACCTCGCCGAGCGGCTCGCCGCGGAGCACGACCTCGTCGCCGTCCTCCAGGAACGTGCGCGTCGAGCCGTCCGGCAGCTCGATCGGCTCCTCTCCGTTCCAGCTCAGCTCGATCAGGCTCCCGCGCTCGGAGCGCTCGGGACCGGAGATCGTGCCGGTGGCGAGCAGGTCGCCGGTGCGCAGGCTCGCCCCGTTCACCGTCAGGTGGGCGATCTGCTGGGCGATCGACCAGTACAGGTGGCGCGTGTTCGTCCGCGCGATCACCGCCCCGTTCAGCTCGACCTCGAGCGGGATGTCGAATGCCCACGGCTCCTCGGCGAGGTACGGCAGCGGCGCCGGCTCCTGTGGCTCGCCCGGCACCCGCCTGTCGAGAAGCTCGCCGATCGGGACCACCCACCGGCTCACCGACGTGGCGAACGACTTCCCCAGGAACGGCCCGAGCGGCTGGTACTCCCACGCCTGGATGTCGCGAGCCGACCAGTCGTTCACGAGCACCACGCCGAACACGTGCTCGAGCGCCAGGTCGATCGGCACCGGCTCCCCCATCGTGCTCGGCGTTCCGATGACGAAGCCGGCCTCGAGCTCGATGTCGAGCCGCCGGCTCTGCCCGAAGTCCGGGCCGGGCCGCTGCCCGCTGGGCCGGCGGACCGGCGTCCCGCTCGGCACCACCGTCGCGGCGCGCCCGTGGTACCCGACGGGAAGGTGCCGCCAGTTCGGCAGGAGCGGCTCGGCGTCGGGCCGGAACATCCGGCCCAGGTTCGTCGCGTGGTGGAGCGACGCGTAGAAGTCCACGTAGTCGGCCACCTCGAACGGCATGCCGAGCCGCGCCTCGTCGAGGTCCCCGACCTCATTGCCGTCGTTCACCCGGCCCTGCGCCTGACGCCAAACCTCTGGCCCGGCGGCCATGAACGGGTTCAAGGACTGGGCATCGAACAGCGGATCGAGGCCGCGCAGATCGACCACGCGCCCACCCACCCGCGCGCAGACTCCCCCACCGGCGAGCACTCCCCACGCGAGCGTCACGAGAGCAGCCCCAGCGCTTCGAGGTCGTCGACAGGCTCCCGCCAGCTGCAGCTCCCGAAGCTCGTGAATAGCGAGCGGTCCGGCGCGTCGAGGTCGAGCGCCCTCGGGTCCTCCTCCGCGAGGACCTCCTCGAGCCCTGCATTTGGGGCAGTCGTCGCCGCGAGGATGTTGAGAAACCCGTGCTCGTCGCCGCGCCGCAGCGCGTGGTGCAGCCCGGCCGTGCACTTGAACGGCACACCCGCGTCCCGGCAGGCGGCGATCACGAGCGCCACCTGCTCGACGGTCGGCGTGTGGGCGCCGCCGCAGCGGAGCTTCACGCGCGCGCCCAGCGCCGCGATCTGACCGATCGCGGCCGGCACGGTGTCGCGCCAGCCGTTGTCGAACACCAGCTCGAAGTACGTCTCGACGCCGAGCGGCTCGAGTTCACGGTAGGTCGCGATCAAGTCCTGGGGACGCGGCCGGGGAGCGTGCAGCACCGACTCGACGGCCTCCACTCCCTCGGTGCCCGTCAGGAGCGCGGCGTCCCGGGTGCCGGAGAGGACGACGCTCAAGGCGGGACGGTCAGGCGGGAGCTCCTGAAGTAGGCGGGCGGGCACGACGAAGCGCCCGATGAGCCCGGCCGCTTCGCTCTCGCGCGCCGCGCGATCCTCGTCGAGCGCCTCGCCGAGCGACATGCTCGCCGGCGGGAACAGCGCCGCGTGGTCAATCAGGCGCTCGAGCACCGCGCCCGGCGGCCTACCCGCGCTCGACGCGGCTGCCGGGCACGATGTCGTCGCTGCCGTCGGCCCAGCGCACCCACGCCTTGTTGCCGCCGTCGTAGTCGGGCGCCCACAGCACGAGCGTGGCCTCCTGGCCGTCGACCGTGCAGGGCTCGTCGCCCTCCTCGTCGAGGCCGCGCCACAGCCGCACGAATGCGTTCGACTCCCACTCGTCCCCGATCGTCGTCGGGTCCGTGTGCCCCGGGTGCACACGCGTCTCGGGGGGGAGCTTCATCAGCACGTCCATGATCGAGTGCTTCAGGTCGCCGAAGCTGGTCGATCCCGGCGCGCGCACCCCGCCGACCGACCCCTTGAAGAGCGTGTCGCCCGTGAACACGTCGGTGCCGTTGACCAAAAAGTTGAGCATCCCGGCCGTATGCCCGGGCGTGAGCAGCGACTCGATCCTTAGCCCGCCCACCCTCAGCTCCTCGTCCGGCTCGATCGTGCGGTCCACGTCGTCGATCAGCTCCGCCTCGATCGGGTGGGCAAGGATCTCCACGCCGCGCTCGGCCTTCCACACGCCGTTCTCGGCCACGTGGTCGACGTGGTGGTGCGTCAGGAGCAGGAGCTCCACATCGAGGCCGTGACGGTCGGCCGCCTCGAGAAGCGGCGCAGACGGCCCGCCGGAGTCGATCACGACCGCCTTCCCGTTCTCCTCGTCACCGACGAGATAGGCGTTGGAGAGCCAGTCCGGCTGCATGGAGCGCTCGATGATCATGGTCGGGCGCAGCCTAGTATGCGGCCGGCGTGGAGGAGCTCAGAGCCCAGTTCCCGGTCCTCGAGCGGGTCGCCTATCTCAACGCCGGCACCAACGGGCCGGTGCCGAGCCGGGCTTTCGAGGCGACCAAGCGCTCGCTCCGCGAGCAGCTCGAGCAGGGTCGCAGCAGCAAGCCGTGGTTCGAGCACCAGGTCGAGCGGATCGACGAGCTGCGCGAGCGGGTCGCGAGCCTTCTCGGCGCCACCACGGCCGACGTCGCCCTGACGGGCTCGACCACCGACGGCATCAACGCGGTCCTGCACGCGGTCGAGATCAGCGCCGGCGACGAGATCCTCACTAGCGACGAGGAGCATCCCGGCGTGCTCGGCCCGATCGCGACCGCGCGCGACACCCGCGGAGCGACCGTCCGGGTCGTGCCGTTCGAGGACCTGCCCGACGAGGTGTGCGACGCCACCCGCCTGATCGTTACCTCGCACGTGTCGTGGGCGACCGGCCGGATCATGGACACGGCGCCGCTCGCCGCCACCGATGCGCTGGTGGTGCTCGACGGCGCCCAGGGCCTCGGCGCCATCCCGGTGGACGTCCGCGCGCTCGGCTGCGACTTCTACGCCGCGTCCGGCCAGAAGTGGCTGTGCGGCCCGGGCGGCATGGGCTACCTGTACGCGAACCCGGAGCTCGTGCCCGATCTGCCCGCGCCGTGGAGCGGCTACCACGCGATGCAGTGGTCCGAGGAGGCGCTCGTGCCCGCGCTCCAGCCCGACGCTCGCCGGCTCGCCACCGGCTTTCCCGTCCCACATCACGTGGAGTGGACGCACGCGTCGCTCGACGTGCTCGAGCAGGCGGGCTTCGACGAGGTGCACGCCGCGGCGATCGAGAGCGCGGAGCGGTTCGCAGGGATGCTGCGCGACCGCGGGGTCGCTGTGGCCGATCGCGGCGCCACCACGCTCGTCTCGTTCGAGGTGCCCGACCCGGAGGCCTTCTCCCAGCACGCGTCGGATGAGGGCATCGTCATCCGGTTCCTCCCGAGCCGGCCGTGGGCGCGCGCATCGGTCGGCGCCTGGAACACCGCCGAGGAGCTCGAGCGCCTGGCGGAGCTGGCGGCGAGCGCCGCCGGCGCGGCCTAGTCGCCGGTCAGGACCAGGATGCCGAACACGATCGCGCCCAGGACGATCGCGACGCCCGCAACGCCCACGATCGCGTAGGCCACGGCGGCGGCCGCGCGCCCGTCACGGCCGTACTCGAGCGCGCGGGTGGATCCCACGAGCGCGAACGCCCAGGCAGCGGGCACCGTCACCCCAGCGAGCAGCGACACCCAGATCACCTGCAGCAGCGCATCCCAGTCGACGATCGTCGCGATCACGCCGGCGGTCCCTCGGTGGCCGGCACCACGCCGGGTGCCGCGCCCTCGCGCGAGCGCCGCGCGAACAGAATCGTGCTCGCCACGACGATCGCGGCGGAGACCACGATGGGCCCGATGGCCCCGGTCCCGAACGCGCGCGTGATCAGGTATGTGAGCCCGCCGATCACCGCCGAGCCCGGCAGGGTCAGGATCCAGGCGACGAGGATGTTGCCGGCCACTCCCCAGCGCACGGCCGACAGCCGCTTGGCGGCGCCCGATCCGATCACGGCGCCTGTGATCGTGTGCGTGGTCGAGAGCGGGAAGCCCACGTGCGACGCGGCGAGGATCACGGTGGCGCCGGAGCCCTGCGCGGCAAAGCCCTGCGCCGAGTCCATCTTGTGGATGCGGCTCCCCATCGTCTTGATAATCCGCCAGCCGCCGACGTAGGTGCCAAGCGCGATCGCCGTCGCCGACGAGACCACGACCCAGTCCGGCACGTGGAAGTTGCTCTCGGAGATCGTCCCGTTCGCGACGAGGGCGAGCGTGATCACGCCCATGGTCTTCTGAGCGTCATTCGTGCCGTGCGCCAAGGCGAGCAGGCCGCCGGACAGCACCTGCCCCAGCCGGAACCCGCCGGTTGCGGGCCCGGGTCGGAGCCGCCCGGTGATCCGGTACAGGAACACGATGGCGAGCCCGCCGACGACGAAGGCGAGAATTGGCGCGACCAGCGCCGGGATCATCACCTTGCCGACGATGCCCTCCGCGAAGAAGACCGAGCCGGGACCCTCGGCGACGAACACGGCGCCGACCATCCCGCCGATCAGCGCGTGTGACGAGCTCGAGGGCAGGCCGAAGTACCAGGTGATCAGGTTCCACGCGATCGCGCCCACGAGGCCGGCGAACACGGCGATGAGCCCCGTGGCGCTGGAGTCCACCGACACCACGTCCTTGGCGACGGTCGCCGCCACCTGGAGGGAGATGAACGCGCCGACGAAGTTCAGAATCGACGCGTAGCCCACCGCGACCCGCGGCGGCATCGCGCGCGTGGAGATCGAGGTCGCCACCACGTTCGCCGTGTCGTGGAAGCCGTTGGTGAAGTCGAAGATCAGCGCGGTCGCGACCACGATCACGACGATCAGCTCGCTGCCCATGGTGTGGCTCGTACCCGCCTAGGAGTTCTTGATGACGATTCCCTCGAGGATGTTCGCCACGTGCTCCGTGGCGTCGATCGCCTCCTCGAGCCGCTCGAAGATGTCCTTCCAGCGGATCACGACCATCGGGTCGATCCCCGTGTCGAACAGCGACGCGATCGCCTCGCGGACGATCCGGTCGCCGTCGTTCTCGAGCCGGTTCAACTCGACGGTGTAGTGCGAGATGTCGCGGAAGCCGCGAAGCCGCGGCATTGCCTCGGCGATCTGGCGCGCAGCCAAGTGCAGCACCCGCGCCAGCTCCTGCGACTGCTCCATCGGAGCCTCGATCTTGTAGAGCCCGAGGTAGTCGGCGACCTCCTCGGTGTAGTCCACGACGTCGTCGAGCGCCGAGGCGAGCTCGTAGATGTCCTCGCGGTCGATCGGCGTGACGAACGTCTGGTTGAGGCGCTGGATGATGTCGTGCGTGATCCGGTCGCCCTCCTGCTCGCAGATCAGGATCTCGCGGGCGAGCTCGGTGCGCTCGGGATACTGGGAGAGCAGCTCCTCGAGGAGGCCCGCGGCGCGGAGGATGTTCCCACCCGCCTCCTCGAACAGATCGAAGAACTGCCGGTCGCGCGGGGCTAGGGCGTTCGCGAGGCGCACTAGCGGCAAGCTAGCACTAGGAGGTGACGTCGAACCGGGCCAGCTCCATCCGGCGGGCGGGGAGGTCGCCGACTCGCTCGCGCACCGCGGCAACCGACGCCTCCCAGTCGTACTCGACTCGGCGGCAGTCGACCAGGTCGCCGTCGAACACGGCATAGGCCGCGCGATGGTCGCCGTCCCACGGCATCCCGACGCTGCCGGGGTTGAGCAGCTCGATGCCGCGGGGGTCCTCGCGCGTGAACTGAACGTGCGTGTGCCCGAACACCACGCGCTTCGCCGTGACGCCATCGAGCAGCTCCATGTCGAGCGGACCCGGCTCGGCGCCGAAGCTCTGCATGTCCGAGTGCGGCGAGGCGTGGCAGAAGAGCGTGTCGCCGCGCTCGGTCTGCTCCGGGAGCCCGGCGAGCTCCGACGCGAGCTGGTCGCCGAGCAGCTCAGCGGTGCGCGCCGCGATGTCGTGCATCGCCATCGGGGCGTCGTGGCGGTCCACCAGCCAGCGGTCCGCGTTGCCGCGGATCCACGTGGCGTTGTCGAGTTCCCTCAGGCGCTCGACCGTCTCGCGCGGCCAGGCGCCCGCCGTCGCGTAGTCACCACCGAGCAGGAACTCGCCGGCGTCGTCCGCGTCCGCCAGCACCGCTTCCAGCGCAGGCAGGTTCCCGTGGATGTCGTACAAGACGGCAAGCAACGATCCGCACCGTACCTCCCACAAGGTTTAGCCCGTCTTCAAAGCGGAACGCTCCAATAGAGGGACTCGATACCGAGGGAGGCTTCGGACCCAATGGACAAGCACACTGCACGCCGCGACAAGCGGCGGACGAATGAGCGCGTGGAGCGCTATGACGACCTACCGACGTGGCGCCGGACGACGCCGCGAGCGAACCCGGACATCCACCGGGCTGATCTAGAGCGCAGCACCGAGCGGCTCGAGATGCTGCTCGGCCACTAGCGCGCCAAACCGACGGCCTCCAGGGCGCGGTCCGGGTCGTGATAGGAGCGGACCCGGCGCGCCATGCCGTCCTCGAACTCGTACACGTAGCCCATCAGCTGCTCGAACCCGACGCCGCTGGCGTCGCCGCGCGCGCGCGTCATGGCCAGCACGAGCACGGTGTCGCCCAGGTCGCGGAACTCCGTCGGGTCGAGCCTCACGTCCCAAAGCTCGTGCCACTCGTCCCAGTAGCGGCGGAGCCCGGCGATGCCCTGGTAGACGGTCTTAGGCCCGTGGATCCGTTGGGCCAGCTCGGACACCCATTCGATCTCGGGGTGAGCGATGGACACGCACGCCTCGAAGTCGTCGCGGTTCCAGCCGTCCAGGCTCCTTCGAACAGCGTCGACGTGCTCCTGCGACATCGCTAGTCCCGGACAGGACCCCTGTCATCCCCCAGCTCGTCGCCGAGCACGTCCGCCGACTCGAGCACGAACAGCTCGCCGAGCAGATCCGGGTGCTGATGGCTCGTGCTCATGAAGGCGACGACTTCCCTCCCCGTCTCTTCCTCGACAACCTGCTTGAAGGGCTCGCGCATCGCATGCTGGAAGGCTTCCCGCTGCTCCTTGACGGCCGCGCCGTGCCCTGATTGGAGGAGGGTCTCCTCGACCTTCGTGGACCCGCCACGCATCACCACCACGACGAGATCGTCGTGGTAGTAGGTCTTCGCCGTGGTGGGACCCTTGCCGTAGAACTCCTTGTGGAGCTGCACGATCCGGCGGGAGATGTTCGCCAGGACCGTGGTCGGCACAGCAGGTGGAGGGTCCGGATGGGGGCGAGGATCCGGAGGGGCCATGGGGTCCCCAGAATAGCCCGGTCAGTCAGGCGGTCGGCGCAAGCCTGAAGAACTCGACGCGGAACGCCGGGTCGATGTGCGTCTCGCTCAAGAAGCCGATCACGCGGCGGCCCGGCTCCACCGCCGGCGTGAACGTGGGCGCGATGACCTCCTGATATTCCCTGCGAATCATCCGGATCGAGTCCCGGCCGCGGTCATGGTCGAGCAGCGTCTGCTCGTGCGGCAGCAGCGTGATGTCCAGTACGCAGACCACGGAATCGTCATGGATGTGGGTCTGGACGGCGTCGACCGTCTCACCATACGACTGGCGATGGATCGAGGCGATCTCGTCCGAGATGCGTGCAGCCACCTGTGCGGTGGTGGGCTTTGACTCGGATGCGCCCATGCGGGCTCCCGTCTGTGCGTCGTGGACCGGTCCCTGCTCCCTAGGTCCAGTCGCCGCCTGAAGGCCACCTTCCGTCCCCTTCGGTTGCTACCCGCGGAGACCGGATCGAACCCTAGTTGACCCTTTGATTCGCGCTGAATACTCGGCGACTGTACATTGACGTCTCGACTCGACGCGAGGGAGGAACGGATGCGCAGCTGGTTGATGCTGGCGACGGTCACGGGGGTCGTGATGATCACCGCTCCGTCGGCAGGCGCGCTGACCGTCGAGCTGCCGGTGGGTGAGGCGAACGGCGTGCGGATCGTGCGGCCGCACGGCGCGATCGTCGTCGTCTTCGGACCCACCTCCGATCGTCTCTGGCGGCGGGTCCGAGGGAAACGCGTGAGCGTGATGTGCGAGAAGGGGCCCGATCCGGACCCGGATCACAGTGGGTTCTTCACAACCGAGGAAGGCGGGACCACGTTCCGCGCACCCAAGCGTGGCCGGCGGCTGCGGACCGGTGACCTCACCCGCGGGATGGACCTATGCAGGGTGTGGCTGGAGCCCCGGACGGTGACCCGCCATGGCGCGCGCCGGCACTACAGCCGCGAGCTCATCGTGGCGATCCCGCTCAGTCAGCGCGGTGCCGTTCGGCTCGACGAGCGCGCGCACGCCGCCGCGCTGCTCGGGCTGCTGACCGTCGCCGCTCTCCCCCAGCAGGATGGCGTGGACCGTTACGAGGCCTCGGCAGACCTGGGGTCACGCGTGCCGGCGCTGAAGCTCCCGCTCGAGCTGTCCGTAGTCGCGCTGTCGAGCCCGTCGGACACGCCGCCCGCAGGCTCGATCGGCTACTACAGCAACGGGGCGCAACACGCTGCGACGGTCGTGCTCTCGGCGAGTGGCCGCCGACTGTTCCTCGAGGTTGACGCCGACGAGGTGATCCGCACCAACGTCGCCAAGTACCTCTTCGGGGACGAGTAAGCCGGCGCTCTCCCACAATCGGACTAGAGTCAGGGGTGATCAACGCCTGGAGGGTCTAGCCCTCTTCCTTCGCGCGCGGACCCGATCAGAGGGACCGGAAGGCTGGACCATGCCGACGAACATCGAACCGATGTCGACACTCGGCCAGGAACATGACCGCGCGGAGCAACTGCTGCGCGCAGCGCGCGTAGAGCAACACCGATCGCACGAGCGTTATGACGCCGCGGTCGGAGGATCGGCGCTGCTCCTCGCAGCGGTTGGCCTCCACGCCGCAGACGAGGAGGTGGCGGCGCGCGATGCCTGGCTTAGGTGGGTGGACGATGACGGCTATCGCGGGCTGAACGCGGGGCCGTTCGAACTGCGCGCCGGGGACCCGGGGCCGTGACCAGCCAAGCCTTGGTGCAGGCGCTGCTGACCGACGGGCCGCTCAAAGGCCGGCTCGTCCAGGTGGAGCCGGTGGAGGGCCGGCCGCCCGCGACTATTGACATCCAGAACGACGATGACGACACCGTGCGTTACTGCCTCTCCCAGCTGAGTCAGAAGGGGATGACCGCGGCCTACAGCTTCCTTTACGCCGTCTAGCTCTGGGGATCGCGGGCGCGCTTCTGCTTGAGCCGCTCCGCGTCGGCCCGCCACAGGCTTGGCCTGCTCGGCGCGACGCGCGAACTGATCTCCTGCGCCCCGACCTCCTGCGTGAGCGCCGCGATCTCCCGAAGCGCCGCGACGTAGGTGCCAGTTCGCGCCGCGCTCGAAGAGAACTCATCAGATGGCTGTCTCGTCATCTGTCCGCCGCGCCGCGAGCCCAGCGTGCGCGCTGCGCGCGATACGTCGCCGGCAGGTCGCCGCCGGCCGTCGCCGCCCGATCGAGCCATTCGACCGCGCGCTCGAAATCCCCCAGACGCGCATGGGCCTCGGCGCGATCGAAGGTCGCCTCGACCACCTCCTGGTGCCTGACCTCACGCTCCACCCGCGAGTCCCACTCCCGATCCTCGGGCGACTCATACGGCGCATCTGGGACCACTGCCGGCGGTTGGGCCAGGCGCGCGGTGGCGCGACGAGCGCGTTGCGACGAGGCGAACGACATGCTCCACTCCCTTGAAAGACGTTCCGCGTCGGGCGAACCGGACGCCAAGCGCCGGCCAAGTGCTGGGGCCGGAGAGCGCTCGCCGAGGAGCTGGGGCAGAACGCACTCTGACCCTACCACCGCAACTGCCCAACCTTTTCTCTGGACGAGCGTTTCTTAGGTGGGGGCCGGAAACCCAAGGGACACGCATGCACTCGCAGGGGTGTCCGGGAAACCGGCCCCCGCTTAGTTCTACCCGGCCCCCACGGAGCAAGGCTCGCTTGACACGGGTGAAGCGCGGGAGTTCACTCCAGTAGAGGACTCGGCTAGGAGGACCCACATGCGCCGCATCAGTGAGTTCTGGCCCGCGCACTGGGAAGGACGCGGCCGCCGCGCACGGTCGGGGCTTGTACGGCGGTGGGCCGCCAAGCCACCTATGCGACTAGCACTTCGACATGCCGGGCCAGCGAAAGGAGCTGAATATGGCTGGCGTGATGGGCAGCTCGCCACCGCCCCCAGAGCGTGAGCCGATGGAGCCCAAGACTGGCTGGATGGATCGTCGGCGCGAGCGAAAGCGCCTCAAGCAGGAACGCACGGGTGACTCGCCCGAGAAGCTCGCGGCGTCACACGCCGGGAGAGACTGCCGTGGACCGGATGCTCCGCCTCGGCGGCCTGGAAAGGGAGAGTCGCTTCAAGGATCGCTAGGTAGAGGGGGAAAACGATGTGGGAGAGCTACCGGGAACTCCTGATCTGGTTCATGGTCCTCACGGCGCTGTTCCTCCTGTTCCTGTTGGGCTTGGAGCTGTTGTCGGCCGACTAAGGACCCACGGGCCGTACTGGATCAGGCCCGTTACGGCTACTGGCAGAACACGTTCTGACATTGGAGCGGGTTGCCGTTGCCGCTGGCTGTGTTCCCTCCGAGGTCTGTGACGCCGGCTACGGCCTCGATGCCGAGGTCACCGTTTCGGTTCGCGGTGTTCCGGCGGAGGCTGGTAGTCGTGCTGTCGACGTCGATGCCGTCGTCCCCTGCGCCGATGGCGATGTTGCGCTCCAGGAGCGTGTCGGTGACGGTCGATTCGACGAGTACGCCGTCGATCTCTGCGTCCACGACCAGATTCCGCTCGACAACGTTGTTGACTTCCGGCAGACCCCCTTCCTCCTCGAAGTCAGCGATCCAGATGCCGGCCCTACTGGCGCGGGCGACGAAATTTCGCGCAATCAGGTTGCCCGTCCCGCCAGTGGACCCGATACCAGTGCCGCAGCCGTCCGGGCAGGCGAAGGAATCCGACACGCGATTACTGACGATGGTGTTGCTGTCGCCCCCGACGCTGATCCCGTCGCCGTTTTTCGACGCGCGGTTTCCGCTGACCTCGTTCCGGTTGCCGTCCAAGATCACGCCGGCCTCCGGGTTGCCCGACACCGAGTTTCTCTCCACTCGGCTGTCGTCGACCCCCTGGAGGAACATGCCGATGTCGCCGTTGTCGAAGACAGAGTTCCGCTCGATCCGGACCCCGCTTGAATCGAAGACGATCAGCCCCGCCTGGTCGGTGGTGAGCCCGTTGGCCGAGATCGAGTTCTGCTCGATCCGGGCCCCCGGGGACTCGATGAGGAGTATGCCCCCGAGAACGTTGTGCGAAGAAGAGAGACGGCGAAGGCGACTGTGGTCCGCGCCAAACACGACCACGGCGGTCGCAAACTCTCGGATCGAGCCGTCCTTGATCGTGACCCCGTGGTGGCCGGCAGTGTTGTCTACTCCGAAATCGCAGGCATAAAACTCGTCGCAGCCGAGCATGCCGTCACCGTCCACCGTGTGGCCGTTGAGATCGAGCGTGATGTTGTCCGCGCCGATCACGATGCCGTTGTCGGGGCAGTTGACGAGATCGTTCCCCAGCCTCGTGTCCCGCGTGATCGTGTCGCCGCAACGGACGCGCTCACGCGACGCCGAGGCGTCCGTGCTACCGACGAGCGCGAGACACACCAGGACGAGCAGCGCACAGCGGGTCGCTGGGATGAAATGGAACGGGCGGCCCATCACTTCTCCCATGTCCGGGACCGGAGGCTCAGGCGACCCTACGCGCTCGCGAGTAGCGCTGCAACGGCGTCCGGGACCGCCGCACCCGTCGGGTTTGCGTCGGGCAGCGCGGATAGCCCCAGCACTTGCCAAAGCGACTTCTGAGAACGCAGGTTCCGTCCGACGCGCTCAACTGCCGGTGCCTGCTGTCGATACGGGTACTCACGAACCTTTCTGAGGTACGCCCGTTCTTCACATAGGGGCCGTCGAGTCGGGGCTTGCGGGCTGGCTCATCGTCGACCTCTAGAGCGCGGACTCCGAAATGAACAACTCTGACCATGACTTCGCCCAGACGGTGGCCCTCGCCAACGGCAGGGCCCTTCGCGTGGTGGCGGACGCACCGGACTCCGTACGCCTGGAAGAGCGTCAAACCGATATGGCGCCGACGTACAGCGTGGTGCTCACCAACCGCGACATGTACAACCTCTGGAACGCGATGGTCGAGGCGCTCCGCCGCACACAGATTCACCAAGCTCGCGGCCCCGGGTAGCCAAGGTGTCTAAACGATGGCTCGCGGGTATGCGCAGCAGATCCGACCGAGGGGCTCCTATGGCCAAGTCGAAACAGGACAAAAAGCTCTATAGCCGGCTGCGAGGGAGTGGTGTGCGCAAGAAGGTGGCGCGCCGGCTCACCGCGCTCCCCTCACACGCGAAGGGCGGCAAACAGGCGCCGAGGCCACTGCGCGACGCCGTCGCCCGGCTCGAGGCCTCCGTGTCGGAATTGCGCGACCACGTCGGGCGCGCCGACCGAAAGGCCGCCGGTCGGAAGGCGGCCAAAACACGGCGCTCGAACGCGCGGCGGCGGAGCGCCACGGCGCGCAAGGCCAGCAGAAGTCGATCGAAGACGTAACTCGGGAGGTCCGCGCTCCACTGCGGCAAGCGGCGGAGCGCGTCTCGCCGGATACGAGCTCCGCCCGACATCCCAGCGGCCCATCCAGGGGATTCCGGTCGTGCCGCTGCAGGAGCTAGTGAACCGGGCAGTTACACCCGCCCCGATCTCCGGGTGCCCGTGCAGGAACTCCCAATCGAGCTTGCCCCGCAAGCTTTCGCTCGTTCGTGCGTTTCAGGACTTGGACGGCGTGGGGGTCAGGCGCTCGTGGGGCCCGCAGGGCAGTTGCGCCGCGGGTCCCATCAGCGTCCTCTCGCCTCCCGCGGCGGGACGCGTGTTCCCTCACAGTGGCCTCCGGGCAAGGATGCGCCCCCGCTCACTCGTCTCGCTCGGCATAACCGGACCGTCGTCGGGTAGGTGGACCGGGCGGCGGGGCGAGTGACCACCCCCGCACGGCCCGGTTGTGCCCGCTTCCGCCGCTTCGGCTCGATCAAGCGAGTCGCATCGGCCGTCGGCGAGGGCGCAACGTCAATCGCGTTGGTGCACCGCTACCTGGCCACGTTGGACGGAAAGACGCGGCACCGCTAGCGCTTTCGCATGGATGCGAGAGCGTGCACCGGGCTCGCGGCGGCTTGCGCTCTGGACGACAAGCGATAGCGGGATACTGGGCGGGCGATGTCGCAGGAGAACGTGGAGCTTGTCAAGGCATTCTTCGACGCCTACAACGCCCGCAACAGCGAGGCGATGGATCGGCTGTTGCACCCCGACGCGAAGATGACCACGCTTTCGGCGAGAGGCGGGCTGGGCGGCCATTGGAGGCAGGGGGCAACGAAGCGGTATTTCGAGCAGCTCGACGAGGCGTGGGCTGACTTTCGTATCGAGGTCGAGCACTACCGCGAACTCGGTCAGCGCGTGGTGGCGCTCGGCGTCGCACGCGGTGCGGGTATGTCCAGTCACGTCGAGGTTGCCAGTGATTTCGCGGTCGTCTTCGTCGTCATGGACTCGCAGATCCTGCTCCTCGACACCTACGACGACTGGAAGGCCGGCCTGGAAGCCGCCGGGCTGTCGGGGTAGGCGATGTCGCAGGAGAACGTGGAGGTCGTGCGCCACCTGTACGAGTCGGGGATGTTCGATCGAGATCCCGAGGAGCTCCTGAAGCTCGCGACTCCCGACGTCGAGTACGTCAATCCTCCCTATGCGGTTGAACCGGGCGTGCGCCGCGGGCTCGTCGCCGTCGCACGGGCCATGCGCCGCTTCGCCCAAGGCTGGGAGTCGTCCCGCCACGAGATCCGCGAGCTGTACGACTGTGGCGACGCCGTCGTGGCCGCCGTCGACTGGCACATCTGCGGTCCAGGAAGCGACCGGGAGTTCGTCAACAAGGAGGCCCACACCTGGACCCTGCTCGACGGCAGGATCGCACGGTTCGAGTGGGGCCAGGATCTCGATACGGCTCTCGAGGCCGCGGGCTTCTCGGATTAGCCCGCGGTCTCGGGGCGCGTCCAGCAGCAGACCTCGACTCGCATCCCTTCCGGATCGAAGACGAACAATGCGTAGTCGTCCTCGACGTCGCGGTCGTCCTCGGGTGGGCAGTGAACGTGCGCGTCCTATGCGAGGCGCCGCGCGTACGCGGCGTCCACTTCGTCCCGATCGTCGACCTCGAACGCAAAGTGCTCGATTCCTACGGAGTAGTAGCGGTGCGCACCTCCGTCAGCCGGTCGCAGCCCGAGCGGTCAGCAAGTCTGTGTAGCTACGGCGCGACGGCGCGGCAGAAGTCCTCGTCGTCGGCGCGGTTCGGTCCCGCGAGGGCGATCGGCGTTCCGCTGTCCAAGTCGAAGACCTTGTGGCCCACGTTGAGGATCACGCTGCCGGTGCCGGGTCGCTGCATGATGTTGATTGCGCCGTTCAGCGTCACGGTCCCGCGAACGAAGTCGATGACCACGACGTAGTGGTTGTGCTTCGTGAAGTGTGAAGCCGGTGACGCTGTTGACGTCGTTGGAGCGGTGGTAGAAGTGGCCAATGTCCCTGATCAGCTCGCTTCGTCATCGAAAAAGACCCGCCCTCGAACCTTGAAGAAGTCCTCGAAGTCGTCATTGAAGGTCCGCGCCAGGTTGAACGCGGAGCAGTCGATCGTGTCCGCGAAATCGAAATCGAACGAGTAGCGCTCGGATGTGGCAGCAACCGCTGGTGAGGCGGCGGCTCCGAGCGCAAGAGCGATGACGGCAAGACCGACGAGTGAGCGCTTCACGACGACTCCTTCGTAGTGAGCGAGCCCACCGACCGTATTCCCCGCGCGATCCGCGACTCAAGCCTGTCCTCGGGTTGTCCCCAAAAACGCGACTTCCTGCGCTGTGGGCGGGAAGACTGTCCGGGCACGGCGTGTAGGGGGTTCCCGCCCCTATAGCTGAGCTCTTAGGGACTCATGCGGAGCTTGCCGGTCGGCAGGATGTGCTCGAACGCCGCGGAGGCGTCGTGTAGTGCGCGAGCAGCCCTTCCGGCTTGTGAATGTGTAGCCATCAGGCCCGGCCGCCTCGCTCCGCCATTGCCGCAAGGCTGCTCACGGAGCCGGACGTACGAGCAGACGTCCCATCGGCGGAGTCGGGGTCCGGTCCGCATCGTCCCGCGCCGATCCGACGTCGGGCACTCAGCGCCTGGTCTCGTACCTGGTCAGGAGCACGCCGTCGGGAAACGTCCGGGTCTCCACCAGGTTCAGGTTCACCCAGTTGTCCAGGGCCGTGAAGAACGGCGTGCCGCCGCCCACCAAGACCGGTGCGGTGGCGAGCACGTACTCGTCGATCAGCCCGGCCCGCATGGCCGCTGCGGCGAGTGTGGCGCCGCCGATGTCAATGGGGCCGCCATCCTCGGCCTTGAGCCGGGTGATCTCGGTGACCGCGTCGCCGGTGACCAGGCGGGTGTTCCAGTCGACCGTGCTGGTCGTGGAGGAGAACACCACCTTCGGCATGTCCTGCCAGCGGCGGGCGAACTCGATCTGCGCCGGTGTGGCGCCAGGCTGCTGGTCGGCGGTCGGCCAGTGGGAGCTCATCGTCTCCCACAGCTTGCGCCCATACAGCGCCAGGCCCGTCGCCCCCACCCGGTCGGACCACCACTGGAACAGCTCGTCGCTCGGCACGCTCCAGCCGAGGTCGTCGCCGGGCGCGGCGATATAGCCGTCCAGGCTCAGGTTCATGGCAAAGGTCA
>JBEVKF010000103.1:0-52677 GCA_040509755.1 Thermoleophilaceae bacterium | reverse complement strand
CGGCGAAGGCGGCCGTGACGAGGATCGCGAGCGTGAGTCGCATCTGCCTGGAGAACAACAGCGCGGCGAGTCCGCGGTTGCGGAGTTTGCGCCATCGGCCGCCCCTGTGATGGATTCCGCGCACCGTCGTAGTAGCGGATGTGACCACCCTGACCGCCGAGATCCCATCGCGGACGTCCAGCCCGGCACTGGACTTCGAGGCGCTCTACCGGGCGGCGCGCGACGACGTCTTCGCCTACGTGGCGACGCTGCTGCGCGATCGCGCCGCGGCCGAGGACGTCACCGCCGCCGCATTCGAGCGCGCGTACCGCAAGCAGCGCACCTTCAAGTCCGAGCGCGGCTCGGAGCGGGCCTGGCTGTTCGGCATCGCGCGCAACGCCGCGCTCGACGAGCTGCGCCGGCGCCGGCGCCGCGCGAGCCTCGAGACCGATCCCGAGGACACGGCAGCCCCCAGCACTGAGGACCACGCCGAGCTGGCACTGCGCCGCGAGCTGGTGCGCGCGGCAGTGGCCGGGCTCGACGGCAAGGAACGCGACCTGATCGCCCTCAAATTCTCGGGCGGGCTATCGAACTCGGAGATCGCGCGAGTGCTCGGGATGTCTGAGACCAATGCGGGCACCCGACTGCACCGCGCCCTGACGAAGCTGCGAAAGGCCTGCAATGAAGCCTCCTGAAGACACCGCCACGATCGAGCGTGACTTGCACGCGGTCGACGCCGCCATCGCCGGCGGCGCAGCCCGCCACGACGATCCGGTCGCCCGCGAGCTCCAAGAGCTGGCGCTCGCCCTGCGGGCCGACGCGCCCGTGCCGGAACCCGCGTTCGCGCAGGACCTCCGCGAGCGGGCCCAGGCAGGCTTTCCTGGCGAGCACAAAAAGCGCCGCCTCCCGCGGCTGAAGCTTGCCCCCGTGGCCGCGGTGCTGGCGCCCTCGATGTTGGTCGTCGTGCTTGTGTTCGCCGCGGGCGGCCCGTCGCCGGGCGGCGGCGGCGACAGCGACAGCAGCGGCAGCTCGGTGGCAGAGGCCCCGAGCGCGGGCGGCGACTCAGGCGGACGCGCCGAGGCCGCACCTGACGCGCCGGCCGCGTCGGCCACCGACTCGCTCAGTCAGCCCCCCACCGAGCCGGGCACGGGCTTTGTGCCCGGCCGGCGCGAGCGCAGGATCGAGCGCTCGATCTCTATGACGCTGATGGCCCCCGACGACGAGATTCCCCAGGCGGCCGACGACGTCAATCGGGTGACCGCGCGGCACGGTGGCTTTGTGCTGCGCTCCGAGCTCGACACCGGCGACGGCGGATCGACCGGCTCCTTCGAGCTGCGGATCCCCTCGGGCCGGCTCCAGGGTGCGCTGCGCGACCTCGCGCAGATCGCCACGGTCGGCTCCCAGAGCCAGACCGGCCAGGACGTCACGCGCGACTACGTGACCGCCACGGACCGTCTGCAGGCCGCACGCGCCGAGCGCCGCAGCCTGCTGCGTCGCCTGGAGCAGGCCGACACCGACGCGGAGGCCGAGGCACTCCGCGCCCGGCTCGACCTCGTGGCCGGCGAGATCAACGGCCTGCGCGGTCAGTTGCGCGACCTGCGGCTGCGCACCGAGTACGCAATCGTCTCGCTCGACCTGATCGGCGACGAGGACGGAAACTCCGGCTCCGGCTCCAGCGGCGCGTTCGACGACGCCGTCGGCGACGCCGGCGACCTGCTCGTCGGCTTCGCCGGCGTGTTGATCAGGGTGCTGGCGATCGCGCTGCCGCTCGGCCTGATCGCGCTGATCGCCTGGCTCGCCGGCAGTGGGCTGCGCCGCCGCCGGCGCGAGTCCGCGCTGGCCTGATCGGCGACGCGCCGCGCGATCCGCCGGGCCCCGAGGGTGGCCTCCCGTACGGGCGTATTCGACCCCCAAGCGCCGGCTGTGGCCGGGCCGTATGGCCATCAGCGCGGCGGCCTTCAGCGCGCCGGCCGGCCGCCCGGCGTGCCGACCGCCCGCGCGCCGAGACGGCAACCCGCGGCGAGCGCCTCGGCCGGGTCGGCCCCGCCGGCACGCGCGGCGAGCAGGCCGGCAGCGAACGCGTCGCCCGCGCCGGTGGCGTCGACGACACCCCCTTCGCCGCCGCCGTCCGCTTCGCCCAGCGCCGCCGCCGGCGTCCGCACGACGTCGCGCCCATCGGTCCACAGCGCTCCCTCGGCACCGAGCGTGACCACCACCTCCGGGAACTGCTCGGCGAGATGGCGCGCAGCGGCCTCGATGTCCTGACCTCCCGTCAGCGCCCGCGCCTCGGCGACGTTGGGCAGCAGCAGTCCCGCCCCCTCGGCAGCGGCGAGAAAACCGCGCGAGAGCAGCGCCGACGAGGACGGATCGACCGACACGGTCACGCGACGATCGCAAGCCCGCGCGATGGCCGCCTCGGCAGCCGGCCGCGAGCCCGCGCGAAGCAGCGAGTAGCCACCCACGTGGAGGTGCCCGCCCGAGCCGAGGAGCTCGTCCGACAGGTCGCCTGCGGCCAGGCCGTCGTTGGCGCCCGGATCGGGCACCATCGTGCGCTCGCCGTCGGGTCCGACGAGGACGATGCAAGTGCCGGTCGAGCGCTCGCCGTCCACTGCGAGCCGGACCTCCACCCCCGCCGCCTCGAGGTCGGCGGCGGCGGCGCGGCCGCGCTCGTCGTCGCCCACCCGCCCGACCAGCACGGGGCGAGCGCCCGCGTAGGCCAGCCACGCCGCCGTGTTGGCGGCGGATCCGCCGCCGTGGAAGGCGATCCGCGCCGGGGCGTCGCTCGCGTAGGCCAGCGGACCGTCCAGCCGGGCGACGACGTCCACCATGACGTCGCCGAGCACCACGATTCGGCTCACGCGTGGGCCGCCGCCGCCGCGATCTCGGCCGCCAGCCGGGCGTTGCGAACCACCAGGCGGACGTTCGCTTCCAGGCTGGCCCCCGCCGTCTCGCGATGGAAGTAGTCGAGCAGGAACGGCGTCACGTCCTTGCCCGTCGCCCGCTCGCGCCGCGCGGCCTCGAGGCCGTCGGCCAGCACGCGATCGTGCAGCTCGCGATCGAGCGCCTCGGCCGCCGGCAGCGGATTTCCCACGACCAGGCCGCGGCCCTCGGTCCCGAGCTCCTCCTGCGCCGCCAGGACGAGGGCGACCTCCGCCACCGAGTCGACCCGCCACGGCACGGGATGGCCCGAGTCGACGAGGTAGAAGCCCGGAAAGCTGTCTGTCCCGAAGCCGAGCACGGCCACGCCGAGCGTCTCGAGCCGCTCGAGCGTGGCACCGACATCGAGGATCGACTTCACCCCGGAGCACACGACCGCGATCCTGGTGCGGGCGAGGGTTTCGAGGTCGGCGGACTCGTCCCAGGTCTCGCGCGCTCCGCGGTGCACGCCTCCGAGACCACCGGTGGCGAACAGCCGAATGCCGGCCCTGGCCGCCAGGTGGGCGGTGGCCGCAACGGTGGTCGCGCCGTGGCCGCCGCGCGCGGCGACCGGGGCGAGGTCGCGGACCCCGCACTTGGCCACCGTCTCACCCGCGGCGATCGCCTCGAGGCCCGCCTCGTCGAGCCCGATGCAGGCCCGGCCGCTCACGACGGCGACGGTGGCCGGGACCGCCCCGCCGGTCCTTACGGCCGCCTCGACCTCGCGCGCAACGTCCAGGTTGCGCGGATGCGGCAGCCCGTGGCTGATCAGGGTGCTCTCGAGCGCCACCACCGGCCGCCCGCCGGCGATGGCCTCGGCGACCTCGGGCGCGATCTGCATCGGCCGGTGAGACTACCTGTGGTCAGAGCTTCGCGGGAAAGGCCACAAACGTGCTCCAAACAGGCCGCGGTATGCCGCTCGTGAGCCGGTCCTCGCGCAGGCCGGAGTCCGCGACCGGATTTGCGTAGAGCAGGTAGTTGGTCCACATCTGGATTCCGGGAGCGGCGGTCATGCGCTCCCAGTTCAGGCGCACGAGCTCGGCCTGCAGCGCGAGCGTGGTGGCCTGCGACTGGCCGAGCCGGGCGCCTCCCTCAGTGAGCCAGACCTTCGGATCGCCCGTGCCGCCACGGCCGCGCCACCTTCCGAGTAGGTAGCCGCGCACCTGCTCGGCCCGGGTCGGCGAGGCGATGTTGCGCTCGACGTCCGAGTAGTTGTGATGCGACCAGATGAAGTTGTCGGACCAGCCCGACGGGGGCAGGCGGCTAAGCGACTCCGGCACGGCGGTCTGGAAGTTGGTCATCAGGCGGCTGTTGGCGCCGAAGCGATCCGCCATCCCGGGACCCGCGAGCAGGATCGGGTTACCCCGCGCGGCCGAGACCGCTCGGGCCGTGTTGAGCATCTCCGCGACGTAGGAGGAGATCACAACCGGCCCCTGCGCATACGGATTGCTCGTCGTGCTCGGCGCCTGCTGAGGCCACAGCTGGTGATTTGGCTCGTTCATGATCTCGAGCGCGAGGTTGCGGCCATAGCCGGCGTAGCGGGCGATCAGCCAGTCGAGCCAGCGCCCGTAGTAGCCGGTCCGGCCGAGCTGCCCGACCGGCACGCGGTACTCCATCGGCTTCAGCCGCTCGACGGTCGTCGAGGCCGAGCCGCGGTCCGGGCGCGCCCAGTCCGCCGGCTTGCCGGCCGTGCCGTTGGCCCAGCGCGGGAAGTGCCAGTTGGCGAGGATCACGTTGAGGCCCGCTGCGCGGGCGGCGGCTATCTGGGCGTCGATCGCCTGGATGTAGCGAAAGCCGCAGCCGGTTCCGCAGCCGGGGAGGTCGTTCGCCGTCGAGCCGAGGGACGCCCAGCCGAGTTGCGACGGCGGAAACAGCTGCGCCTTGTCCCAGCGGACCCAGATCCGCACCCAGCGGGCGCCTGTCTGTCCGATCGTGGCGAGGTTCCCGTAGGCCGTCAGGTCCTCGTAGTCGCCGCCGTGGTTGATCGACGACATCGAGATCGCCTTGCGCAAACCGGGCTCGCCCGAGGCGGGCAGACAAAAGGCGCCGGCGGCGAGCAGGGCGCACGCCATGGCGAGGCCCGAGCGCGTGACGCGCCGGCGGCTCGGGCTCAAGCGTCCGTCTCGACACGCACGGAGAAGCCCTCGGCGCGGGCTGCGGCCAGGATCTCCTTGCTGGACCCGGGACCGGACGTCTGCAGCACGAGCTTGATCGCGGTCTCGCGCACGTGCAGGTCGATTCCGTCGCGCAGGTGCTCGACGTCGACCACGTTGCCGCTGTGTTCGGCCACGATCCGAAGCAGGGCGGCCAGCGACCCCGGGCGGTCGGGGACCACCGTGGAGAGCACAACGCGGCGGCCCGCTGCGGTCTCGCCCAGGCGGATCGCCTCCGAAAGCAGCGAGGCGTCGACGTTCCCGCCGGACAGCACGGCGCAGACGTCGCCTTCGAGCGGCGCCTTCACGCAGCCATGCATCAGCGCCGCGACCGCCACCGCTCCCGCCCCCTCGGCGACGAGCTTGGACCGCTCGAGCAGCAGCACCATCGCCTCGGCCACCTGATCGTCGGAGACCGTGACGACCTCGTCGACGTAGCGCTCCACGAGTGGGAGCGTGAAGTCACCCGGGCGCTTGACGGCGATGCCGTCGCAGATCGTGTTCGCCGAGCGCGCGCCGACCGGGCGACGCGCCGCGAGCGAGTCGATGTAGGGGGCGCAGGCCTCGGCCTGCACTCCGACCACGCGCACGTCGGGCAGGCGCGCAGCGACGGCCAATCCGATTCCGGCAGCCAGCCCGCCGCCCCCGAGCGGGATCACCACCAACCTCACTCCGGGCGCCTGCTCGGCGATCTCGAGGCCGGCGGTGCCCTGCCCGGCCACGATCTGCGGCTGGTCGAAAGCGTGCACCATCGTCATGCCCTCGTCCTCGGCGAGCCGCTTCGCCTCGGTGCCGGCCTCGTCGAAGCCGCCCTCGACGAGGCGCACCTCCCCGCCGTACTGGCGCACCGCCGCGACCTTCGCGAGCGGGGCCCCGGCGGGCATCACCAGCACGGCACGGGCGCCCGCCTCGCGCGCCGCGCACGACACTGCCTGCGCGTGATTTCCCGCGCTGGCGGCCACCACGCCGCACTCCAGGGCCTCCTTGGAGAGCTGGGCGATCGTGTTGGTAGCCCCGCGCGCCTTGAAGGACCCGGTGAGCTGAAGGTTCTCCGCCTTGAGCCAAACGCGCGCCCCCACGCGCCGGCCGAGCTCGCCCGCCGGAAGCATCGGCGTACGGCGCACTTTGCCCGCGATTCGCTCCGCCGCGGCCTCGACATCTTGCAAGCTGACGGCTTCCGGAGCGACTGCCATGACAGCATTATCCGCCCATGGCTGCTCGGGGGCGCAATACGCACGACGGAGAGGAGACCGTTCGGCTGCTCGCGGCCACGGAGGTGTTCTCCGATCTCGACCCCCGCGAGCTCGAGGCGGTGGCCCAGGTGGCCGTCCCCCGAAGCTGGGATCGCGGGCAGGTCATCTTCCGGGAGGGCGACAGCGGAGACACCTGCTACCTGCTTCGCACAGGCGCCGTGGTGCTGACCCGCGAGCACCAGGACGGGCGGATGGTCGCCCTTGCAGAGCTCCGCACGGGCGCCCTGTTCGGGGAGCTCGCCATGTTCCGCGGCGAAACGCGCTCGGCCACGGCCGAGGCGGTCGAGGCGGCGACGGCCGTGGCTCTGCTGGCCGGCGACGTGCAGCGCCTCATCCGCCGCCACCCCGACCTGGCGCTGAAGCTGCTGGCCTCGCTGGCCGAGCGCGTCAGCCGGGCGAACGAGCGGCTGCTCCAGCAGTCATTCCAGACCGTGGCCGGACGAGTGGCCAGCGCGATCCTGGCTCAGACCGTGGCCCGGCAGGCTGAGGGCGCGCCCGAGGCCGACGTCCTGATCCGCGCCACCCAGGCGGAGATCGCGAATCTGGCAGGCACGTCACGCGAGAGCGCAAGCCGCTTCCTTGCCACGCTCGAGCGCGCCGGGGTGGTCACCCTCGGAAGAGGCAAGGTGACCGTGCATGACCCGGGACGACTCCGAAACTACATTCACTGACCGGCGCATCCGGATGGTGGAGCGCCAGCTGCGCCGCCGCGGGATCACCGACGAGCGCGTGCTGTCCGCGATGTCCGAGGTCCCGCGCGAGCGTTTCGTGCCCAAGGAGCTGCGCCGCCGGGCCTACCGCGACGGTGCGCTGCGCATCGGCGAGGGACAGACGATCTCGCAACCCTGGATCGTCGCCTGCATGGCCCAGCTGCTCGAGCTCAAGGGCGAGGAGACCGTGCTCGAGGTGGGCACCGGCTCGGGCTACGGAGCGGCCGTGCTGTCGCGGCTGTGTACCCGCGTGATCACCGTCGAGCGCTTCGGCAGCCTCGCCGCCAAGGCGGCCGAGGTGCTCGGCGAGCTGGGCTACACCAATGTCGAGGTGCGCGTCGGCGACGGCTCGCTGGGCGCTCCCGAGCGCGCGCCGTTCGACGGGATATCCGTGACCGCCACGGCGAAGAACCGGCCGCCCGAGCCGCTGTTCGAGCAGCTGGCGCCCGGAGCGGCTCTGGTCTGCCCGGTCGAGCGCGGGCGCCGCGAGCAGTTGGTGCGCTTTCGCGACGGTGAGCAGGAGGCCGTGGCGGCCGTGCGCTTCGTGCCGCTCGTGAGCGAGACGTGATCCGCGAGTTCTCGGCCGGCGGCGTGGTCACACGCCGCATGCAGGGCCGTGCGTTCGTGGCGGTCGTGCGAGTCCGCGAGCAGATCCTGGCGCTGCCGAAGGGACACCCGGACCCCGGCGAGTCATCGGCGGAGGCCGCCCAGCGCGAGGTGCGGGAGGAGGCCGGGCTGGAGACCGAGCTCGTCGAAAAGCTCGGCGACATCCGCTACTGGTATGTCCGCGACGGCGAGCGGGTGATGAAGATCGTCTCGTTCTTCTTGTTTCGCTATCGGTCGGGGAGCGTCGAGGACCACGATCACGAGGTCGAGGAGGCTCTCTGGATCCCCCTGGAGGAGGCGCCCGAGCGGTTGGCGTACAAGGGGGAGCGCGAGATCGCCGGCACCGCTCTTTCGCGCCTGGCGCAGGGCCGCTAGGCTGCCCCGGTCGTGTTCGTCCTCAACTTCTACTCGCCGATCTTCATCGACCAGCTCAAGCGCGGTCGTAAGACCGCCACGATCCGACTCGGCGACAAAAGCAAGAAGTACCGCAAGGGCGAGCTCGTGCTGATCACCGTGGGCTTCCAGCACTCGCCCCGGGAGCGGATCTTCGAGGCCGTGATCGACTCCGTCGAGGTAAAGCAGGCCCGCGACCTCTCCCCACGCGACATCGAGCACGACAATCCCGAGTTCCGCCGGCTCGACGAGATGGTCCACTTCCTCGAGCAGATCTACGGCCGCAAGGTCGAGCTGGAGGATGCCGTGACGGTGGTGCGCTTCTCCCAGATCTCCGACAGGCCGTCCGAGATCCGCGAGCGCATGAGGCCCGACGCGCCGCAGCAGAACTAGCCGCTTCCCGGGCCGCGAAGTCCCCGTGGCACTCTCGGTGCTAGAGTGCCACTGTTGGCACTCTTAACGCTAGAGTGCCAAGGACACGCACTTCAATTTGGAGGTACGCATGAATCTCAAGCCTCTTGGGGATCGCCTGATCGTTCAGGCGATCGAAGAGGAGGAGACCACCGCGAGCGGAATCGTCCTTCCCGACACGGCCAAGGAGAAGCCGCAGCGCGGCAAGGTCCTTGCGGTCGGAGATGGGAAGTGGGACGAGGATGGCGACAAGCGCATCCCGCTCGACGTCGCCGAAGGCGACGAGGTCCTGTACTCGAAGTACGGCGGCACCGAGGTCCAGGTCGAGGGTGAAGACCTTCTCGTCCTGCGGGAGTCGGACGTGCTCGCCAAAGTCGCAGCCTAGGAGAACGAATGGCTCACAAGGAGCTCAAGTACGACTCGGAGGCGCGCCGCGCGCTCGAAGACGGCGTTGACGCCGTCGCGAACGCAGTCAAGGTCACGCTCGGCCCCAAGGGCCGCTACGTAGTGATCGACAAGAAGTTCGGTGCACCGACGATTACCAATGACGGCGTCTCCATCGCTCGAGAGATCGAGATCGAGGATCCGTTTGCCAACCAGGGCGCCCAGCTCGTACGCGAGGTGGCCACCGCTACCAACGACATCGCGGGCGACGGCACCACAACCGCCACCGTGCTGGCCCAGCGCATCGTGCGCCAGGGCCTGAAGAACGTGGCCGCCGGTGCCAACCCGCTTGGTCTCAAGCGCGGCATCGAGAAGGCCGTCGACCAGGTCGTCGACCGGATCAAGGAAGTATCGACCGAGATCTCCGGCAAGGACCAGATCGCCCGCGTGGCGGCCATTTCCGCCGCCGACGACGAGATCGGCGACGTGATTGCCGATGCGATCGACAAGGTCGGCAAGGACGGCGTGGTCAACGTCGAGGAGGGCCAGACCTTCGGGATGGACCTGGAGTTCACCGAGGGCATGCAGTTCGACAAGGGCTACATCTCGCCCTACATGGTCACCGACCAGGAGCGCATGGAGGCCACCCTCGAGGATCCCTACATCCTCATTGCCAACCAGAAGATCGGCTCGGTGCGCGACATCCTGCCGGTGCTCGAGCAGGTGATCCAGTCGGGTAAGCCGATCCTGGTCATCGCCGAGGACGTGGAGGGCGAGTCGCTCGCCACCTTCGTGGTGAACAAGCTCCGTGGCACGTTCACGGGCGTCGCGGTGAAGGCCCCGGGCTTCGGCGATCGCCGCAAGCGCATGCTCGAGGACATCGCGATCCTCACCGGCGGCGAGGTGATCACCGAGGAGATGGGTCTCAAGCTGGAGAACACCCAGCTCTCGCAGCTCGGCCGCGCCCGTCGCGTGGTGGTCGCGAAGGACACGACCACGATCGTGGACGGCGCAGGCGACAGCGACGCCATCAAGGGTCGCATCAACCAGATCAAGACCGAGATCGAGAACACCGACTCGGACTTCGACCGCGAGAAGCTGCAGGAGCGGCTGGCCAAGCTGGCCGGCGGCGTCGCGGTGGTCAAGGTTGGCGCTGCCACCGAGACCGAGATGAAGGAGAAGAAGCACCGCGTCGAGGACGCGCTGCAGGCCACCCGGGCCGCCCTCGAAGAGGGCATCGTTCCGGGCGGCGGTGTCGCGCTCCTGCGCGCGCAGGATGCGATCAAGCTGGACGCATTCGAGGGTGACGAGCGCACAGGCGCGCAGATCATCTTCCGCGCTCTGGAGGAGCCGCTTCGCCAGATCGCCGACAACGCGGGGCTCGAGGGCTCCGTCGTGGTCAACGACGTCCGCAACGCCAAGGGCAAGAACGACGGCCTGAACGCGGAGACCGGCGAGATCGTCGATCTCGTCAAGGACGGCGTGATCGACCCGGCAATGGTGACGCGCTCCGCGCTGCAGAACGCGGCGTCGATCGGCAAGAACATCCTCACCACCGAGGCGATCATCGCCGAGATGCCCGAGAAGGAAGCCGCCGGCATGCCAGGCGGCGGCATGGGCGGTATGGACGGAATGATGTAGAGCAGCACCCGGGGGCTCACGCCCCCGGACCCCCGCTGATGTCTGGCCGGTTGGCCGGGCTCGGCGTGTTTCGAGGGGCCCGCTTCGGCGGGCCCCTCGCATTTGTGCTCGGAGGGGGCCTGACCGGCCACGCTCCCGCGCTTTTCTCTGCCCGACAGACAAAAACTCGGGAGCGTGCGGACGACGGCCCGGCCCCGGCCCGGGCTGCCTTACTTGCTGCCGTTGTTCTCGGAGCTCAGCGCGTACCCAGCACCGTTGCCATCGCCAGCGGTCTCACGCCGAGCGACTCGGCGGCGGCCGTGCCGCTCGCGGCGGTCATCGGCTCCTCCATCAGTTCCGCCTCCTCCCAGGTGGCGAAGACCTTTGGACCGCCGAGCAGGCGAAGCAGCCGAAGCGCCGCGCGCACCACCGGCAACGGAACGTGCAGCAGCGGCCGGCGGCGGCCGGTGCGCGCCAGGGCCGCGCGCACGATCTCGTCGTAAGAGAGCGTCTGCGGGCCGGCGAGCTCGAACGAGCGCCGGCGTGGCCCGGACGCCATCAGGGCGGCGACCACGCAGTCGGCGACGTCGTCGGCCCAGATCGGCTGGTACAGCGCGCTCCCGGAGCCCGAGACGGGGATCGCCGGGAGGTAGGAGAAGCGCTCGAGAAGGGTGAGCCACGGGTCCCCGGGCGCGTAGACGATCGACGGGCGAAAGATCGTCGTCTCGAGCGCCGACGACTCGACCGCGCGCTGGGCCAGCGCCTTCGCGCGCATGAAGCGCGTCCGGGAGTGATGCACCGCCCCCATCGCCGAGAAGAACACAAAACGGCGCGCACCGGCGCGCTCGGCAGCGCGGACCAGCCGCAGCGTCGCCACCGCGTTGAGCTCCTCGATCGAGGCGTGCGGCTCGTCGCGGATCGCGGCGGCGAGGTGGATCACCGTGTCCACACCGCGCAGCGCGTTGCGAAACGAGGGCGGGTCCGCGAGATCGCCCATCGCGATCTGCACGCGCACGCGCTGGTCGCCGAGCCCGCGCGGGTCGCGCACCAGGCAGCGCACCGGCTCCCCCGTCGCCGTGAGGCGACGAAGCAACGCCGAGCCGACCGTGCCGGTGGCGCCGGTGAGCAGGATCACCCGGCCGTCCTGCCCACCACGATCACCCGCCACGGGGAGCGCTCATTTCGATGTGACTCGACCCGCTCGAAGCCGGCGTCCTCCATCCAGGAGCGCAGCTCCGACGGCTTGAAGTTGTGCGAGTGGCTCCAGGCGTAGAACAGCAGGCTCGAGATCGCGCCGTGCTCGGAGACCGGCTCGCCCGGCTCGGGGCGCGCCGAGTCGCCGATCACCAGGACGCCGCCAGGGCGCAGGGCTGCGCGCGCCATCCGGCAGAGCTCGCGATCGCGCTCCTCGGGAAGGTGGTGGACCAGGTTGAAGACCGAGACGACGTCGAGCTCCTTGCCGAGGCCCAGCTCGAACACATCGCCCTCGCGAAACGACACACGCTCGGCGTAGCCCTGCTCCGCCACGATCTTGCGCCCCACCGCGGCGCTCGGCGGCAGGTCGAGCACCGTGGCCTCCAGGCCCGGATGGCGGCGGCACATCGCCATCGAAAAGCCACCATGGCCGCCCGCCACGTCCACGAGGCGGCGCGGTTCCTCCACCGGCACCAGAGCGGCATTCGCGTCATGCTCGGCGCGCGAGATCTCGTACAGGCCGCGGATGTAGGCCTCCCAGCGCTCGGTCTCGTCGCGACGCTCCTCGTGCATCGCGTACGCGCTCCCGTCGCGAACGGCGTCGGGAAGCAGTGCGAGGGCCTGCCAGTGCAGGTCCCCCTGGGCCCCGACGAAGGTGGCGATCGACTCGGGCGACGAGCTGACCAGCAGCCGCTCGCTCACTGCGCTGTTGCGCAGCGCACCTCCCTGCGCGGGCTCGACGTAGCCCAGGGTGAGGAGGGTGGTGAGCAGCGTGTCCGCGCCCAGCGGATCGAGTGAGAGGCGACCGGCGAGCTCCTCGGCACTCCCGGGCTGCTCATGCAGGGAGTCGAAGACGCCGAGGAGGGTGGCGGTAGTGAGCGCCCGGGCACCCACGAGGCGGGTGAAGGAGTCGAGGTAGGGGTCGGGCTCGCTCACGACTCGCAGACTACGAGTTGGTCTGCGAACGCGACGGCTCGAGCTAGGCGGACGCAGCTTCGGCCGGGACGGGCTCGCGCAGCCCGGCGACCTCGACGCGGTTGCGGCCGGCGCGCTTGGCGCACAGCAGAGCGCCGTCGGCCTCGCGAAAGAGATCGTCGTAGGACACGGCGTGACCGGCCGCGGCGGCCACGCCGGCGGACAACGTCAGATCCAAGCCCCCGGGGCGCGCGTCCTCAACGGCGATGCGCAGGCGTTCCCCGATCGCGACGCCCTCCGCGAGCTCCACGTCCGGGAGCACCACGAGCAGCTCCTCCCCGCCGATGCGGTAGACCAGCTCGAACGAGCGCAGCGTCTTGCGGATCGCATATGCCGCCTCTTTGAGGACCGCATCGCCGCGCTCGTGACCGTAGGTGTCGTTGACCTGCTTGAAGCGGTCGAGGTCGCAGAGCACCAGGCAGACCGATGCCCCCGTGACGCGCGCCTGCTGCTCGAGCTCCGGCGCTCGCGACTTGATCGCCCCGCGGTTGAGCAGGCCTGTGAGGGGATCGATCACCGCGCGCTGGCGATGCTCGAGCTCCCCGCGCATGAGCGCCGAGGTCACGGCGACGACATTGGCGAGCATCACCAGGGCCGCGATCATCGTGACCGGATCGTCGGCCACCGCGGCCGCGTCCACGCCCAGGCCCACCGCCAGGAGCGTCAGGGCGGCCACGGCGCACAGTGTCATCGTGACCGTCCAGCGAAAACGCAGAGCCGCCATGCCGGGCGGGATGGCGAGCCAGACGAGCACAGGGCTGTCCGAGCCGCCGGTGCCCGCTGCGGCCGCGGCAATCAGGGCCATCATGGCGAGCAGCGTGCCCAGCGCGATCAGCTCGGGACTGTCCGAGCGATCGAGAAAGCGGTCAAGTGTGAGCAACAGCACGCCGGCGGGCACGAACAGGGCGAGTGTCCACCAGCCGGTCCAGGGGGCGGCAAGCAGCGTACCCACGCCGATCGCGCCGGCGGCGACCCTCCGCGCCGTGCGCACGCGCGGGCCCGCCTCGACTACGCGCACCCGGTGCTCGGGGGTGGGACACAGCCAGGTGCGAAGGCGCTCGACCATCAGAACCAGTGCCGCTGCTCCTGCCAGGGATCGGCGTCGTTGTGGTAGCCGTTGAGCTCCCAGAAGCCCATGCGGTCGCCGCTCATCACCTCGAGCCGGCGCAGGAACTTCGCCGACTTCCAGAAGTAGCGCCGCGGCACGAGTAGGCGCAGCGGAGCTCCGTGGTCTGGCTCGAGCGGCTTTCCGTCGTAGGTGTGAGCCACAAGGACCTCATCGGCCAATGCGGCCTCGACCGGAAGGTTGGTGGTGTACCCGCCGTCGCAGTGGGCCATCAGATGGGTCCCCGAGGGCTTCACGCCGGCGCGCTCGAGCAGGTCGCGCACGCGCACGCCTCGCCAGGTCGTGTCCAGCTTCGACCAGCGGGTGACGCAGTGGATGTCCACAGTGACCTCGCTCTGCGGCAGGGCGTGAAGCTCCTCCCAGCTCCAGGCGAGCGGGCTCTCGACCTCGCCATCCAGGCGCAGGTCCCAGTCGGTGAGATCGAACTTGGGATTTCGCCCCACGCTCAACACCGGGAACTTCTCGGTCAGGTACTGCCCGGGCGGCACACGGGCGGGATCGATGCCGAGCTTTTCGGCCTGTTTTCGCCCGCGGACGCCGATCAACTTGGAGGTGATCGCCATGGGGCCAACGATAGGATGCCGCGCTCCATGGCTTACGTGATCGCCGAACCCTGCATCGACACCAAAGACAATTCGTGCGTCGAGGTATGCCCCGTCGACTGCATACATCCGACGCCCGATGAGCCCGACTACGACAGCGTCACGCAGCTCTACATCGACCCCGAGGAGTGCATCGACTGCGACGCCTGCGTCGAGGCCTGCCCGGTCGATGCCTGCTTTGCCGAGGACCAGCTGCCCGACGAGTGGCAGAACTACATCCAGATCAACGTCGACTACTACAAGCAGGCCCGCTAGCTTCGGCTAGGGCGCCATCGGTAGAGCCGTGCCCGTCACCTGCGGGACGGGCGGCCCGCTCGGTGCCTGGAAGACCGCGAGCTCCTGCGGCGTGGCGGCGATGATGCCGCGCGCGATGTGGAAAAGCGCCTGGGCGGCCGGGGCATCGGGATCCTCGAGAACCAGCGGCATTCCCTCGTCGGCGCAGACCCTGAGCTCCTCCTGGAGCGGGATCTTGCCGAGGAGGGGGACGTCCAGGTCGTCGGCCAGCACCTGGCCGCCGCCCTCGCCGAAGATCGTGAAGCGATCGCCGTTGGGCGTGACGAAGCCGGACATGTTCTCGACGACGCCGGCGATCTCGAGGTCGAAGCGCAGGGCCGTGTCAGCGGCGCGCTTGGCCACATGCTGGGCGGCCGGTTGGGGCGTGGTCACGATGACAAAGCGCGCCTGAGGCAGTAGCTGGGCGAGCGTCATGGAGACGTCGCCGGTGCCCGGAGGCAGGTCGATCAGCAGGTAGTCGAGCTCGCCCCAGTCGACGTCCTCGAGGAACTGGCGGATCGCCTTGTGGAGCATCGGCCCACGCCAGGTGATCGCCTGGTCCTGCTCGTTGAGGAAGAACTCGATGGAGATGACCTTGACGCCGGCGTGGGCGTCGAGTGGCAGGATCTTGCGCTCGGCGGAGACCATCGGGCGCCCGTGCACGCCGAGCATGCGCGGGATCGAGTAGCCCCAGACGTCGGCGTCGAGCGCGGCCGCGGTCTTGCCCTCCATCTGCAATGCGGCGGCGAGGTTGGCCGTGACGGTGGACTTGCCGACACCGCCCTTGCCGGAGCCGATGCAGATCACGTTCTTGACGGCGGCGAGCGCCCCCTCGGGGAGGCCGTCCTGACCCCGGCCGAGGCGCTGCGAGAGCGACTGCTTCTCGTCTGGGGACAGCACGTCGAAGCTCACGTTCACGAGGCCCACGGAGCCAAGCGCGGTGATGCTCTCCTTCACGGCCTTCTCGAAGTGGGAGCGAATCGGGCAGCCGGGCGTGGTCAGCGAGACGACCACGTCCACCCTTCCCTCCTCCGGCATCTCGATCGACCGGACCATTCCCAGGGACACGATGTCCTTGCGAAGCTCGGGGTCGATCACTTTGCGGAGGGCGTCTTGAATCTGCTCGTACGTCGGCATCGAATCCATTGTCGCAGAGCGCCAACGCCGCCCCCGAGCAAACGGGGACGGCGCCGGCTGAGGGAGGAGAGATACTGCACTGGCGGCGGGATATGTATGCCGCCAGCTCTACCCCGGTCCGGTCTCTCCGCAGCGCCGTTGGGGCGCCCCGGCCGGGGGGAAGGGTGAAGCCATCCGCGCGCGCTCGGCCGAGCCGAGCGCTTGCGGCCCAGCCCGTTATGCGATCGACGCGACCCGGTTGACGATGCCCTCGGCCTGGCCCTGGACCTCGCGGCGGGCCGTCTGCACCTGCTTCTCGAAGTCACGGCGGTTCTGCTTGACCGTGCGCACGGTCTTCGTGCGGCGCTGGCGCAGCACGCGCTCGAGGCGGGTGCGGCTGCGCTTGACCTCGCGCAGTGTGCGGTTGCGGGCGGTCGTGCCGCGGCGCTCGTACTTGCGCAGGTTGGTCGAGACGCTCTTGCCGAGCTTGTTGAGCTCGCGCTCGGCGCTCTCACGACCCTCGGTGTAGGGAGTCACGACCTCGACCACGGCGTCACGCGCCACGAGGGCGGCGCCCACCGGGATCAGGACGGCACGCTCGGCCTGGGCCTGAACGGCCTGAAGGGTGTTCAGCTCGGCCTGCGCGCGAGTCTCGGCCGCCTTGCGGGCCGACTGGCTGCGCTTCGCGGCGTTGCGACGACGCGTGGCGGCGGCCTTCTGTGCCGTGGCCTTGCGTTGAGTCTCGGTCTGGGGAGCCATTGGGGAATCTCCTAAGCTTGTTAGTTGTAACCTCGGTAGAACTATACCATCGAACACTTGTACGTAAACCCCCGCGACCGAGCGGTTACACGAAAGGGGTCTGATTCCTTCAGGCGGCAGCGGGGAGCGGGCCCGGGCGCTCCAGCCAGCTCGCCGGCGCTTCCAGCTCCTCCGGCGTGGGCAGCGCAGCGGGGGACTCCCACACCCGGTTCAGGGCCTGCATGCCCGCAGCGGCCACCACGGCGTCGCAGAAGCGCTTGCCCTGCTCGTACTGGCGTAGCTTCATCTCGAACCCCAGCAGGCGCTCAATCATGCGTGCCGGCGCGGAGCGGCTGCGGCGGCGGTTGTCCATCGCCTCGCGCAGCCCGGCGTGGCCGGGGATCGTCTCGGGAGAGATCGCGTCCATCACGTGCTCGGAGTAGCCCTCCACCACAGCCATCGCCACCTGCATGCGCCCCATGAGCGCTCGCTGCTCGCGTGTCTGCACGAGCGTGGCGAGGCCGCCCTCGCGGAAGGCGTCGATCAGGTGCGACGGGTTTGGCAGCGACGGCAGCCCGCCGGCCACGCCGCGCTCGATGCGCACCTCCACGCTCGACAGGTATTCGCGCACCAGTGCACTCAGGTGGCCACGCAGCCAGGGCACGCCCTGGAACTGGAAGACGTGCGTCAACTCGTGCGCGCAGATCCAGCGATGGAAGGGGTCCGGCTCTACCTTGAGCTCGCGCACCGCCTTGCGCAGGTTGGGCCCGACGAACAGCAGGCGGGGCGGAGCGTCGCCTCCCAGCAGCGATACCTCGTACTGGCCGATCACGCGCTGGGAGAGGTAGCCGACCACGAGGCCCACCTCGGCGGCAAGCGTCGCGGTCGCTCCGGCCTTGAGCGCACCCGCCAGCGGCCCGGCGAAGTCGAGCCGGCTCTCCAGGCGCTCTGCCACCGGATCGAGCATGGCGGCGAGCGAGCCCAGGTTCACGGCGGACCACTCCTCGCGGGTGACGAGCTCCGGAGCGGGCAGCGGCGAGCTCGGCACGAGCCGCGTGTAGGCGGCCACGTGCGGCTCCATCTCGGCGCAGAGCGCGGTCACGTCGGCATCCGGGCCCTCGCGGTCGCCCGCGCCTGCCGCGAGACGCGCCACCTGCCGGGCGAGCGACCAGTCGATCATTCTCAGGAGGAGGCTAGCCGGACCATGTGCTCGGAGCCGGGCAAGCGCAGCTCGGCGTCCCGCTCCGCTTCGATCGTCACCTCGATCGGATGGCGCGGAGCCGGCCGGTCTGTGAATAGCCACTGGCGGCCGACGGGCACGAGGATGAACAGGCCGCGGTCGTCGCCAACCGCGCTGAAGCTCTGGCGGTCCCCGCTGAAGTGAGCCAGGCCGAGCTCGGACTCGAGGAACTCCACCGCCGCGCCCACGTCGGTTACTGGCAGGCCGACTTCGCTCAGCTCCAGAAACAGCTCCCGGCCCGGCGCGCGCTCGCGCGCGATCAGCTCGATGAGGTTCCCGGCCGGGTCGTAGAAGTAGGCCGCCCGCGCGCGCCAGTGCGGGAAGGAGACATCGTCCGCCAATAGCTCAACACGCTCGCGAGCGAAGGCCACGGCCTCCTCGAAGCGATCCGGAGGGACGTTGAGGGCCACGTGGGAGCAGACCGCCGGGCCAGGCTCGAAGCGCAGACGGGTCGCGCTCGGAAAGTCGGCGTGAAAGCCGGCCAGTGCCTCCGGTTCGGGCGTCGGCAGCACGACCTCCCTGATCCTCACAGCGAGGGCAGCTCCTGTCTGAGCTCCGCCACCGGCGCGAAGAGGTCGCCGCGCTCCTCGACGCGACGGAGGACGTCCGCGGCCTCGAACACGAGCGTGGCGGGATCCTCGAGCTCCTCCCACCCAAGCGGCGCCGAGACCGTCGGGCGCTCGCGCGCCCTCAGCGAATAGACGCACACGGTCGTCTTGTGCTCGTCGTTCTGGCTCCAGTCGATCAGGACCTTGCCGCGCCGAAGCTCCTTCTTCTGCTGGGAGACGATCAGCTTCGGATGCGCGGCCTCCAGGTGGCGCGCGAGCGCCTGCGAGAGCAGCTTGGTGCCGTGGTCGTAGTCGACGTCGTCGGTATTGAGCGGCACGTACACCTGGATGCCCTTGGAGCCCGAGGTCTTCGGGACGCTCTGGAGGCCGACCTGGCCGAGTGCGTCGCGCAGTATGAACGCCACCTCGCAACACTCGGCTAGACCGGCGGGCGGACCGGGATCGAGGTCGAACGCCATGACGGTCGGCCGGTTGATGTCGTCCACGAGCGAGAGCGAGGGGTGGAGCTCGAGGTCGGCGAGGTTGGCCAGCCAGACCAGCGTGGCCAGGTCGTCGCAGACGCAGTAATCGATCTTGTCGACACGCGCCTTACGCACCCACTCGGGCGCGTGCGAGGGGCAGTTCTTCTCATAGAAGTGGCCCGCGTCGACGCCGTTCGGGTAGCGCTTGAGCGTCAGCGGGCGGTCGCGCAGGTGCGGAAGCAGGACCGGCGCGATCCGCGTGTAGTAGTCGATCACCTCGCCCTTGGTGAACCCCGGAACGGGGTAGAGCACCTTTCCGAGGTTGGAGAGGGAGAGCGTCCGGCCCTCGACTTGGACCTCGAGCCGGGCGGCTGCCACCTAGGCCTTCGCGGCCGCTTTCTTCTTCGCCGGAGCGCGCTTCTTCTTCGGCGCCGGCCCCTTCGAGGCGGCGATGCTCGCCTCGAGCGCCGCCATCAGGTCCGGCACCTTCTTCGGCTCCTCGGCAGGTGCCTCGATCACAACGGTCTCGCCCTGCGCCTTGCGCTCGATCAGGTCGAGCACCCGGTCGCGGTACTCGTCGCGGTACTTCTCGGGCTCGAACTCCGAGGTGAGCGACTCGATCAGCTGCTTCGCCATGGCGAGCTCGCGGTCGCTCGTCTTGACCTCACCGTCAGCGGCGAGCTCGTCGAGCGACTCGGGCGCGACCACCTCGTCGGCGAACAGCATCGTCTCCATCGCGAGCACGCCCTCGCGGGGGCGGATCGCCACCAGGTGCTCCTTCGAGCGCAGCACGACCCGCGCGATCGCGACCTTGCCCGACTGCTCCATCGCGTCGACCAGGAGGCGGTAGGCCTTCGCCGCGCCCGTGTCCGGCGCCAGGTAGTAGGGGTGGTCGTAGAACATCGGGTCGATGCCCTCTTGGTCGACGAAGTCCTCGATATCGATCGTGCGCGTCTTCTGGGGCTCGAGCGACTCGAGCTCCTCGGGCGTGATCGTCACGTAGCGGTCGGGGCCGATCTCATAGCCCTTCACGATCTGCTCGTAGGGCACCTCTTCTCCGTCGCCGCCCACTCGCTTCTGGCGAACGCGGGAGCCGGACTCGGCGTCGATCTGGTGGAAACGGACGGTCTTGCGCGAGACCGCACTGAACAGTTTCACGGGGATGTTGACCAGGCCGAAGCTGATCGCACCGCTCCAGATTGCGCGCGCCATGCCACCAAAGTTACCCTGAGGAGGCGGGCTTACCCTCCTTCGCGGGTGCAATCTTGCGGATCGATGTCGTCGCGCAGGCCCTTGAACGAGGGCGCGCGCATCGTGTTGCTCTTGGTCCACTCGCGCAGCTCGACGCGCGCGACGAGCCGCGGCTCGGCGAAGATCGTGCCCTTCGGCGGCTGGCGGCCCTCGAAGGGCGAGGTGTCGCGGCGCAGCGGCGTCAGCTCGCGCTCGAGGATCGCCAGCGTGCGGTCGGTGAAGCCGGTTCCCACCTTGCCGGCGTAGCTGAGCTTGCCGTCCTCCATGAGCCCGGTGGCGAGCGCCCCCACCCGGCCGCTGCGCTTCCCCTCCCCGGGCGCCCAGCCGCCTATCACCACGTCCTGCTCGCAGACGTTCTTGACCTTGATCCAGGCCGAGCTGCGCCGGCCGGAGTCGTAGGTGCTGTCGAGCCGCTTGGCGATCACACCCTCGATGCCGAGCTCCTTGGTCGCCGCCAGCAGAGCGGTCCCCTCCCCGCGGTGGTAGTCGGGAGCGCGCCACGCGGGGCCCTCGAGCTCGAGTGCGTCAAGCAGCTCGCGCCGCTCCTCGTAAGTCAGGCTCGTGGTCGAGTGACCGTCGAGATAGAGCAGGTCGAACGCGATGTAGGTGGCGGGAATGTCGCGCATCCGGCGCTTGACCGCCGAGTCGGAGCCGAGGTGCATGCGCGACTGCAGGCGCTCGAAGCTCGGCCTTCCCTGCTCGTCGAAGGCCACCACCTCGCCGTCGAGGATCACGCGCCGGGCACCGAGCTCGCGCGCCAGCTCGCGTACCTCGGGATAGCGAGGCGTGAAGTCCGTGAAGTTGCGGCCCTGCAGGGACATGTGGCCGTGGTCGCAGAAGAGGACGGTGCGGATACCGTCCCACTTGACCTCGAAGGCCCACTTCTCCTCGTCTCGGGGGAGCTTCCCGCTCTTGGCGAGCATCGGGGTCAGGCGGTCCGGCATCGGCTCGTAGCCGGGGTCCAGCGGCGGGTCCATGCGGTGGATCATCCAGTCGTCGCCACGCGTCTGAAAGAGCGCGTAGCGCCCGCGCATGCGCTCGCCGCTGAAGGTTGCGATCACCTCGTTCTTTCGGAACTTCTCGGCGTCGAAGGTGCCGCGATCCCACACGTTCATCGTGCCGGCGCCGTACTCCCCCTTTGGGATCACGCCCTCGAACTCGAGGTACTCGAGCGGGTGGTCCTCGGTGTGAACGGCCAACCGGTTCTCGTCGGGGTGCTCCGGGATCCCTCGGGGCAGGGCCCAGGACGCGAGCGCCCCGTCGTGTTCGAGGCGCAGGTCCCAGTGCAGGCGCCGCGCGTGGTGCTCCTGGACGACGAACCGAGACGCCGCCGCTTTCTTCCCGCGGCGGCCGGCCGGCTCCGAGGTCTTCTCGAAGTCGCGCTTCTCGCGGTAGGTGCCTAGCTTGTCGGACATAGCGGCGTCTCTTCGAGCGACTTGCGCAGCTCGTCGATCGACCGGTATACCGCAACCGCACCGGCATCCTTCAGCTCGGCCTCCGAGAAGCCGCCGGTAAGCACGGCGACGGTCTCGAGCCCGGCGCGCCCGGCGGCCTCGCAGTCCCATGTCGAGTCGCCGATCATCACGGCGTCGCCTCCCCCGGCCTTCTCGACGGCGGCCTTGACGAGATCCGGCTCCGGCTTGGTCGCCTCGACGTCCGCCGAGGTGGTCCAGCCGTCGGCGAGGTCGCGGGCGTCGAGCAGGTCGAGGTAATGGTCGACCTCGTTCTCCTTCGCCGAGCTGGCCAGCACGACGGCGTGGCCGCGGTCCTTGAGGTCGACGATCAGTTCCCGCGCGCCGTGCAGCGGCTCGACCTCCTCGATCATCGCCAGGTAGAGCGCCTTCTCGGCCGCGCGGATGTCCTCCCCCTTCTCCTCTTCGACCGCCTCGCCGCGCAGCGCCTCGATCAAGTGGTCGCCGCCCATACCGATGTGCCGGTGGATACGCCAGATGGGGAGCAGCTCGTCGTGCTGGCGAAAGGCGCGAAACCAGGCGAGGGCGTGCTGATAGTTGGTGTCGACGAGGGTGCCGTCGATGTCGAGGATGGCCGCGGGAGGCACACGACCCCTGTTCCCTCGAACAATGGTCCATAACCGGCCGCCCGGATGGGGCACAGGGCCGAAAGGGGCGACATGAGTGATGAATGGGATCGCCCACGGCTTCTCCGCGGCTCCACCTGCGCTCGCTCGCCGCGCTCGCCGCGGTATGCGTGACGGCTCTCGCCGCGGCCCCGTCCGCCATGGCCGCGACGGCCTGCGAGTCGGCCAACGCGATCCCGTCCAAGTCCAACGAGCGCACCGTGGTCCGGGCCACGCTCTGCACGATCAATGCTCATCGCGAGCGTCATGGGCTCAGGCCGCTCACGCTCAACAAGCGCCTCGCCAAGGCCGCGCGCCGCCACGCAGGCGACATGGACCGCCGCAACTACTTCTCACATGATTCGCTCGGCGGAGGCACCTTCGTCGACCGGATCCGCCTGACTGGGTACCTGGCCGGGGCGAGCAGCTGGTCGGTCGGCGAGAACCTCGCCTGGGCGACTCGGAGCAACGCCGCGCCGGGGAACATCACCCAGATGTGGATGGCCAGCCCCGGGCACCGGGCGAACATCCTCAGCCCGTCCTTCCGCGAGATCGGGATCGGCGTGGCCTACGGCGCGCCCGTGGCGGGCGGCCCCAAGCCGGCGGCGACCTACGCCACCGACTTCGGCCTCAAGAGCTAGCGGCTAAGCGGCCACTGCTTCGAGTTCCTCGGCGAGCGCCTCGGATCTCTCGACCGCCGCCGACCCCGTGTCCTCGGCGAGCAGGTCCAGCACACCCTGTTCGATTGCCCCTCGAACCTCCGGTCGTTCGACACCGTCCTCGGCGAGGTCGGGAAGCACACCGGCGATCGTGAGCCCGCCGTCGAAGCGATCGAACACCCGCGGATCGATATAGGCGGTCCGCGCCACCGCCGGGGTGTTGCCGAGGTAGTGCGCGACCTCCTTGATGGCACGGGTCTTGGCGCGCTTTCGAGCGGTCTTCGAGACCCGGGCCGGCGCCGAGACCGCGAGCCCGACGGCCGCGAGCACGGTTCCGCTCCAGGTGCGGAAGTCCTTTGCGCTGAACTCGTCGCCCGCCCCCCGTTTGAGGTACTCGTTGATGTCCGGTGACCTGACGTCGACCCAGCGCCTGCCCTCCTTGTACGCGAGCAGCTCGTCGCCCCCGCAGCGGCGGCGCTTGAGCGCTCGGAGGATCTCGGCCACCTCCGGATCACCGAACTCCTGCCGGCGGCGCTGGCCGCCCTTGGCCTCGTAGTCGAAGCTGATCTGGTCGCCCGCGATCGTGACGTGGCGCTTTTGCATCGTGGCGATCCCGTAGGTGTCGTTCTCCTCCGCGTAGTCCTCGGAGCCGATCCGAAAGAAGCCGAGATCCAGCAGCCGGACCGCGCAGGCGAGCACCCTGTCGCGCGGCAGGCCCTCGAGGGCGAGGTCGTGCGCCACGCGCTCGCGCAGCTTCGGCAGTGCGCGGGCGAAGCTGATCATCGAATCGAACTTCTCGCGGTCGCGCCGTTCGCGCCAGCGGTCGTGGTAGCGGTACTGCTTGCGGCCGGCCACGTCCGTCCCGGTCGCCTGGATGTGGCCCATCGGGTAGGGGCAGATCCAGACGTCGTCCCAGGCGGGCGGGATGACGAGCTCGCGGATGCGCTCGATTACGCTCGGCTCGCTGACCCGCCGGCCGTCCTCGTCAACGTACTCGAACCCCTTCCCGCGCCGGCGCCGGCGAATGCCGGGCCCCGAGCAGTCCACACGCTTGAGCCTTGCCACCTACCGCTGATGCCCATGCGGGCGCTCCGGCAATCCTTGGGACACCGCGCACGTGGTGCCTGGCATGCGCGCACTCGTTCGGTTGTCGAGTTAGCGGTCCCCGCGCCCGCTAAGTCGACAATCACGGGTTGCTTGGGTTCGGCCCAACTGCGGCTATAAGGGGTGAGACTGGTTGCTGCGGCGCTCCCGTGCGGCCCCATTCGGGTCCATTGTCGAGTTGGCGTTTCCTGGGACCGCTAACTCGACAATGAAGCGTGCATCGGGCCCGCGTTTCGGTCCACCGCTCACTGCCCCACCGCCGCCAGCAGCCGCTCGACCATGGTCGCGTCGCGCGCCGCCACCGCCGTCGAGCGCATCTCGAGGTCCAGGGCGTCGCCCCCCGGCAGCCCCACCGCTCCGCCGGCCTCCGACACGATCAGCTGCGCTGCCGCCACGTCTACCGACCGCACCTCGCGCAGTGTGATCATCGCGTCCAAGGAGCCGGCGGCCACCAGGCACATCGAGGCGGCCACCGAGCCCAGCGCGCGCAGGCGGCGGGCGCCGGTCCCCGCGATCGCCCCCGCGGCCGCGGCCACCAGCGACGGGCGAGCCGTCTCCAGCCCGAGGACCTCGAGCGGGCCAGGCTCGAGCGGCGCAAGGCGCTCGCCTTCGCGCCAGGCGCCCTCGCCGCGGGCCGCCCACCAGTCGCGCACGGGGTCGAGCTCCGCGACCACGCCGATCTCCACGTCCACCATCCGGGGACCCGACGCCACCGCGATCGATACGCACGCGAACGGCAGCGACCGCTTGGCGTTCATGGAGCCGTCGACTGGATCGATCACCACTCGCACGGGCCCGCCGCCGCCGATCGCCATCTCTCCGCGCTCCTCGGACACCGCCGTCAGCGGCCGACCGAACGCCTCGAGCTCGGCGAAGATCGCGTCCTCGGCCGCCCGATCGACGGCCAGCGTGGTGTCGCCGCCCTCGCCACGCCCCTGCTCCACCGACCGCTCGGCCGTTCCGGCCAGCTCGGCGACGGCGGATCTGGCCGCGGCTGCCGCCCGGCGACAGAGGCCCAGCCAGTCGGCGTCGGGAAGGCTCATCCGCGGCGTATCCTAGGCTCGCATGCCCGACCTGCTCGACGGCCTGAACCCCAAGCAGCGGGCGGCCGTCACGCATCCGGGCGGGCCGCTGCTCGTGATCGCCGGTGCCGGGACCGGCAAGACCCGCACTCTGACCACGCGCTTCGCCTGGCTGGTCGAGCAGGGAACCTCCGTCGACTGCATCCTCGCGTTGACCTTCTCCAGCCCGGCGGCCGCCGAGATGCGCGAGCGGCTCGAGCTGATCCTCGAAGCTCCCTACGAGGAGCTGAACGTCTCCACGTTCCACGCCTTCTGCGTGAAGCTGCTCCAGCACGAGGCGCTCGAGGCCGGGGTCGACCCGTTCTTCTCGCCGGTCACACCCGCTGACCGCCTCGCCCTGCTGCTCGAGCGCATCGACGAGCTGACCCTGCGCCACCACCACATCCGCGGCAACCCGGCGCCGCTCCTTGCGAGCTTCGTCTCGCGCATCGATCGCCTCAAGGACGAGATGATCTCCGCGGGTGAGCTGCTCGCCTGGGCCGAGCGCCTCCCGTCCGCCACCGACTCCGAGCGCGCCACGGCGGCCCGCGAGCGCGAGTTCGCCCGCCTCTACGCCGACCACGACCGCCTGCTCGAAGAGCGCGGAGCTCTCGACTTCGGCGACCTGATCGTTCGCGCCTTCCGCCTGTTGCACGAGCGCCCGCATGTGCGTGAGCGGACCGCGCGCCGCTTTCGCCACGTGCTTGTCGACGAGTACCAGGACACGAACTTCGCCCAGGGGATGCTGCTGCGCCTGCTCGTCGAGGACCACGGGAACGTCACCGTGGTCGGTGACGACGACCAGGCGATCTATCGCTTCCGCGGAGCGTCTCAGAAGAACCTGATCGAGTTCGCGCGCGAGTTTCCCGAGGCCGAGTCGATCCTCCTCGAGCGCAACTTCCGCTCCGGGCGGCGAATCCTCGACGCCGCCGGCGCGGTCGTGGCCCCGATCGAGGCGCGGATGAAGAAGAAGCTGACCGGCGCCGGCGGCGGGCGCGTTCGCTTCTGGCGCTGCCGCTCCGAGCGGGCCCAGGCCCAGGCGGTGGCAGCCGAGGCCGAGGCGTTGCTCACGAGCGGCGTCGCGCCGGAGGAGATCTGCGTGCTGGTGCGCTCGGTCAAGTCCGAGGGCGCCACGATCGCGTCCGCGCTCGAGGAGCGCGCCGTGCCATTCAGGACCTGTGGCGCGGCCGCCTACTTCCAGCGCGCCGAGGTGCGCGACCTGCTCGCCGGGCTGCGCGCGCTGGCCGATCCACACGACTCCGGCGCGGTGGTGCGCGCGCTCAGCCGGCCTCCAATCGAGCTGCGTTCGGTGGATGTCGCACGCCTCACCCAACTGGCCAGACGCCGCAAGCTCGACATGCCCTCGGCCGTGGCGGCCGCCCTCGAGGGGCCGCAGCTCTCCGAGGAGGGCCGCGACCGTGCCCGCTCCTTCCTGCGGCTCTACCGCTCCGCCTCCAACGCCTTCCACGAGCGCCGCCCGGATGCCTTCGTCATGCGGCTGATCGAGCGCATCGGTCTGCGCCGCCAACAGGTGTTCGCCACTCAAGCCGACACGGTCGAGCGGCTGCGCAACATCGCCAAGCTGCCCGAGCTCGCCACCGCCTACATGCGCCGCGAGCCGCAAGCGACGGCCCGCGAGTTCGCGCGCTACCTGGCGGCGGTGGCGGAATCCGGCCTGCGCGAGGAGGAGGCGGTCGGCCAACCCTCGACGCCCGCCGTCTCGATCATGACAATGCACGCGGCGAAGGGGCTCGAGTTCGACCACGTCTTCGTTCTCGGCCTGACTGCCGGCGCCATGCCCGGCCCGTTTCGCCCGCGCGCCGGCGACGTACCGGACGAGCTGCTCAAGGAACGCCTCGATCCGGAGGCGGGGCGCGGCGCGCACGAGGACGAGATGCGCCGCCTGCTGCACGTGGCGATGACCCGCGCCCGCAAGGGCCTTGTCCTCTCGTGGGCCGAGGGCGAGCTGACAGGCACGAACCCGCGCCCGTCCCCCTTCTACGAGGAGGCGCGCGCCGCGCTCGACGCCGAGGAGGAGATCTTCGAGGAGGAGCTGTTCGGCCCCGCCGAGGGACTGCACTCCACGTTCCGGCTGATGCGCGACGAGCTGCTCGACACCGTCGCACGCCTCGGCGGGCGGCTCGGCGAGATGCGCCTCGACACCTACCTCGACGTCGACCAGGCCGTGTCGCGCTACCTCGAGCTGATCAAGGTGGCCGCCCTGATCGAGCGCGCAAAGGAGGGTCAGACGCTCGACGCCGCGCTCACCGAGGTGAACGAGATCCTCGCGCAGTGCGCCACCGCCGAGCAACGCGAGATCTTCGCCGAGTCCGGACTCGACGGGTGGCTGCGCGACACAGGACGGGACCCCGAGGAGCGACCCGCCGGCTCGACCAACGGCTCCGAGCCGTCGCTCGACCCGTTCATCCCCCGCCGAGGCCGCGGCCTGATGCTCTCGGCCTCGGACATCGACACCTACCGGATCTGCCCACTCAAATACAAGTTCGCGCGCGTCTTTCGCATCCCTCAGGAGCCGACCATCCACCAGCGTTTCGGGATCGCCCTGCACCAGGTGCTCGAGCGCTTTCACGCAGAGGGCGGCGGGCCGCTCTCGCGCCTGATGGAGCTGTTCGAGATCTCGTGGCGGCGCTCCGGATTCGGCGGCTCAGACGACGAGCAGCAGTTTCGCGAGCGCGCGATCGACGCGCTCGAGCGCTACTGGCGCCTCGACAGCGAATCCGACTCTGAGCCCGTCTGGTTCGAGCGCTCGTTCGCGTTCAAGCTCGGCCCCCACCTGCTGCGCGGCCGCGTCGACCGCGTCGACCGCCATCCCGACGGCTCCTATGAGCTGATCGACTACAAGACCGGGCGGGCCAAGACCGAGGACGAGCTGCGGGAGGACGTGCAGCTCTCGCTCTACCAGATGGGCGCGCGCGAGTCGTGGCGGCTGCGCACCTCGGCACAGAGCTACTTCTATGTGCTCACCGGCGAGCGGGTGCCGGTGACGCACTCAGAGGAGGAGCTCGAGCGCGTGAAGTCCACCGTCGCAGAGATCGCCGGCGGGATCCTCAAGCAGCGCTTCGAGCCCACGCCGTCGGCGGAGATCTGCAGCTTCTGCGACTACCGGATCATCTGTCCGGCGGCCGAGAAGTAGCGCAGGCTCCGGGCCGCCGGTCGTCGTTAGACCGCGCCGTCAGTGCGGCCGCGGTCCGAGAACATGACGAAGAGGCCGATCACGAGCCCGATGGCGCCGGCGATCATGAGGATCAGGCCGACCGTCTGGATGTCGAGGCCGGCCACGGTCGCGGTCACCGCGTACTTGAGGATCGCCCCGACTGCGATCAGGAATATCGATGCGCCAATCGTCATGTCAACCGTTTCCCCTCGCGCACCTTTTTCCCTCCCGCAGCGGCCGCAAACTACGACCCTTGTCCAGGGTCGTCGGGTCCGCGCTGGCGCAGGAAGCGCTGGAAATCGCGCGCAATCGTATCCGCGGAGGGCAGCGATTGCTCGTCGGGCTCGTCGGCCTGTACCTCGTCCATGGCGGACTCGAGGCGCTCGACGAAGGCCTTGACCTCGGGGTCGCTCGCCACCGCTGCGCTCACCTGGCGCTCGTAGTCATCGGCGGCACTCTCGAGCTCACCCGCGTCCACCACCACTCCCGCCACGCCCTCGAATGCGCGCACGAGCGCCAGCGCGACCTTCGGGTTGGGCGCCGCGGCCACGTAGTGCGGCACCGAGGCCCAGAGGCTCGCGGAGGGCACGCCGGCCTGAGCGCACGCGTGGTGGAGGACTCCCACGATCCCGGTCGGCCCCTCGTAGTTCGTTTGTTGGAAGCCGAGCCGCTCGACGAGCGCCTCGTCGGATGCCAGCCCCGTGATCGCCACGGGCCGGCTGTGGGGGACGTCGGCGAGCAGGGCGCCCAGAGTGATGACCATGCGCACGTTCAGCTCGCGGGCGGCGGCCATCACGCTGTCGGTGTAACGGCGCCAGCGCAGGGACGGCTCGGTGGCCTGCAGCACGACGAGGTCGCCCTCGGCGCCCGGCACCACCGCAGCCGAGATCGTGCCCTCCGGCCAGTCGATCTCGCGCGTACGACCCTCGGCGAGGCGGATCATCGGGCGCACGGCGGTGAAGTCGAAGAACTCCTCGGGGTTGATCGACGCCACGTCTTCGGAGTCCACGCTGTCCCGGATGAAAGCGACGGCCGAGGAGGCGGCCTCACCGGCGTCGTTCCAGCCCTTGAAGGCGCACACCATCACGGGCTTGCGCAACTCGGGCCGGCCGTTCCAGATCACGTCCGTCATGGCCTCCCACGGTAGCGCGACCTCGTCCGGTCCCTCCATCACGATGGTTCGGGTGGCGACCGCCGAGCAGACGATCACGATCGCGGAGCTCCGCCCCGGGTCGGAGCTCGAGGGAGTATTCGCCTGCACCCGCAAGGACCGCCTGACCGCCAAGAGCGGCGCGCCCTACCTGGCCGTCGAGCTGCGCGACCGCAGCGGGTCGGTCCAGGGGAGGGCGTTTCGCGACGCGGACTTCCTGGCCGGGCAGTTCGAGCGCGGCGACCTGGTGGCCGTGGCCGGCCGGGTCGAGCGCTTTCGCGAGGAGCTGCAGGTCGAGGTGCGCTCGATCCGGCGCGCCGAGGCTGCCGACCCCGCGGCGTTCCTTCCCACCGCGTACCGCGACCTCGAAGAGCTCGACGGCTTTCTCGAGCACCTCGCGCGCGAGGTCTACGACCCGGAGCTGCGCGCGTTGCTCGGCGCCTTCCTGGGCGACACCGGCTTCCGAGCGGAGCTACGGCGGGCGCCCTGCACGCGTGCCGGCCACCACGCCTACCTCGGCGGCCTTCTCGAGCACACCGTCGCGGTGGCCACGCTCGCGCTCGAGACCTGCGCGCTGCATCCGCGCCTGAACTCGGACCTCCTGATCTGCGCCGCCGTCCTGCACGACATCGGCAAGATCCGCGAGTTCGAGCTGGGCGCCGAGATCTCGCTGAGCGAAGCCGGCGCGCTCCTGGGGCACGTCGTGCTGGGGCACCAGATGATCAGCGAGCGAGCCGCACGGATCGAGCACTTCCCCGACGAGCAATTGCACGCGCTGTCGCACTGCGTGCTCGCCCATCACGGGGCGGACTCCCTGCCGGGCCGTCGCTTCCGCTCCGCGGAGGCGCTCGCGCTGTTTCGCCTCAACGCGGTGGACGCGGGCGTCAAGGGTGCGCTGGAGCACGGGCTCGGCTAGCGCCCGGACCGTCGCGACGGCCCAGCCGGCCCTTGTAGAGCAGCAGATCGCGCCAGTCAAGCGTTCTGGACGCATGTAGGACGCCGGTGAGGTCCGGTTCGCGGGCCGCGGACCGCGGGCCGACCGATAGTTGAAGCCAAATGTCTGACGACAACGCCACCGCGGGGCCCTCCACCTCGGAGGCAGTCGAAGAGCTGCTTCGTCAGCTCGTCGACGCCCGCTTTGTCCTAACCGATCGCGAAGGCGCTGTCACGCGCTGGAGCCGCCCTGCCGAGGAGCTCTTCGGCTGGCCCGGCGCGCGGATGCTCGGACGCCCGCTCGCGGAGACGCTCGGCCTGGCCGACGAGTTGCCGACGAGCGGCGGGTGCGTGGAGGCCGTCACTCGCCGAAAGGACGGCCACGAGCTCGAGGTGGCGCTGACGCTCGTGCCGGTGCGCATGAGTCAGAGCCTCGAGTTCAACGGATTCCTGGAGGCGCTCGAGATCGCCGCGCCGCGGGGGAACGCCCTGATCCAGCTCAGCCGCAGCCACCGCGCGGTCGTCGACTGGATTCAGGCCGCGATGAAGGGCGAGGCCCACCTGGAGGAGGACGGCCTGGCCGCCGGGACCATCGTGGCCTTCCGCCCGCTCGTGGAGCCCGAGCCGCCGCCGGAGGAGGACGAGGAAGCCGACGCGGTAGCGAACGCGGCAGGGCAGATCGGCGAGGCCGTCGAGGCCGCGCTCGGTCGCAGCGAGGAGGCGCGCGACGAAGCCGAGGCAGCGCGCGGCGAAGCCATGAAGGCAACCGAGCGGCTCACCGACCTGGAGCACGCCGAGGCGGGCCTCGAGAACGAGCTGGCCGATACGCGGCGCATTCTCGAGGAGATGCGCGCGCAGGTGGAGAGCCTGCGCGGGGAGCTGGAGCACGCCCGCAGCACGACAGAGGAACAGACCCGCGAGGAGCGCGAGCGCCTCCAGCGCGAGGCCGACGACGCGCAGGACCAGCGCGACCGGCTGCGCCGCGAGCTGGACGACATGCGCGCCGCCGTGGAGGGCATGCGCCGTGACCTGGCCGGCGCGCCCCAGGCGCAGGAGCGTCTGCGCGCCCAGCTGGAGCAAACGCGCGAGAAGGTGACCGCGCTCGAGGGCGCCGTCTCGGACGAGCGCGGCCTGGCTGAGTGGGTCGACGAGGTCCACACCCGCCTTCGCGGATTCGAAGAGACCCTGGCCGAAGCACCGGACCCCGAAGCGGCACAGGAGGCGGCGCGCGCGGTGCGGGCGGAGCTTTCCGAGGCACAGGCGCGCCTCGAGCAGATCGAGGCGGACCGCGCCGGCGAGCGCACGGCCCTCGAGGCCGAGCTCGGGGCCACGCGCGAGCGCCTCGAGCTGATCGAGGCCGAGCGGGCGGAGGAGCGCACGCGCCTCGAGGCCGAGCTGAGCGCGACACGCTCGCGGCTGGACGAGCTGGCAACCGCCGACTCCGAGCTCGACGAGCGCGCCGGGGCCGTGGCTCGCGAGGAGCTCGCCGCGGAGAGCGCGCGCCTCGAGGCCGAGCTGGCCGAAACGCGCTCCCGCCTCGAGCGTCTCGAGAGCTCGCGCTCGCAGGAGCGCGAGCACCTGGAGGCGGGGCTGGCAAGTACTCGCGGGCGCCTGGAGGAGCTGGCGAGCGCGCGCGCGCCGGACGTCGAGCGCCTCCAAGGCGAGCTTGAGGCCACCCGCGCCGAGCTGCAAGAGCTCGCGCGGGCGCGCCACGAGGAGCGTCGCGGACTGGCCGGCGAGCTGGCCGAGACGCGCGGCAAGGTGGAAGCGCTCGAGCATTCGCTGGCGGGCGAGCAGGAGCGCGCGGAGGATGAGCGCCGGCTGCGCGGAGAGCTGGACGAGCTCCGCGGCCGCATGGAGGAGCTGGCCGAGGGTTCCGCCCGCCAGGCCAGGCTGAGCACCGAGCTCGACGAGACACGCGCCCTGGTGGAGGCGCTGCGCGCGGGCATCGAGCAGGCCCAGGTCGCCGCGGTCGGCGACGACGAGGCCCGCCTGCTGCTGGGCGACCTCCGCGAGGAGCTCGCCGCGCTGCGCGCCGGAACCGCGGACAGCGCCGCGCAGGACGCCGGCCTGCAGTCGATCGCCGGCGAGGTACAGGCCGCGGCCGAGGCCGCGCAGCAGGCGCAGGCCGCCATCGAGCGCATGGCGGGCCGCGCCGAGGAGGCGGCGAGCGCCGCCCGCAGCCATTCATCCCGCGCCTATGACGCCGCCGGAGCCGCGGAGGCGCGCGCCACGCGCGCCGAGCAGGCGATCGAGGTCGTCGAGACCGAGGCGAGCCGCACCGAGCGGATCGTGCGCGAGCTGGCCGTGCGCGTCGAGGAGGGGGTGGCAACGCCGGGCCTTCCCCGCGAGGAGCTGGCCCAGCTCGAGGCGCAGGCGGCCCGTGCCCACGAAGTTGCGCGCGAGACGCTGGCGGCCATCGAGGCCGAGGCGGCGCGCGCCCAGGAGCTGGCGCGCGGAGCGCTGAGCGCAATCGACACCCGCGCAAGCCAGGCGCGCGAGTCGCTCGCCGCGATCGAGACTGGTGTTGCCGGAGCGCAGGACGCCGCCGCCGGCGCCAAGGAGCAGGCCGCCCGCGCGGCGCGTGAGGCAGGTGAAACCCTTCAGCAGGTACAGGCCGCCACGGCAGGCGCCCGGGACGTCGCCGCGGTAATCGAGACTCACGCGGAACGGGCCCAGCAGGCCGCGGCGCTCCTGGGCCGGGAGACGGCGCGCGTGGACGAGACGGCCCGCAAGGTCGAAAGCCATGTCGCTCAGATCGACGCGCGCGCGGTGGCGATCGACGACCAGGCCCGTCAGGTGAGCGAGCTCGTGGTGTCCGTCGAGGCTCACGAGCGTGCCACCGCCGAGCGCGCCGCGGAGCTGGTGGCCCTGGCCGGCCGGGCCGAAGGCGCGGCCGGCGCCGCGGAGGGCCACGCCGTCCGTTCAGCCGACTCGGCGGGGTCCGCGTCCGACCACGCCGCCAGGACCTTGGAGGCCTCGACGTCGGCGGAGGGTCACGCCGACCGCGCCCGCGAGTCGGCGGGCGGCGCCGAGCGCCACGCAACCAGGGCGAGCGATGCCGCGGCTACCTCAGATCGTCACGCAGGGCGCGCCGGCGAGCAGGCCGCCTACGCCGAGGGACACGCCCGGCGGCTGGCCGAGGCCGCGGAAGTGGCCGAGCGCCGCGCGGCCCAGGCGCAGGAGGCGGCAACCGCCGCCGCCGAGGCGGCGGAGCTCGTGCGCCAGGCGGCCGAGGAGGTGGGCGCGGAGGCAGACCTCGTCCGCCGCAATGCCGAGGCAGCCCACGGACGCGGCTACGAGACGCCGCAGGTTCTCTCCCCCTACCGCGGCGAATCCCCCGCTCCCGTCGTCGTCGAAGCCGACGATCCACACCGGCCGCTGTTCGGCCGCGAGCCCGACACCGGTCCCGATCGCGAACCGCGGCCCGGGTTCGACGACGCCTCCAACCCGATGGCCATACTGACGCTCGACGGTCACTTCCAAGAGCTCAACCGGGCCTTCAGCGACCTGATCGGATACAGCGAGAAGGAGTTCAAGCAGGCCGTGTGGCCGCCGGTGATGGACCGGGCCAACCTGCCCAAGCACCGCGACCAGATGAAGCATCTGCTCGAGGGCAAGATCGAGTCGGCCGAGGTCAACACCGGCTACGTGCATGCGCAGGGCCTGCTGGTCCCGCTCGCCGGCACGATCAAGATGGTCAGGCGCGACAACGCCCCTGACCACCTCCTGCTCGACGTGCGCTCGAGCTAGCCCGAGGGCGCCGACACGCGTATCCGAAAGCGCGCGCTGAAGCTCGCGCCGGGCGAGACGAAGCGCAGGCCGGTGCCGCTCACCAGCGCGTCCGTGGGCGCTGTCATGGGCTCGAAGCAGATGTAGTCATCCGCGGCCGCGTCCTGATGGCCAGGGCGGCCTCCTGTCGCCGTACGCGGGCTCTCGCCTGCCGGCGCGTACACCTGCGCGAGCTCGTAGCCCTCGCCGAACTCGAGCTCGATCCGACGGCCCCCGCCCTCGAGCGCGAACACGGGCCGCTCCCCGAGCTCTGTGAAGAGGTCGTCGTAGGCGCGCTCACCGAGCGCGGCGCCGGGGATGTCGACCGGCTCCGTGCGACCGGTCGGGATGCCGCGCTCGTCCAGCAACGCGCGCGTTCGCACCGGCAGCTCTACGTGCCAGTCGGCGCGCTGTACGCCCGGGAGCGCGAGGTAGGGATGCCATCCAAACGACACCGGCACGGACACGTCACCCGTGGCGGACAGCGTCGTGTTGACCGACAGAGTGTCGCCGGCGAGCTCGGCGGCGACCTCGAGCTCGTGCGGGAACGGAAAGGCCGCGAGCAGCTCCTCGTGTGCACCGTAGTCGAGTCGAGCCGCCACCACGGCGCGGTCGTCGCCGGCCTCGCGGCCGAGCTCGCTCCAGTGCGGGGAAGCCGCAAGCATGCCGTGGATGGGGAGCCCGTTTGGATCGAAGTGGACGGGCGCCAGCTCGGGGTCGAGCTCTGCCCGCCGCCCCTGGAGCGAGTAGGAGCGCGCGGACAGGCGGTTGGCCCAGGGGTGCAGGAGCGGGATGCCGAAGCTCGAGCCACGCTCGCGATATGCGGCAAGGCCGCCCCGCTGCCCGAGCAGCTCGCCGCCGCGATGGGTGAGCGAATAGCCAACCATCCCCACCGAGGGCGCGAACCCCGCGCGCAGATCGTGCTCGTGTGAGACCAGGACCGTGCAGTCGCGGCCCAGCCGCTGCTCGTGCACCACTTCGTGGCGAGCCATCGACGGCAAGATAGGCTGCCCGGCCGATGGTCGACGCCCGGGGACTCCTGCCGATGCTCGCCCTGCTGCGGGAGAGCGTGCCCGGTGCGGAGCTGCTCGACGCGCACACGCATCTCGGCCAGCACGACCCGGACGGCTACCGCTGCAGCCCCGAGGAGCTGATCGGCGGCCTGGAGCTCATCGACGCCCGCGCGCTCGTCTTCCCGATGCACGAGCCGGACGGCTACCCACCGGCCAACGACATGGTGCTCGCCGAAGCCGAAGCCGCGGACGGGCGCCTGTTCGCCTTCTGTCGCCTCGATCCGGCCCACTCTCCCCTGCAGGAGCTCCGCCGCTCCCTCGATGCCGGGGCGCGCGGCATCAAGCTTCACCCGCGCGCCGAGGGCTTCAATCTCGACCACCCCGAGCTGGCCGCCGTGTTCGCGCTCGCCCACGAGCGGCGGCTGCCGATCCTCTGCCACGCCGGCCGCGGCATCCCGGCCCTCGGCCGGCACGCGATCGAGGTGTGCGCGCGCTACCCGGACCTGAGCCTGATCCTCGCGCATGCCGGCATCTCGGATCTCGCCTGGATCTGGCGCGAGGCGCCCGCTCATCCGAACCTCTTCTTCGACACCGCCTGGTGGTCGGCGAGCGACGTGCAGGCACTCTTTGCCCTGGTGCCCCCCGGGCAGATCCTCATGGCGAGCGACGCCCCCTACAGCCCACCCGCCTTCGGAGCGACGATGGCGCTGCGCCACGGCCTTCAGGTGGGCCTCGCACCCGAGGTCCTGGGCGACGTGCTCGGAGGCCAGGCCCTGCGCCTGGTTGAGGGCCGGCCGCCGCTCGACCTGGGCCCTCCGCCGGGCGCGGACTCGCTGCCGCGCGATCCGATGCTCGAGCGCGTCTACTCGTTCCTCATGAACTCCGTCGGACAGATGTTCCACGGAATCGATCCCCAGGAGACGCTCGCGCTCGCGCGACTCGCGTGCGACGTGGGCGACGATGCTCTCCACGGCGCCGTCTACGAGAGCGTCCTCTCCCTGCTGGATGCGCGCGAGCGCTACGAGGGAGGCTCGGACGGGCGGCCCGCGCATTTCGCGCCGGGCATTCACCTGATCATCCTGGCGGCCGCGCTCGCGCGCACTCCCGATGTTCCCCTGCCAACGCCGCCGCGCTTCGACCGATAACGGGCCGGCGCGCTACGCCGCCGCGGCGTCGACCGTCGACAGCCGGTCGAGCGACCGCCGCAGCAGGCGCGAGACGTGCATCTGCGATACGCCGACGCGCTCGGCGATCTCGGCCTGTGTGAAGTCGTGCTCGAAGCGCAGGCTCAGAATCAGCCGCTCGCGCTCGGGCAGGGCCGACAGCGTTCCCCGCAGCGTCTCGCCGATCTCGACCAGCTCGAAGCCCTGCTCCTCGTCCGCCAGCGACTCCCCGAGCGTCCAGTCGCCGTCGCCATCAGCGCCGGGCCGCGGGGCGTCCAGCGACGCCGCCTCATAGGCGGTGGCTGCCTCCATCGCTTCGAGCACGGCCTCGACGGACGCGCCCACCGCCTCGGCGATGTCGCGCGGGCGCGGCGAGCGACCGAGCTTGGCCGGCAGAGTGCCGAGAGCGTCGCTCACCTTGAGGGCGAGCTCCTGTGTTCCGCGCGGCACGTGCACCGACCAGCCCCTGTCGCGGAAATGGCGCTTGAGCTCACCGAGCATCGTCGGCACGGCGTAGCGGGTGAAGCCGCCGCCGCGCTCCGGTTCGTAACGGTCGACCGCCTTCAGCAATCCAATGCAGGCGACCTGCACCAGGTCGTCCTGCGGCTCGCCCGAGTGGCGGTAGCGGGCGGCGAGTTGCCGCGCCAGGGGCATGAAGAAAAGCACCAGCTCCTCCCGGGCGGCGAGATCGCCGTCCCGGTGATAGCTCAGGAGCAGACGTTCCTCGTCCTCCTTCCGCTGCTCGGGAGACTCTGGAGCCGGCGGCTCGCAAGCCGCGACGGCGATTGCCACGCGAACGCCACCTCCTCGACCTCGAAAATCCCCCCAGAAACCGACCTTGGTGCCGGTTATCACCCTTTTGGCTGAGGTCGAAACCCGAGGGTCAGGTGAAGCCGTTTGCGTCGTCCACCATCTCCAGGCGCTCCTCGAGCCTCGTGATCGTGAAGACGCGCTGCACGGGGTCAGGCCCGCGCACGATGACCATGCGGCGACCGGCGTCGCGGGCCCGCTCGTCGGCGGTGACGATGCAGCGCAGGCCGGTCGAGTCGAGGAAGGTCAGCTTCGACAGATCGATGACCACGGTCGGGGGCTGGGACTGCTCCACCCGCCGGAGCTCCTCCTGGACCTTGCCGACCGTTGAGAGGTCAAGTTCGCCCACGAGCGCGACGTGTACGCGTCCCTCGCGAGTCTCGCTCGTCACATCGAGGATCTCCACCGGGCGGGAACCTAGCGCAGACCCGCCTTCTTGGCGAGTTGCCACGCGAAGACGAGCTGCATGGCGGCAAATGCGAGCTCCAGCACGCGCGCCGAGAGCAGGTTGGCAAGCACAACGCCGACCAAAACCCCGAGCGGCGACAGCGCGCCGATCAGCAGTCCGTCCTTGAGCCTCAGGTTGCCGTAGCTGCGCTGCCGGACCGTTCCGACGACCGACACGAGCACGATCGCGACGAGCGAGGTCGCCTCGGCGCCAAGCTGCGACTCGTGCGCGAACACCACCAGCGCCGGCACGAACAGCACGCCGCCGCCGACACCCACGAGCCCGCCCGCCATGCCGGCGGCGAAGCCGAGCGCGATCAGCCCGCTCCAATCGAGGGCATCCATCAGAAGATGAGCACCGCGGCCGAGGCGAGCAGGAGCACCACGAACGCGCCCGCGACCGCGCGCTCGGAGATCCGCTGCTGCAGCGCGGTCCCCGCCAGCACGCCCGCGATGGCGGGGAGCCCGATCAGGATTCCCTTCGCGAGGTCGACGTTGCCGTAGAAGGAGTGAAAGCCCGCCGCGAGGGCGCCGATCAGGATGATGGCCGCCAGCGACGTGCCCGTCGCCTCCTTCTGCTCGTACCCCAACCAGAGCACGAGCAGCGGGACGATGATCGTCCCGCCGCCGACGCCGAATAAGCCGCTGAAGGCCCCAGCCGCGGTGGCGATGGCGGCGAGCCGCACGACACGCATCGCGGGGCATACTACGGCCGGTGGACACCCTTCAGCCGCTACTGGCAGACCCCGCCCGAGCAGCCGTGCTCTGTGACGTTGACGGGACGCTGGCCCCGATCGTGCGCCGGGCGGACGAGGCTCGCGTCAGCCAGGAGACCTCGATCCTGCTCGGCCGGCTGGCTCGCCGCTACGCGCTTGTGGCCTGCATCTCCGGGCGCTCGGCGGCCGATGCGCGCCGCCTGGTCGGGGTCGGCGGAATCGCCTACGCAGGCTCGCACGGCGCCGAGCTGCTCGAGCCGGGAGCGGCGCGAGCCACCACCAACGAGGAGTTCGCGAGCTGGGAGCAGCGCGTGAAGACCTTCGTCGCCGACCGCGACACGCCTGAGCTGCGGCGCCTGCGCGTGCGGATCGAGGACAAGGGCCCGATTGCGGCCTTCCACTGGCGCGACGTTCCCGACGAGGACGAGGCGCACCGACATCTCGACCGCATTGCGGCCGAGGCGGAGGCGGAGGGATTCGCGGTCCACTGGGCTCGCAAGGTGCTCGAGATCCGGCCCGCGGTGCACGTCGACAAGGGCCAGGCCGTCCGGCGCCTCGTTGAGCTCGCCAATCCGCGGACCGCCCTGTTCGGCGGCGACGACTCGACCGATCTCGACGCCTTCGACGCGCTCCACGCGCTCGTGGAAGAGGGCGTGCTCGAGGCGGCTGTGTGCGTCGGTGTCGAGTCGGACGAAGGGCCGCGCGCCATCGTCGAGCGCGCCGATCTCGTCGTGGATGGGGTGGAGGGCTTTGCCGCGGTGCTGGACGCGCTGGCCGAGGCGTGAGGTTTCGCGACCTCCTCCGGGTCTCGGTGCTGCTGTTCGGCGGGGCCGCTACCGGGCTCGCCACGGTCGCGCTGCTGGGCGCGCGCGAGCAGGACACCAACACTCTCGTCTACGTCTCGGGCGTCTGGTGGTGCCTCGCCACGCTCGCGGGCCTCTGGCTCGGTCGCCGGCTCGACACCACGCCGGGTATCGCCGGCCTGCTGGCGCAGGCGCGCCGGAGCGACAGCCTGCCCGAGATCGAGCCGGGCACCATGCTCTTCAACCGGCTCTGGCCGCTGATCGTGCTCGCGCTCGCGTCCGCGGTGGTGGGCTTCTTCTTTCCGCAGGTGCCGGCGATAGCGACCGGCTACTGCCTGCTGGTGGCGCTGCTCTGGAGAAAGCAGTCGCGCGCGGTCGAGGCGATCGAGGGCCGGGACGGCGTGGAGTTCTGGCTTGACAGGAGCTCTCCCTTCGCGGGGCCGAAGCTGCTGCGGCTGCCGGGACTGAGGAAGATCGCCCCGCCCGGCTTGGATGGTTGATCAGCGGCGCGAGCGCTTGCGCAGCTCGTCCACCTCGGGCCAGGGTCGCGTGTTGGCCACGGAGGATTTGGTGATCCACGCCCGCCGCGCCGTCGCGATCCCGTAGCGCATGTTCGTGAGCGTGCGCGGCCAGTGGGCGTCTGAGTCGATCACGAGCATCGCTCCCGCCTCGACTGCGGCCTTCGCGTAGACGTCGTTCAGGTCGCGGCGGTCGGGGTTTGCGTTGATCTCCAGGAAGGTGCCGGTCTCGACCGCCGCGGCGATGACGCGGTCGATGTCGATCGCGTACGCCTCGCGCCGCTCGATCAGCCGGCCGGTCGGGTGCCCGATGGCGTCGACGAGGGGGTGGCGCATCGCGGTCACCATGCGGTCGGTCTGTTTTTTCTCAGCGAGCCTGAAGGAGGTGTGCAGGCTCGCGATCACCCAGTCGAGCTGCTCGAGCACTTCGTCCTCATAGTCGAGCGAGCCGTCGGGCAGGATGTTGGTCTCGGTGCCCGCCAGAACCGTCATCCCGTCGATCTCGATGGCCTTGATGCGCTGCACCTGGCGCAACAGCTCGTCCGCCTGGACGTCATTTCCGAATCCGTGGGTGGCCGAATGGTCGGTGATCGCGACGTACTCGTAGCCGCGCTCGAGCGCCGCCAGGGCCATCTCCTCGACGGAGGCGTGACCGTCGGAGAGAGTGGAGTGCATGTGAAGGTCGCCGCGGATGTCCTCGAGCTGGATGAGCTCCGGGAGGCTGCCTTCGCGTGCCGCCGCGAGCTCGCCGCGGTTCTCGCGCAGCTCGGGCGGGATCCACTGCATGCCGAGCTTCTCGTAGACCTCCTCCTCGGTCGCGCAGGCGATCGATTGGCCGCTCTTCTCGTCGGCGATCCCGTATTCGCTCACATGCAGGCCGCGCTTGACGGCGGCCGTGCGAAGGGCTTCGTTGTGCCTACCCGAGCCGGTGAAGTGCTGGAGCAGGTTGCCGAATGCCTCCTCGGGCACGATGCGCAGGTCGACGGGCAGCCCCGAATGCGTCTGGGCCTTCGCCCCGGCCTCCCCCGAGGAGTGCAGGACGTCGACGGCGTCCAGGGAGCCGAAGTAATCGACGAACGCCTTCGAATCGCTCGTCGCGGCGACGATGTCGAGGTCCTTGACCGCGTCGGCGCGCCGCCGCGCGCTGCCCGCCAGCTCCACCCTCAGTGCCGAGGGGTGGTCGCGCAGGCCGGCCACCAGCTCCTCGCCGACGGCGAGCGCCTTGGAGAGCAGCAGGCGTGCCGTTGGCCGGCCGTCCGCCCCGGCCGCAAGCGCGGCGAGCACGTTGTCCTCTGCCTTCTTCCCGAAGCCGGCCACGTCTTTCAGGCGTCCCTGCTCCGCCGCCTCGCGCAGGTCGTCGAGCGAGGTGACACCGAGCTGCTCGTTCAGCAGCCGCGCGCGCTTAGGCCCCAGGCCGGGAATCCGCGTGACCGTGACCAGGCCGGGGGGGATTCGCTGCTTGAGCTTGTCCGCGGAGGGAATCGAGCCCGTCTCCAGCAGGGCATCGATCTTCTCGGCGATCGTCTTGCCGACGCCCGCCAGCTCCTCCACACGGCCCTCGCGGGCCATCTCCGCGACCGACACTCCGGCCTCCCGGATCGCCTTCGCGGCGTTGCGATAGGCCACCACGCGATACACGACGGCTCCGTCGAGCTCGTACAGGCTGGCTAGCTCCTCGAAGGCCTCGGCTATCTCTCCGTTGCGCATTGCCCGGCTAGGGTACGCGCCCTTGTCGAGCGTCTGGCTGATCCTTCCGACCTATAACGAGGCGCAGAACATCGAGCCGCTGGTTGCGGCCGCGCTGCCGCAGCTCGCCTCGACCGGGATGGAGCACCGCATCCTGATCGTCGACGACAACTCGCCCGACGGCACCGGCCGGCTCGCCGACCAACTCGCCGCGCGGAACCGCGAGGTCGAGGTGCTGCACCGCGCCTGCAAGGCCGGGCTCGGCCGGGCGTACCTGGCCGGCTTCGCCCACGCGCTCCAGCACGACGCCGAGCTGGTCATGGAGATGGACTCGGACTTCTCGCACGACCCCGAGGACCTTCCGCGCCTGATCGCGGCGGCGGCCGCGGCCGACCTCGTGCTCGGCTCGCGCTATGTGCCCGGCGGCGGGGTCGTCAACTGGGGCACGGTGCGCCGGGCGCTGTCGTGGGGCGGCTCGGCCTACGCGCGCATCCTGCTCGGGATACCGGTGCGCGACCTGACCGGGGGCTTCAAGTGCTTCAACCGGCGCGTGCTGGAGGGGATCGAGCTGGGGTCCGTGCACGCTGACGGCTACGGCTTTCAGATCGAGCTGACCTACCGGGCGGTCCAGGCCGGCTTCAGGGTCGCCGAGGTGCCCATATTGTTTCGCGAACGCCGCGTCGGGCAGTCCAAGATGACCGCGCGCATCGCACTGGAGGCAGTCTGGAAGGTTCCTGCCCTCCGGTTCAGGGCGTAATGTGAAGCCGGTCCGGGGGTCGCTATATTTTGTATAGCGACTGAATCAGACAAGGAGCCGTGATGGCCGGAGCGATCAACGAGGTAAACGACACCAACTTCCAGGCAGAGGTGCTGGAGTCCGACAAGCCGGTGCTGGTGGACTTCTGGGCCCCGTGGTGTGGTCCCTGCCGCATTGTCGCGCCGCATCTCGAGGAGCTCGCCGGCGAGCGCGAGGACCTGCGCATCGTCAAGCTCAACGTCGACGAGAATCCGCAGGTCTCGGCGCAGTACCAAGTGATGTCGATCCCCACGCTGCTGCTCTTCAAGCACGGACAGGTCGCCCACCAGATCATCGGCGCGCTGCCGAAGAACCGGCTCGTTCAGGAGATCGAGCCGGCGCTCGCCGCCTAGGTCCGTCCCTTCAGATGTGGCTCGCCTGCGCCCCGAGCTCGCGCTCGCGGCGCTGGCGGTAGGCCCCGCCGAGCGCGCCGAGGATGGCCCCGGCGATGGTGGTGACGAAGACGAGGCCGGCCTGCGGCTCGCCGATGTGGGCCTTGGGCTCGGTGTTCGTGATCTCAAGGCCGAGCAGGATGAAGCTGCCGAAGACCAGTCCTGCCATGGCGCCGCGCACGAAGCCGTCGTTGGCCCCCCGGTGCTCCATCCCGCCAATGAAGCCGCCGATGATGGCGATCGGCCCGGCGAGCGCGTAGTAGACGACCTCGTGCCAGCCGAGAGCCAGCCCCGTGATCAGCCCGAAGATCATCGTGATCACCACGGCGCCGAGGATCTGCTCCACCGGGCTGCGATCCTCGAAGGCGGGCGGCAGTGGCATGGGCGGCAGCCTAGATCATTGGTTCCGATTCCGGTCTGCGAAATTCGCTCCATTGTCGAGTTAGCGGTCCCAGCAACCGTTAACTCGACAACGGACGCCAAATCCGGCCAAACGGGGGCGCCGCGGCGACCCGTCCCACCCCTTATAGGCTGCCGTTGGCCCGAGCCCAAAGACTGCGTCATCCGAAGGCTCGGCGATCTGGACTCAGTCACCTAACCGCCGCTCGACTGAGATCAGCAAGGGCAGCCCCTCGATCTGAGCCTCCGAGCCGGGCGCCGACCCGTCGTACCTGACGGACGTTGCGAGCGTCTCCCCGGCGACGTAGGTCTCGTGGGCGCGAGTTGCGTCGAGCAACGCCTCGTCGCCTCCCAGGGTCAGCGCAATGCGGTCCTCCACGTTTAGTCCGGCGCTCTTTCGGGCGCCCTGTACCGCGTGGATCACCTCGCGGGCGAGTCCCTCGCTGCGCAGCCCGTCGTCGAGCTCCAGGTTGAGCGCGACGGCATGGGTGCCCGCGCGCTCGACCTGATAGCCCTCGAGCGGCTGGAGCACGATCTGGACGTCGTCCGGCCCGATCTCGTGATCGGCGCCCTCGACGTTGATGCCGGAACGACCGCCCTCGCGTAGCCGGGCGGGGTCGAGTGCCGCCACCGCCGCGGCCACCTGCGGCATCTGCTTGCCAAAGCGAGGTCCAAGGCTCCGGTAGTTGGGCTTGACCTCGAAGCGCCCCAGCTCCTCGGCCTCCGAGACGTAGCGAAGCGAGCGCACGTTGAGCTCCTCGAGCACGACGGACTCGAAGCGCTCGATGGCCTCGCGCTCGCGCTCCGCGGCAACAACCACGGCCTCCTTGAGCGGCTGGCGCACCTTCACCTTGCCGTGGGCCCGCGCCGCGCGGCCGAGCTCGACCGCGTCGCGCGCGACCTGCATCTGCCACTCCAGCTCCTCGTCGCGCTCGCCGGGCTCCGGGAAGTCGCACAGGTGGACCGAGGGCTCGGTTCCGTCCAGGTTCTCGTAGATCTCGTCGGTCACGAACGGGGTCAGCGGCGCGAGCAGCTTCGCGGCCGTCAGGAGGCATTCGCGCAGGGTGTCGAAGGCCGCGGGGTCGCCGTCCCAAAAGCGCCGGCGCGACCGGCGCACGTACCAGTTCGAGACGTCGTCGACGAACTCCGCGACCGCGCGGCCAGCGAAGGTCGTGTCGTAATCCTCCATCCGCTCGATCACGCGCTCGACGGTCGCCGACAGGCGCGACAGGATCCAGCGGTCTAGCTCGGTGCGCTCGGAGGCAGGGGCGCCGGCGCCTGGCTCGACCGCGTTCACGTTCGCGTAGAGCACGTAGAACGCGTAGGTGTTCCAGAGCGGCTTGAGGAATTGGCGCACCGACTCCCCGACGGTCTCGAGCGAGAAGCGGTAGCCGTCCCAGGGCTGCTTCGACGTGAAGTAGTACCAGCGAAACGCGTCCGCGCCGTGGGTCTCGAGGACGTCCCAGGGAACCACGACGTTGCCCTTCGACTTGGACATCTTCTGGCCCTCGGGATCGAGGATCAAACCGAGGCAGAGGCAGGTCTCGTACGAGCTGCGGCCCCACAGCAGGGTCGAAACGCCGAGCAGCGAGTAGAACCACCCGCGGGTCTGATCGAGCGCCTCGCAGATGTAGTCGGCGGGGAAGCTCTCCTCGAAGATCTCCTGGTTCTCGAACGGCGCGTGCCATTGCGCGAACGGCATGCAGCCCGAGTCCCACCAGACGTCGATCAGGTCGGGCACGCGGCGCATGTCCGCGCCGCACTGCTCGCAGCTCAGGACCACCTCGTCGATGTACGGCCGGTGCACGTCCGCGGGCGGAGTGCCGCCGTGCTCTGAGATCTCCGCGAACGAGCCGACGCAGGTCACGTGCTGCGGCTCTGACTCGCAGCGCCAGATCGGCAGCGGCGTGCCCCAGTAGCGCTCGCGCGAGAGCGCCCAGTCGACGTTGTTCTCGAGCCAGTTGCCAAAGCGCCCGTGCTTGATGTGCTCCGGGTGCCAGTCGATGGTCTCGTTGGCGGCCAGCAGCTCGTCCTTGACCTCGCTGGTGCGGGCGTACCAGCTCGTCTTCGCGTAGTAGATCAGCGGCGTGTCGCAGCGCCAGCAGTGCGGATAGGAGTGGGTGTGCTCGCCGGCCGCAAACAGGCGCCCCGACTCGCGCAGCGCCTCGATGATCAGTGGGTCCGCCTCGCGCACGTGCAGCCCGGCGAACGGCCCGGCGCGCTCGTCGAAGGTGCCGTCCGGGCGCACGGGATTGAGGATGGTGATGCCGTTCTCGGTCGCCAGGCGATAGTCGTCCTCTCCGAAGGCCGCTCCGGTGTGGACCACCCCGGTCCCGTCCTCGACCGAGACGAAGTCGCCGGCCAGCACGGTGTGACCCTTGGGCCCGTAGTCGGTCAGGTATGGGAAGGGCGGCTCGTAGCGAAGGCCGAGCAGCGCCGAGCCCGCCATGCGCTCCTCCACCTCCGCCCGCTCGCCGAGTACGCGCTCTACGAGGGCCTCGGCGACGATCAGCCCCTCCCCGTCGAGGCGCGCGCGGACGTAGATCACCTCCGGGTCGACCGCGATGGCGGCGTGCGGCACGAGCGTCCAGGGCATCGTCGTCCACGCGAGCAGGGACACCTCCGGCTCGTCGCGCAGCGGGAACTTCACGAACACGGAGGGGTCGACCGTGTCCTCGTAGCCGAGCGCCACCTCGTGGCTGGAGAGCGCCGTGCCGCAGCGCGGGCAGTACGGGACGACCTTGTGGCCCTCGGTCAGCAGGCCCTTGTCATAGACCTGCTTGAGCGACCACCAGACGGACTCGACGTAGGAGTTGTCGAGGGTGAAGTAGGCCTGGTCTGTGTCGATCCAATGGCCGATCCGCTCGGTGAGCCGGTTCCACTCGTCGATGTAGCGCAGCACCGATTCGCGGCAACGGGCGTTGAACTCGGCGACCCCGTAGCGCTCGATGTCCTCCTTGGAGGTGAAGCCCAGCTCCTTCTCGATCTCGAGCTCGACGGGCAGGCCGTGGCAGTCCCAGCCCCCCTTGCGGTCGACGAGGTGGCCGCGCATCGTCTTGAAGCGCGGGAAGACGTCCTTGAAGACGCGCGAGAGGACGTGGTGGGAGCCGGGGCGGCCGTTCGCCGTGGGCGGCCCCTCGTAGAAGACAAAGCGCGGCGCGCCCTCACGGCGGCGCACCGATTCGCGAAATACGTCGCGCTCGCGCCAGCGCTCGAGCACCCGCTCCTCGAGAGCGGGAAACGACTGGGAGGAGTCCACCGGCCGGTAGCGAGCCATCGGGCCGTCGATTCTAGGCGTGCCGCGCGGGCTCCCGATTTGGCGACCGATGTGATAACACTCCGCTCCGAATCGCCGAATCGCCCCTGGCAGGGGGCCGGGGGCGAACGGGGGAACCACATAAGTATGGGGCTAACCGGCATCACGCCGGCGCGCGAATCTTTCCAACGCGAGCCCGACAGCTAACCCCGTAGGCCGTTGGAAAGAGAGTGCAGGATGCACCGCACTTCCGCCCTATGGGCCTGTCTTGCGACGGTCGTCGCATTGCTTTGCCCGAGCGCCGCCTCCGCCAGTGCCGAGGAGGAGGCAGTCAGCGCGCTCAACGAGATCAGGAGGGACCAGGGCCTGCCGGCGCTTCGCGCGTCGGAAAGCCTTGGCGAGTCCGCGGACCGCTACTCCCGGAGCATGCTCCGAAGTGAGTACTTCGGCCACGGCGCCCGCATTGCCGTTGCGGCCCAGTTCAGCCTGGCCGGCGAGACACTCGCCTGGCACACGGGCCTCGACCCGGAGCCCTACCGGACGATACGCCGCTGGATGGCGTCGCCGCCGCACCGGGCCGTACTGCTGTCGCCGCGCTTCCAATGGGTCGGCATGGGAATGGAACGGGGCCGCCTTGGAGGGCGCCTCGTCACCATGTGGGTCGGACACGTCGGGAGGAAGTAGGCGGCCGCGGGCCTACGCGGCGAGCTTCCGGCAAAGCTCCGAGAAGGTGCGCTTCTCGGTCTCGTCGAGCGCGTGAAACGCCCGCGCCACTCGGTCGGAGTGGGCCGGGAACAGGCGCTCGACGAGGTCGTTCCCGCTCGGCGTGAGCTCCACGAGCACGATGCGCCGGTCCCTGGGCATCCGCCGCCGCACCACCAGGCCGCGAGTGGCGAGCGTCGCCGTGACCTCGGTCGCGTTGGCCTTCGACCAGCCCAGCCGGCGGCGAACCGTTTTTAGCTCGAGCGTGCCGCCGGCGGTGGTCAGCACCACCAGCACGGAGAAGCCCGCTGCCGACACGCCCTCACGTTCGAGCTCGGAGGCGAGTGGACGACGCACGGCGGACTCGGCCCGCACCAGGGCCTGGAGCGCGCGGTGTGCCAGCGGATCACCGAGCTTGAACGGCATTCCTGCGGCACTGTACGCGCGCCGCCGGATGGCTTTGGGCTTTGGGCTAGCCGGCGCGCTTGGAAACCGCCGCCGCGAGCGGGACGCGCGCGGGGATCGCCGCCTCATGGGCTTCCGGTACCACGACCACCTGCTCGAGCCGGCCGCTGTCCACGTAGCCCTTCAGGCGTTCGACCGCCTCGACGGGGGCCGTGCCCAGCGAGGGAATGCCGTGATCGCCTGTGACCGGCATCGCCTCGCGATACTCGAACACCGGGGCGGCCGAGCCGACCTGGCGGACCGTGTACACGAGGCGCCCGACCACCTCGAGGGTGGCGTCACCGCCGCAGAAGACGAATGCGGTCGGGTCGAGTGCGCGGATGGCTCGGACCACGCGCTCGGGAGGCAGGTCGAAGGCGAGCAGCAGGGTCCGGAACCCGGCTCGGCGCAGGCCGAGCTCGAGGGCCTGCACGTGGAGCGACTCGAGGTCGAGGTGCGAGCTCGAGTCGAACAGCAGCACGCCCTGGAGGCGCGTGGCGGGCGCCACCACCCGGCGCGAGGCGTGCAGCCAGCCCGTTGCCCAGCGGTACGCGAGCTCGCGCTCGGCCTCGCGGCTGTCGCGGGCGCCGGCAAGCTCGAGAGCGGGCAGCAGCACCTCTTCGACCGTGCGCTCGACCGAGCGCACGGCGAGGCTCTCCTCCAGCACGCGGTCGGCCACCTCTTCGTCGAAGTGGTCCCACGCGTCCAGCAGGCGGCTCGGCGAGCTCGGTCCCTCGCCTCGCTGTCGCGAGAGCTCGATCGCCGACGAGATGTTGTGCGTCTCGAGCAGAGCGCGCCGCAGGGACTCCAGCTCGGCGAGGTCATATTGGCGGTGTCCGCCTTGCGTGCGGCGGGGCTTCGGATACCCGAAACGGCGCTCCCAGCTGCGCAACGTGTTGGGGCTTACCCCCAGCAGTTCTGCTGCAGCATTAGTTCTGATCCCGCTCACTTCCCCTCCATCCCGTGTGAATCGCAGCAGCCGTGCGCCATTACTTCACACGCAGCCACCGCTCCCTGGAGTCCCCAGACGTCCTTGCACAGGTTCTCGGCATGAGCGGTTGCATCTGTATGGAGCTTTCTGCACCCTGGACGCATGTTGCGCAAGCGGTGCAGAGGTTCTTGCACTGCTTCGAGCGGGTTCACCGGCGTCCGAACCCGCTCGGCGCCACGGTTACGAGCGCCGCGCGCGGCGGTTCGCAGGTGGCGATGCGAGCGGTGAGCGTGCCGATCCGGCGCGCCTTGGCGGCCGAAGCGAGACGCAGCGGCATGACGACAGGCTCGACGGGTCGCTGCGCCGCCACACCGGCGTGGCGGACGATCTGATCCTCGCCCATCGGGCTCGTCACGTGATCGAGCAGATGGCTGCCGATGAGCTTGCTCTCCTTGCCGAAGATGCGCTCCCCCGCCTTGCTGACCGCATTCACGATCAGCTCATGCGTGCAGATCAAGAACGCGGCGGCGTCCCCCGGCAGCGCCTCTCGCGGGCAGGTCAGGATCATCCCCATCCCACAGCGGTGGCACACCCTCCTGGACAGGTCGGCCCGCCCCGAGGACTTCTCGGCCGGGTGGCCGCAGCGAGAGCAGAATCGGATCGAGCCCGATCGCCCGTAGCCGGGCGGAGCCCAAGACCGGTCGATCCGGGTGAGAGCCGTCACTCAGGCGATCAGAACACGGAAGTAACGCAAGCGTGCACGGCGGCTCCGCTCTGCCCGGAGTTCGGCCCCGAACCCTGTGCAAGGACGCAGCCGGGCGGGCGCTAGCCTAGGCGCATGGCTGATGAGAAAACGCTCTGGGGCCCGGAGACGAGCAAGGCCGTCGACAATTTTCCGGTCTCGGGCGAGCGCGTGCCGGCCCCCGTGGTCCGCTGGCTCGGCCGCATCAAGGCCGAGGCGGCGCGGGTGAACGCAGAGCTGGGGCTGCTCGACCCCGAGATCGCCGAGCGGATCGGGCGCGCCGGAGACGAGGTGGCCGCGGGCAACCATGACGACCAGTTTCCGATCGACGTCTTCCAGACCGGCTCGGGCACCTCCTCGAACACGAACGCGAACGAGGTGATCGCCAACCTGGCAGGCGACGCCGCCCATCCGAACGATCACGTGAACATGGGCCAGTCGTCCAACGACGTCTTCCCGAGCGCGGTTCACCTCGCCGCTGTGGACGCCGCGCAGCGCGACCTGCTGCCCGCCCTCGAACGCCTCGCCGGCTCCCTAGGGCGAAAGGCCGACGAGTGGAGCGACGTGGTCAAGGCGGGGCGCACCCACATGATGGACGCCGTGCCGGTGACGCTCGGCCAGGAGTTCGGCGGGTACGCGGCGCAGATTTCGCTCGGCCGCGACCGCGTGCAGGACGCGCTCGGCCGGGCGAGCGAGATCCCGCTAGGAGGCACGGCCACCGGAACGGGCCTGAACACACATCCCGAATTCGCCGAGCGGGTCCGCGAGAGGCTCGGCCTCGGCAGCCCTCCGCGCGACCGCTTCGAGGCCCAGGCCAGCCGCGACGCCCTCGTCGAGCTCCACGGGGCGCTCAAGGTCGTGGCCGTGTCGCTGACCAAGATCGCGAATGACCTCGTGATCATGGGCTCGGGCCCGCGCACCGGCCTCGGGGAGCTTCAGCTGCCGGAGCTGCAGAAGGGGTCGTCGATCATGCCCGGCAAGGTCAACCCGGTCATCCCGGAGGTGGTCCTGCAGGTGGCCGCGCAGGTGATCGGCAACGACACCGCGGTCACCGTGGCCGGGACCCAGGGCAACTTCGAGCTCAACGTGCGCGTGCCGGTTATCGCGCGCAACCTGTTCGAGTCGATCCGCATCCTCACCGCGGCCTGCAACATGCTTGCCGAGAAGTGCGTCGACGGCATCAAGGCCAACGTGGAGACGCTGCGCCGCAACGCCGAATCGACTCCCGCGATCGCCACGGCACTCAACCCGCATATCGGCTACGACCGCGGGACGGAGATCGTCAAGGAGGCCATGACCTCCGAGCGCACGATCCGCGAGGTGGCGTTGGAGAAGGGCGTGGACGAGAAGACGCTCGACAAGGCGCTCGACCTGCGCGCGATGTCGCGCGGATCAAAGCCGGGCTGAGCTCAGCGGCAGTCGTCGATGCGGGCCCTGCCGTAGGCGGCCGGCTCGCGGCAACGCTGCGTGCTCGACGCACGCGCGGCGGTCCCGCTCAGCAGGTAGGGGACCGGGTTCACCGGGACATTGCGCAGGCGCACCTCGAAGTGCAGGTGTGGACCGGTCGAGTTGCCCGTGGAGCCGACCAGTCCGACACGCGTGCCGCCCACGACCTGCTCGCCCACCCATGAGGTGATCTGGGACAGGTGCGCGTACCAGGTCGTGTACCCGAGCCGGTGCTGGATCACCACGAGGTTGCCGTAGCCGCCGAAGTTCCGCCCGGCAAAGACGGTGGTTCCCACGCCGGCCGCCTCGACGCGCGCGCCTTGGTTGGCAGGGAAGTCGATGCCCGAATGGCGGCGCCCGCCGCGGCGCCGGGCGCCGAAGCCATCGCCGATCTGGTTCGGCACGGGTCGGAAGAAGCTGACCGGCCCACCGGGCGCCGGAGCGGGGACCGGTGACGCGGAGCGCCGCCGGCGCAGCGCGGCGAGCGTCGCCGGGCCGGCGAGGCCGTCCACGCCGAGACCGGCTTGACGCTGGAAGGAACGCACGCCGCTGCGGGTGCCCCGGCCGAAGACGCCGTCGACGCCGCCGGGCGAATGGCCGCGGCGCCAGAGCAGGTACTGGAGGGCGGCCACGTCCCAGCCGCGCATTCCCCGGCGCATCACCCGGCTGCCCAGCGCCGGGCGGCCGCGCCGCCCGAGCGCGTGACGCGTCTGCGGGCCGGCTATGCCGTCGACCAGCAGCCCGCGTCGGCGCTGGAAGCGGCGCACGCCCCGCTTGGTGAACGGACCGCGGATGCCGTCGACCGCGACCGGGTACAGGCCTCGGGACTTCAGAGCGGACTGCAGCGCGGCCACGTTGGCGTTCGCAGCAGCCTGCTGCGCTGTCGCCCCCGTGAGCATCCATGCCACGACCACGCCGACCAGCAGTCGGGCGCGGAGCATGACGACAGGGTTGTAAAAAGCTCAGCCCAAGGCAAGGCCTCGCAAACGATCTTGCAGGCCGGAGCGTCGATTGCGTTCGACGCAATGAGCAGCTTTCGCGGATGCGGCGGCGCTTGCACCGGGCACTTCCGGCGGTCCTCGCCGTGCTGGTCGCATCGTCACTGGCTCCGGTGGAGAGCTCCAGCGGAGCGGTCGCGGCCCCGCGGTTCGTGAGGAACATCCCGACCGGCGAGACCGGCTGGTTTTCATCCCCCGGGCTCGTCGACCTCGACCGGGATGGCCGCCTCGAGATCGTCGCGCCGTTCTACTCGACCTTCGTCTTCGACGCCAAGGGTCGTCGCCTGGGGCGGGGGACGGCGACGGACGGACGCGTCTATGCCCCGAGCGTGGTTGCCGACTTGGACGCCGACGGCGTGCCGGAGGTCGTGGTCGGCGGTAACGAGGGGACCGTCGCGGCCTACAACCTGAGCGGCGGCGAGCTGCGGCTCAAGGCGGGCTGGCCGGCCTCGACCTGCAGCGGCGGCCAGTGCCCCGAAACGCGCGGTCTCGCCGCAGCCGACCTCGACCGAGACGGTCGCGTCGAGGTGGTGGCGACAACGACGAACACGTCGCCGAGCGGAGCGCAGGTCTTCGTCTTCGACGGGTCCGGCGCGCTGTACAGGCCGGCGGGCGCGCCCGCGACGGCTTGGCCGCGGTTCAACACGCTGTCCGGCCCGGGCAACGACGCCACCTTCAACGGCGCCGGCAACCACGGGTACGGCGCCTACGGCGAGAACGTCGGCATCGGCAACCTCGACAACGACCGGCAGCTCGAGATCGTCGTCACCTTCGACAACCACCAGATCAACCTGTTCAACCACGACGGTGCGTCTGTGCTCGCGTCGCCCTGGTACACGAACAGGCAGAGCGACTTCGCCGGGAGCCGCCTTGGGTGGGGCCAGTTCATCCGCTGGCTGAGCCCGCGGGTCGAGGCAGACCACTACCACCGGCACGCCGGCCCGTGGCCGGATGTCCGCAAGACCGCTTGGTTGCAGTGGACGGCCTCGCCGCCGTCGGTCGCCGACCTCGACCGCGACGGGCGCAACGAGGTGATCGGACTGCCGAACGTCGAGCGCAAGGAGCCTTATGAGACTCAGGCCTACGCCTTCATGGTGCTCGACGGCGCGCAGGGCGTGGGAGGGCGCTCGGCGCGCAGGCACAAGGGCTTCAGGAGGCTGCCGCTGACCGGCAAGCCGGCCGTTCGCCCCGACGGGGACTGGTATCCGCCGAGCGGCATCCCGGCCGCGTCGGTGGTCGACCTCCGGGGCGATCGCCGGCCCGAGATCATCGCGTCCGTCCCCGACGGGCATGTTCATGCGGTCGGGCCTGGCGGCAGGCGGTTGTGGCGCTATGACTACGCCCACGGAGCGGCGAAGACGTTCGCGTCCGAGGTCGTCGCGGCCGACCTGAACCGCGACCGCGTCCCGGAGCTCGTCTTCGGCACCTACGGCGCGTCGGAGCGCTCGGGTCGCCTGATCGTGCTCTCGGCCTCCGGCAAGCGGCTCTTCGACATCCGCCTCCGCCGGCAGGGCA
>JBEVKF010000102.1:0-13491 GCA_040509755.1 Thermoleophilaceae bacterium | reverse complement strand
CCGGGGTCTTATGCGCCTCACCGCCGCCGTGCGGGTGATCCACCGGGTTCATGGCCACGCCGCGTGTCTGCGGGCGCTTGCCACGGTGGCGCGAGCGACCGGCCTTGCCCAGCTCGACGAGCTCGTGCTCGGCATTGCCGAGCACGCCCACTGTGGCGCGGCAATCGACCAGCACCATTCGCATCTCGCTCGAGGGCAGCCTCAGGGTGGCGTAATTGCCCTCCTTGGCGACAACCTGGATCGAGGTGCCGGCGCTGCGTCCGAGCTGGCCTCCGCGACCCGGTGTCAACTCGACGTTGTGCACCGTCGTACCGGTCGGGATGCTCGCGAGCGGCAGCGAGTTGCCCGGCGCGATGTCCGCGCCCGATCCCGACGACACGGTGTCTCCGACCTTGATCCGCGCGGGCGCGAGGATGTAGCGCTTCTCGCCGTCGGCGTAGTGGAGCAGCGCGATGTGCGCCGAGCGGTTCGGGTCGTACTCGATCGCGGCGACCTTGGCCGGCACGTCGTCCTTGCGCCTCTTGAAGTCGATCTTGCGGTACTTGCGCTTGGCCCCGCCCCCGCGGTGGCGCGACGTGACGCGTCCGTACGAGTTGCGGCCACCGGACTTCCGCAGTCCCTCGGTCAGCGCCTTTTCGGGCTCGTCCTTGGTGACCGCCTCGTGCTGGAGCCACGTGGCAAAGCGCCGTCCGGGCGAGGTGGGCCTGTGCTTCTTGATCGCCATCGGTCGCTAGGCCTCCTGGCCCTCGAAGAGCTCAATCGAATCGTCGGGATGGAGCGTCACGATCGCCTTCTTCCACTGACGGCGCTGCCCCTTGCTCCAGCCGCGGCGCTTTGGCTTGGGCTTGACGCGGGCGGTGCGCACGCCGATTACCCGCACTCCGAAGATCTCCTCGATCGCCTGGCGCACCTGCGTCTTGTTCGAGCGGTCGTCGACGCGGAACGTGTACTTGTTGGCCGCGAGCAGGGCGTAGCTCTTCTCGGAGATCACCGGGCGGATGACGACCTGGCGGGCGTTCACTTGCCCACCGCCTTCTCGGTCAGGCGCCCCAGCGCCGCTTCGGAGATCACCAGGCGCCCGGCCCCGATCACGTCGGCCACGCCCACGTCGTCCACATGCAGCACGGACACTTCGGGGAGGTTGCGAAACGACTTCGCGCAGCTCTCCTCGCCGTCGGTGAGCACGAGCAGGGTGGCGCCCTCGACCGTCGGGCCCGACAGCGCGGCCACGGCGGCCTTGGTGGACGGAGTCTCGAACTTGGACGGGTCGATCGCCGCAACCGATTCGCGCTCGGCATGCAGCGACAGCGCCGCGCGCAGCGCCCGCCGGCGTGCCTTGCGGTTGACCTTGACCGTGTAGGAGCGCGGCTTGGGTCCGAAGGCGATGCCTCCGCCCGTGCGCTGCGGAGCAGAGAGAGCCCCCACACGCGCGCGCCCGGTGCCCTTCTGGCGCCAGGCCTTCGCGCCGGTCATCGCGACCTCGCCCCGGCTCTTGGTCGAAGCGGTGCCCCGGCGGCGCGCAGCCAACTCGGCCCGGACGGCCTCGTGGACGAGCGGGCCGTGAAAGCCCTCGCCGAACACGGCGTCGTCGAGGTCGAGCGAGCCCGAGTCGCCGCCGATGTAGCTGGCGGTGGCAGCCATCAGCGGTGATCTCCCTCGCCGCGGATCTCCACGATCGAGCCCTTGGCGCCCGGGACCGAGCCACGCACCAGCAGCAGGTGCTCGTCGTCGCGGATGTCGACGACCTCGAGGCCGCGCTGGGTCACGCGCTTGTTGCCCATCTGACCCGGCCCGCGGATGCCCTTGAACACTCGCGCCGGGTCGGCTGAGGCGCCGATCGAGCCCGGGGCCCGGACGTTGTGCGAACCGTGCGAGACGGGGCCGCGATGGAAGTTGTGGCGCTTGATCGTGCCCTGGAAGCCCTTGCCCTTCGACACGCCGGAGACCTTGACGCGCTGGCCGGGCTCGAAGACGCCGCTCACCTTGACCTCGGCGCCCACCTTGAGCTCCTCGCCCTCGCCGGCGTACGCCGAGCTCGCGACGCGAAACTCCCGGAGGTATCTGAGGTTGCCGACGCTCGCCTTCTTCAGGTGGCCGAGCTTCGGCTTGTTGAGCTTCTTCTCGGTGGTCTCGCCGAAGGCGAGCTGCACGGCGTCGTAGCCGTCGCGGTCGGCACGCCGGATGCCCGTGACAAAGCAGGGACCCGCCTCGATCACGGTCACGCGTTCGACGTGCCCGTCCTCGGAGTTGAAGACCTGCGTCATGCCAATTTTCCGTCCCAGAAGGCCAGCCATGGCGCTACACCAGCTGGATCTGGATGTCGACGCCCGCGGGCAGGTGATCCAAGCGCTGCAGCGAGTCCACCGTCTTTGGGGTGGGCTGCAGGATGTCGATCAACCGCTTGTGCGTGCGAATCTCGAAGTGCTCGCGCGAGTCCTTGTCCTTGAACGGCGAGCGGATCACGCAGTACACGTTCTTCTCGGTGGGCAGGGGCACGGGCCCGGACACCGAGGCTCCGGTCCTGACGGCGGTCTCGACGATCTCCTTGGCGGCCGTCTCGATCGCCGAGTGGTCGTAGGCCTTGAGCCGGATCCGGATCTTGTTCTGCGTGAGAGTTGCCATGGTGTGGAGACAGATTCGGGGGCGGGCTTACTTTCTTGCCCGCCCCCGGAAAATTCCTGTCGGACGTCGTTACTCGACGACCTCGGTGACCACCCCCGAGCCGACGGTGCGCCCGCCCTCGCGGATCGCGAAGCGGAGACCTTCGTCCATCGCGATGGGCTGGATCATTTCGACGGTCATCTCGACGTTGTCGCCCGGCATGACCATCTCCGTGCCCTCGGGGAGGTTGGCCACCCCGGTCACGTCGGTGGTGCGGAAGTAGAACTGCGGCCGGTAGCCGTTGAAGAACGGGGTGTGACGGCCACCCTCCTCCTTCTTCAGGCAGTAGACCTGAGCCTTGAACTTCGTGTGGGGCGTGATCGAGCCCGGCTTGCAGAGGACCTGCCCGCGCTCGATGTCCTCGCGGCCGACGCCGCGAAGCAGGCAGCCGACGTTGTCGCCCGCCTGGCCCTCGTCGAGGATCTTGCGGAACATCTCGACCCCGGTGACGACGGTGGACGAGGTCTCGGGATGGATCCCCACGATCTCGACCGTGTCGCCGGTGTGGACGACGCCCTGCTCGATGCGGCCGGTGGCTACCGTGCCGCGGCCGGTGATCGAGAACACGTCCTCGACCGGCATCAGGAACGGGCGTTCGAGCGGACGCTCGGGCTCCGGGATGTAGGTGTCCAGGTGGCCGGCGAGCTCGAGGATCTTCTCGACGTACTCGTCGTCGCCCTCGAGCGCCTTGAGCGCGGAGCCGTTGACGAACGGGACGTCGTCGCCGGGGAAGTCGTACTCGGTCAGCAGCTCGCGGACCTCAACCTCGACGAGCTCGAGGAGCTCGTCGTCGTCGACCATGTCCACCTTGTTGAGGAACACGACGATGTAGGGCACGCCCACCTGGCGGGCGAGCAGGATGTGCTCGCGCGTCTGCGGCATCGGACCGTCCGCGGCCGACACCACCAGGATCGCGCCGTCCATCTGCGCGGCGCCCGTGATCATGTTCTTGACGTAGTCGGCATGGCCGGGGCAGTCGACGTGGGCGTAGTGACGGTTCTCCGTCTCATACTCCACGTGCGAAGTGGCGATCGTGATGCCGCGCTCCTTCTCCTCAGGAGCGTTGTCGATCTCCTCGAAGCTCGTGGCCTGCCCGCCGATCTTGTCGGCCAGGACCTTGGTGATCGCCGCGGTAAGCGTCGTCTTCCCGTGGTCGATGTGACCGATGGTGCCGACGTTGACGTGCGGCTTGTTGCGCTCGAACTTCTCCTTCGCCACTGCGGGCCTATCCTTTCGCTTAAGTCTTTCCGTCCGGGGTGACCCGTATGGGGAACCCAGGAAACATACTCGCTATGTCATGCACTCGCAGCCGGAGATCCGGCTGCTCGCGCCCCTACGCGCTAGCTCCTACCGGTTCCCCGGTGCGGTGTTCGACGATCTCCTCCGCGATGCTCGCCGGGACCTCGTCGTAGCGCTCGAACTGCATCGAATAATTGGCGCGACCCTGGGTCGAGGATCGCAGGTCGGTCGCGTAGCCGAACATCGCCGACAGGGGAACGTACGCCCTGACCGCCGTCGCGTTGCCGCGCGGGTCCTGACCCTGGATGCGGCCGCGCCGGCTCGACAGGTCGCCGATCACCGTGCCGACGAACTCATCCGGCGTCACGACCTCCACCGACATGACCGGCTCCAGCAGGACCGGCTTGGCCCTGCGAGCAGCCTCCTTGAGCGCCAGCGAACCGGCGATCTTGAAGGCGATCTCCGACGAGTCGGTGTCGTGGTACTTGCCGTCGGTGAGCGTCGCACGGACGTCGACCATGGGATAGCCGGCCTTGACGCCCGACTCGAGCGCCTCCTCGATCCCCTTCTCGACGGCGGGGATGAACTCCGAGGGCACCGAGCCGCCCTTGACCTTGTTGATGAAGTCGAAGCCCTCGCCGGGGGCCGGCTCGAGATTGATGTAGACGACGCCGTACTGGCCTGAGCCGCCGGTCTGGCGGATGAACTTGCCCTCGATCTTCTCGACCGTGTCGAGGATCGTCTCGCGGTAGGCCACCTGCGGGCGCCCGACGCCGGCTTCGACGTTGAATTCGCGCTTGAGGCGGTCGACGATCACCTCGAGGTGCAGCTCGCCCATGCCGGAGATGACCGTCTGGCCGGTCTCCTCGTCGCTGCGCACCTGGAAGGTCGGATCCTCCTCGCCGAGGCGCTGGAGCGCGACCGAGAGCTTCTCCTGGTCTACCTTGGTCTTCGGCTCGATCGAGAGATGGACGACGGGGTCCGGGAACTGCATCGCCTCGAGCACAACGGGCGCGTCCGGCGCACAGAGCGTGTCGCCGGTCGAGGTCTGCTTGAGCCCGACTCCGGCGGCGATGTCGCCCGCGTAGACCTCGGGTACCTCCTCGCGGTGGTTGGCGTGCATCATCAGGATGCGCCCGACGCGCTCGGTGCGGCCGGTGACCGAGTTGAGGACACGGCCACCCGCGTTGAGGGTGCCCGAGTAGACGCGAAAGTAAGTGAGCTTGCCGACGTAGGGGTCGGCCATCACCTTGAACGCGAGCGCCGCGAACGGCGCATCGTCGCTCGGCTCACGGATGACCTTCTTGCCATCGCCGTCCAGGGCCTGCGATCCCTCAAGGCCCTCCATGGGCTCGACGTCGAGCGGGCTGGGCAGGTAGTCGATGACCGCGTCGAGCAGCGGCTGCACGCCCTTGTTCTTGAAGGCGGAGCCGCACAGCACGGGTGTCATCGAGATGTCGAGCGTCGCCTTGCGGATGTCCGCGATCAGGCGCGCGGGCTCGATCGGCTTCTCCTCGAGGTAGTCCTCCATGAGCTTGTCGTCGTACTCGGCGATGGCCTCGATCAGCTCGGTGCGCGCCGTATGCGCTGCGTCTGCGAGGTCGGCCGGGATCTCGGTGATCTCCCAGTCCTGGCCCAGGTCGTCCAGGTAGACGATCGCCTTCATGTTCACGAGGTCGAGAACGCCCGTGAAGTCGGCCTCTGAGCCGATCGGAAGCTGCACGGGCACCGGATGGGCGCCCAGGCGGTCGACCATGGTCTTGACCGAACCCGCGAAGTTCGCACCGATCCGGTCCATCTTGTTGATGAAGGCGATGCGCGGGACCCGGTACTTGTCGGCCTGGCGCCAGACGGTCTCCGACTGCGGCTCGACGCCGGCCACGGCGTCGAAGACGGCGACAGCGCCGTCGAGGACGCGCAGCGAGCGCTCGACCTCGACGGTGAAGTCGACGTGGCCGGGGGTGTCGATGATGTTGACGCGGTGATCGCGCCAGGTCGCCGTGGTCGCGGCGGAGGTGATCGTGATGCCGCGCTCCTGCTCCTGCTCCATCCAGTCCATGACGGCGGCGCCCTCGTGAACCTCACCCATCTTGTGGGTGCGGCCCGTGTAGAAGAGGATGCGCTCGGTCGTCGTCGTCTTGCCGGCGTCGATGTGCGCCATGATCCCGATGTTGCGCGTCTTCTCGAGTGATACCTGTCGTGCCATGTTCTTCAGTCTGTTTCCGGTTGCGAGCAGAAAAAAGGCCCTGACCGGGCCGGTGCTGCGACGCTTGCTTGCCCGGATGTGGTCTATGTGGTTGGGGTCTCCATCGACGTGAGCAATCCCCCGCTCACACGGCCTGCGGCCGCGTGACGGAGCAGGATCGCGAGCAAGGAATGCCCGCTCGCGAAGCGATTCGTGATGGTAGCAGGCGTCCAGCGGCTTTCCTCGGCGTTTTCCGCGGCGCAAGGGGCCTTGCGATGGGGGTGCTGGCAGCCGGTCTCATCGCCGCGGTTCTGATGGTCCTCGCCGATTTCCAGGTGGTCGTTTCGGTCGACGTGGCGGGCGGAAGCTGCGACGTGATCAACGACTCGAATCCGAAGCTCGCCGAGGATTGTGAGCAGAGCGGCCTCGAGCGCCACGGGCCGGCCCTAATCCTGCTGGGGGTGTTCTGCGCCTTCATGGCCTGGGGGGCCGGAGTGGGCGCCTCGCGCCCGGCCGCCGCCGCGCTGGCGGTGGCCGGAGCGGTTGTGCTCGGAATCGCGCTGGTGATCGACCTGCCGGTCACCGACGACACCGGGGCCATCGGGCCGGCCTTCGCGGGGGCAACGGCGCAGGCGGAGATCGGCTTCACGCTCGAGCTGGTGGCCGGAGCGCTGGCGCTGGGAGCGGGCGCCGCGGGCTGGTGGTTGCTCGGACGCGATTAGGGCGGCGCGCCGCGGCGACCCGGCCCGCTCGCCGAATCTCCATTGTCGACTTAGCGGTCCCCCAGCCCACTTAGTCGACAATGGTTCTTGATGGGGCCGGAGGTCAGGCTCCTGGAGGGCCCTCCCCGCGCTTTCGCTTGCGCTCGGCCACGAAGCGCTCCTTCTTCTGGGCCTCTCGCTCCCTGCGCCGAGCGTCCGAGTCCCGTGCGGCGGCCCCCGTGAGCCCGACGGGCACGCGCGGCGGTGCGATCGGAGAGAAGGCGCGCGTCACGCGCTCACCGCCGCAAGCAGGACAGGTCACGGCAACGCCGGCGGGAGCGAGCTCCTCAAAGCGCGCGCCACAGGCGGCGCAATCAAACTCGTAAAGCGGCACGCCGCACAGGGTACGCCCGCGGAAGACAGGCCAACCGCTGGGAGCAGCGCTTCGAGAAGCGAGCGATGCAAGGACGCAGAGAGCGGACAAGGCTCCGCCTGTCCGCGACCGAGGACGCCGCAGCGCGACGCTTATCGAAGCGCTGCTACCAGCGGTAGTGGGCGAAGGCCTTGTTGGCCTGAGCCATGCGGAAGATGTCGTCCTTGCGCTTGAAGGCCCCGCCCTGCTGGGACTGGGCGTCGCTGAGCTCACCGGCGAGGCGCTCGGACATCGACTTCTCGCGTCGCGCGCGGGAGAACTCCACGAGCCAGCGCACGGCGAGCGTGCGGGCGCGCGTCTGGGGCACCTCGACCGGCACCTGGTAGGTCGCTCCGCCGACGCGGCGCGAGCGGACCTCGAGTACCGGCGTGAGGACCTTGATCGACTCCTCGAGCGCGGGGACCGGCTCGTTGTTGGTGCGCCTGGAGAGGATGTCGAGGGCGTCATAGACGATCGACTCGGCGGTGGACTTCTTGCCGTCCACCATCACCTTGTTGATGACCTGCTGAACGAGCTTGGACCCGTACATCGGATCGGGCTCGATCGGGCGGACTCCTGCGGCTGCGCGGCGCGGCATGGCGCTACTTGGCCTTCGCGCCGTACTGGGAGCGCGCCTTCTTGCGGTCGGAGACCCCGGCCGCGTCGAGCGTCCCGCGAACAACCTTGTAGCGCACGCCCGGCAGGTCCTTGACGCGGCCGCCGCGCACGAGCACCACCGAGTGCTCCTGCAGGTTGTGGCCCTCGCCGGGGATGTAGGAGGTGACCTCCATGCCGTTGGTGAGCCGCACGCGCGCCACCTTTCGAAGCGCCGAGTTCGGCTTCTTCGGGGTGGTCGTGTACACGCGGGTGCAGACTCCGCGCCGCTGCGGCGCGGCGATGCGCTTCTTGCGGCCCTGACCGGACTTGAGACCCGGAGTCGAGACCTTCTTCTTGGGCTTGTGACGGCCCTTTCGTACGAGCTGGTTGATGCTGGGCATGCGGCGCGTGATGGTAGCAGCGGCGTAGGGTCTGCCCGCATGGAACTCGATCACCATCGCGGCGGCTCGGGGGAGCCGCTGGTCCTGATTCATGGGCTCGGTCACACCTGGCGCGGCTTCAAGCCGATGCTCGCGCTGCTGGAGCCGCATTTCGACGTCCTGGCCCTGGACCTCCCCGGCTTCGGCCGCTCCGCGCCGCTCCCGGCGGGAATCGAGCCGACCCCCGAGGCACTCGCGGACGCGGTCGAGCGCGCCATGGACGCGGCGGGCGTCGAGACGGCGCACGTGGCCGGCAACTCGCTCGGTGGGTGGGTCTCGCTCGTGCTGGCGCGGCGCGGGCGCGCGCGCACCGTCACGGCGATCTCGCCGGCCGGGCTGCAGCACGCCCGCGAGCGGGCGTGGGGCGCGAACATGCTGCTCGGCATGCGCTGGCTCGCGCGCAACGCGCCCGCGCCCGCGCCGCTGCTCCGAAATACCCTGGGCCGCACTCTCTTCGCGGGCCCCGCGCTCGGCAAGCCATGGCGGGCCGATGCCGAGGACCTGATCGAGCAGACCGAGATGTTCGCCCACGCTCCCGGCTTCCTCCGAACCCTGCCGCCCGCGACCCGGTCACAGGTGCGCGGCCTGGACTCGATCCGCTGCCCCGTGCTCGTGCTCTGGGGCACGCGCGACCTGCTCCTGCTGCCGCGCCAGGGGCGGCGCTTCGAACGGCTGATCGCCGATTGCGAGCTGCGCTACCTCAAGGGCCTCGGCCACACGCCGATGTCCGACGACCCCGAGCTGCTGGCGCGGGCGATCGAGGATTTCGCGAGGCGGGCGGCCCGCCCGCCTGCTTAGGCGGTTGCCCGGGCCGCGCGCAGCGGGGCCGGCATGATGGCTGCCGCCCCGATCACGAGCAGGAAGGCGAAGCTCTGCAGCACGATGCCGATTGGGTCGTTCGGCATCGGATCGCCGAAGACGAGGATCCCGCCGCTGATCGCGGTCACATTCGCCGCGGCGCTGGTCAGGGTGATGACCGGCACGGCCTCGCCCTTCTGAAGCCCGCGAGCAGATGCGAAGAAGGCGATCACCGATGCCGCCACGCAGGTCAGCAGCCAGGGCGAGATCAGCCCGGTTATGCCGTGGGTGCCCACCGGCCCGGTGAGCGCCTTGATGGCGACGTCGGAGACTCCGAAGAGGATGCCGGCCGCGGTGCCGAGCATCACGCCGTGATGCTCGTGCGATCCGAGCTGCGGGGAGAGGACCAGGAAGGTACCGAATGCAAGTAGTCCGGACTCGAACGCGATCATCGCCGCCAGCGAGTAGTTCGAATGCGGGCCCTCACCGCTCGGCAGCGTGGCCGCCAGGAGGACCAGGCCGAGGGCGGTCAGTCCGACGCCCGCCCACTGGCGCCTGCCTACGGTGTAGCCGAAGACGCGCTCGGCCAGCACCGTGAGGAAGACGAGCCCGCCGGAGATCACGGCCTGGACGAGTGACAGCGGCGCCAGCGCGAGCGCGGCCACGTGGAAGACCCAGGCGACGATCGCGACCAGCAGGCCGATCGTGAACCACTTCGACCGAAACAGGCCAATCGCGCTCGCGACCGGGTGCCCGAACGAGACGTCGGGAGCGGCACAAGCACCGCGGTGCTTGAGCAAGAAGCCGACGTTGGTCGCGAAGGCGCAAACCAAGGACAGCAGGATTCCGAGTTGAAGCGTCACGTATAAAAGGGGTCTGGTGAGGTAGCCGGCGTTCCCTACCGGCTACTTCGAGCTATCGGCCCGCACGCCTCCCGCTTTGAATTAGAAGGCGGCCCACTAGTCAACTGAATGGTCCCTCGGTAACGAAATAACGAAACGTTGGAATCAAGACCGCTACATCGACCCATCCTCTTCGTCGACGTCGACGGGGTGATCAGCCTCTTCGGCTTCTCCCCCGGAACAGGCGATCTCCCGGGCCCCCTGCACTGGATCGATGGCGTCGCCCACTGCATCCCGGAGGACATCGGGCAACGTTTGGTCACCCTAGCTGAAAGGTTCGAGCTGGTCTGGGCGACGGGTTGGGAGGAGCGCGCCAATGAGCACCTGCCGTTCCTCCTGAAGCTGCCCTTCAGGGATCTGCCCAGCCTCCGCTTCAGAGGGCGCGCGGTGTTTGGCTCCGCGCACTGGAAGGTGGACGCGATCGACCGCTACGCCGCGGACCGTCCGGCGGCATGGATCGACGACAACCTCAACGAGGAGTGCTTTGCGTGGGCCAAGCGCCGCATCGCGCCGACCATGCTGGTCGAAACGAGCTCGTCGGTCGGGATGACCGACGAGCACGTCTCGGAACTACTGGAATGGGCGTCGACGGTGAGCTGAGCTACTTGTCCGTGGACCCGTCCGCGCCGTCGGCCGGCAGGTCGGCGAGGTCGCCGAAGGCGTCCGCACCGTCCCCGCCGTCGCCGCCGAAGCCAAACCCCTCGATCTCGCCGCCGTCGCCCAGGCCGAGCTCGGCCGCGAGCTCTGACTCGTCGAGCAGGCCGATCTCCTCCGGGCTGTGGCGCCGTATGGGCTCGGTCGGCTCGATCTCGAGCCGGCGGTAGCGCCGGAGCCCCGTGGCCGCCGGGATCAGCTTCCCGATGATCACGTTCTCCTTGAGGCCAAGCAGCCGGTCGGTCTTGCCCTCGAGCGCCGCGTCTGTCAGCACCTTGGTCGTCTCCTGGAAGGAGGCCGCCGAGAGGAAGGAGTCGGTGGCGAGCGAGGCCTTGGTGATGCCGAGGATGATCTCCTCGATCTCGGCCTGCTCCTTCTTTGCCTTCTTCAGCCCGACGTTGACCTCGAGCATCTCGTTGCGGTCGACGAACTGGCCCGGGAGGTAATTGGTCTCGCCCTTCTGGTCCACCCGGACCTTCTTCATCATCTGCCGCACGATCACTTCGATGTGCTTGTCGTTGATGTCGACGCCCTGCGACTTGTAGACCTTCTGGACCTCGATCACCAGGTACTGCTCGGTCCGGGTGCGCCGTGCGAGCTGGTCGTCGCCGCCGTGGCCCAGGATGTCGTGCGGATAGATCGAGCCCTCGTTGAGCTGGTCGCCCAGCTTGACCTTCTGGCCGTTCTCGACCAGCAGGCGGGTGCGGCGCGGGAACGCGTAGGGAGTCTCCTCGCCCGCCGCGTCCGTGATGATCACCTTGAGGCCCTTCTCGGTGTCCTCCACCGCGACGGTACCCTCGCCCGTCGCGAGCTCGGCCAGCCCCTTTGGCTTGCGCGCCTCGAAGAGCTCCACCACTCGCGGCAGGCCGTGGGTGATGTCCGCTCCGGCCACGCCGCCGGTGTGGAAGGTCCGCAGCGTCAGCTGCGTGCCCGGCTCGCCGATCGACTGCGCCGCGATGATGCCCACCGCGTCGCCGATCGCGACCACCTTGCCGGTGGCGGGTGCCTTGCCGTAGCAGGCCTGGCACACGCCCTCGGCGCGGCACTTGAGCACCGAGCGGACCGGCACGCCGGCCTGCTCGTCACCGAAGGCCTCGGCGAGGTCGACAACGTGCTTGGCTGTGAGGAGCACGCCCTTGTCGAGCAGCGCCCGGCCGCGCTTGGTCTTGATCTCGATTGCCGAGTAGCGGCCTTCGAGCTGATCGTTGGGCCGGCCGTCCTCACCGAAGAGCGGCATCTCGATGTGCTCGTCGGTCCCGCAGTCCTCCTCGCGCACGATCACGTCCTGCGCCACGTCCACCAGCCGCCGCGTGAGGTAGCCGGAGTCAGCGGTACGGAGCGCGGTGTCCGCAAGGCCCTTGCGGGCGCCGTGGGTCGAGATGAAGTACTCGAGCACCGTCAGGCCTTCCATGAAATTGGCCTTGATCGGGCGCTCGATGATCTCGCCCTTCGGATTTGCCATGAGTCCGCGCATCCCCGCCAGCTGGCGGATCTGCTTGAACGAGCCGCGAGCGCCCGAGTTGGCCATCATGAAGATGGGGTTCAGGTGGTCGAGGTTGTCCTGCATCGCCTGGCCGACGTCCTCGGTGGCCGCCGTCCACTTCTCGACGACGGCCTCCTTGCGCTCCTCCTGGGTGATCAGGCCGGTGTCGTACTGCTCCTGGATCTCCGCGACGCTCGACTCAACCCCCTCGAGGATCTTCTCCTTGTCGGGCGGGATCACGACGTCGTTCTTGGAGATCGTGATGCCGGCCCGGCTCGCGAAGTGGAAGCCGAGCTCCTTGAACGCGTCGAGCACCAGCGCCGTGGCGTAGGGACCGTGCACGTCTACGAGCCGCTCGATCACCTCGCTCATGTTGCGCTTCTTGAGCGGGGTGTTGACGAACAGGTAGGTCGACGGGTCGTACTCGTCTCCGAGCGCATCCTCGAGCGCGCGCTCGACGCGCTCGTTGAAGATGATCCGCCCGACCGTGGTGAGCGTGTGGTCGGCGTGGTGGCGCCGCCGGTACTCGGCCAGGTCGTGCAGCGAGACCCACTTGCCCTCGTAGGACAGCTCGGCCTCCTGGGCCGAGCGGAACACGTGCGGGCGCGGTCCGTCCTTCTTCACGTCCCACTTGCCCGAGAACACCTTCTCCTCGAGATCGGCGAGCGTCTGCTCGTCCGGGCCGTAGGTCAGGTAGTAGGAGCCGAGCACCATGTCCTGCGAGGGCGTGGCGAGCGGCTTGCCGTGCGCCGGCGACAGGATGTTGTTCGCCGACAGCATCAGCAGGCGCGCCTCGGCCTGGGCCTCGGCGGAGAGCGGCACGTGCACCGCCATCTGGTCGCCGTCGAAGTCCGCGTTGAACGCGTGGCAGACCAGCGGGTGGACCTGGATGGCCTTGCCCTCGACCAGCACGGGCTCGAAGGCCTGCAGGCCGAGGCGGTGGAGCGTCGGTGCGCGGTTGAGCAGCACCGGGTGCTCCTGGATGACCTCCTCGAGCACGTCCCAGACCTCCGGGATCATCGAGTCGACCATCTTCTTGGCCGCCTTGATGTTCTGCACCGACTTGCGCTCGACGAGCCGCGCCATGATGAACGGCTTGAACAGCTCGAGGGCCATCAGCTTGGGTAGCCCGCACTGGTGGATGCGCAGCTCGGGGCCGGCCACGATGACCGAGCGGCCCGAGTAGTCCACGCGCTTGCCGAGCAGGTTCTGGCGGAAGCGGCCCTGCTTGCCCTTGAGCATGTCGCTGAGCGACTTGAGCGGGCGGTTGCCCGGCCCGGTCACGGGCCGGCCGCGGCGGCCGTTGTCAAACAGCGCGTCGACGGCCTCCTGCAGCATCCGCTTCTCGTTGTTGACGATGATCTCGGGCGCGCCGAGGTCGAGCAGACGCTTGAGCCGGTTGTTGCGGTTGATCACGCG
>JBEVKF010000101.1:0-9920 GCA_040509755.1 Thermoleophilaceae bacterium | reverse complement strand
GCTCGGAGTCCAGCAGCAGCCCGCCCATCCCGATCACCGCGTTCAGCGGCGTCCGGATCTCGTGGCTCATCGTCGCGAGGAAGGCGCTCTTTGCCTGGTTCGCCGCCTCGGCGTCCTCGCGCGCGCGGAGAAGGTCGGTGATGTCGTGGTAGAGCACGAGAAACCCGGTTCGCTCACCGTCGACCACGAGCGGCACCGTCAGGATCTCGACGTCGACGAGTACGCCATCCTTGCGCGCCCGCCGGGCGATCACGTGCGCCAGGCCGTGATCCTCGGCATGACGCTGGACCGACCTGCTCTCCTCCAGCAAGTCCTCGGTGGGGAACAGCAGATCGCGCAGCGGCCGGTCGATGGCCTCCCCGTACGCATAGCCAAACAGCCGCTCGGCCGCAGGGTTCCAGGACAGGACGCGGTTGTCCAGGTCGAGCGTGACGATCGCGACCGGGCTCAGCCGGTGGAGCTCCTGGTAGTACGCCTTTTGCCGGGCGAGCTCGGCCTGGCTGTCGAGCAGCGCCTGCTCGGCTGCCTTTCGCTCGGTGACTTCGACCATGAACCCCTGGAGGAGGGGCTCGTCGCCATCCCGGTAGCTGACCACGACGGCCTCGTCCCGGACCCAAACCACGCGCCCGTCCGCCGTGATCAGCCGGTACTCGGTCCTGAGCGGCGCGCCGGTGGTGCGCGTGCGCTCGTGATCGCGCAGGACACGATCGCGATCCGCCGGGTGCAGGAGCCTGACGAACAGATCGTCCTCGGCCGCCCACTGCTCGGCCGTGTAGCCGATCATGCGCTCGATCTGTGGGCTCGTGTAGATGTTCGAGCTGAGTTCGTCGAGCCGGTCGATGTAGATGGCGAGCGGCAGCTGCTCGACGAGAGCGCGATAGCGCTCCTCGGCCGCGCGGACCGCCTCCTCGAGCTCCTTGCGGTCGGTGATCTCGAGGAGGTAGCCGTAGTGGTACGCCGGCTCGCCCTCTCGGCCGGCGACCTCGTGCGCCTCGTCGAGGAACCATAGGACGCGCCCGTCGCGGGTCGTCATCCGGTACTCGGCGCGGAAGGGCTCGCCCGCCTCCCGCGTTCTTCGCTGCTCGGCGAGCACCCAGTCGCGGTCGTCCGAGTGGAGGACCTTGCTGAAGAGATCCGGGTCCGCAGTCCACTCCTCGGCGGTGTAGCCGAGGATCGCCTCGAGCTGGGGGCTCATGTACGCGTTCGGGCCCGGGCCTTCGGGCCGGTAAACATAAACAGTCACCGGGCCCTGATCGATGAAGGCCTGAAGCCTGTAGTCAAGCAGCTGCCGGTCGGCGTGAGCCACCGCATTCTCCCGGGACGCTCGGATCCAGCGTAACCCCTGGCCGTCCATGTTCCAAGCCGCGCTTACTGTTTACGCCCGTGAGCCTCGAGACGCCCGACGTCCGCTACGCGCGGCGGCGGTCGAGCTGGACGACGGCCGCCTGGCGCTGCTGGTGGAGATCGAGCCCGACCCCGGCCTCGGGCCGCTTGTGGTCGGCCCGTTCGGCGACGCATCGGCATCGCTAGGAAGCCTCAAAGTCATCGTTCAGGGCCCTGACTTCGGCCGCCCTTAGCTCGCGCTGCGCGCGCGCCCGAGCCGTGATGAAGACCTGGTTCTCAGGGTCGGCGTAGCAAGCCACGCCCTCGGCGCTGAGCATGTCCTCCCCGTCGTCGTCGTGGTACTCGATGGCCCAGTGTCGACGGTCGTGGGGCAGGTAGTACTCAAGCTCTCTGGCCTCGCCGGTCCCCTCGGCCGTGGGGTCTTCCACCTGGCCGGCCGGCGTGCGGTGTTCCAGCATCGGATAGCCAAGCGCCTCGGCCAGGTCTGCGTCCATCACCTCTCCGGTCGCCCAGAGACGGACCAGGTCAAGGCTCATCGGACACCTCCGCGGCGTCGCGGGCCGCGCCAAAAGCGAGAGCAGCGACCTCGGACTTCGGCTCACTCGGCGTGGGGGTACTCTGGACGCTCTCGGCACAACGCGCGCGCCCAGAACGCAGGCCGCCGCAGGTAGCTTCGATCGGGGGGTGCGGCATCCTTGGGCATCGACGCTCAGCCTGGGTGCGTCTGGGACGGAGTCAGGCTCCTAGCCCCAATAGTGCGTATGACCACGGTCTTGAGCCCGAGAAACCTGGCGCTCGGTCTACGTCGGTTCGGCTGGGGGATACACACGAACTGTCGTAGGCATACCACGCGGCTCACGACGCCTTTGGCACTACTACCAGTACTGGTCGGGAGATAGCCCTCACCGTCGCGTCGCCGATTGGTACCTCATTGGTACCCGCACCCCTCGCCTTAAGCTCGAAAACCCCGCATTAGCAGGGCTCTCCGATATGGGCCGTACTGGGCTCGAACCAGTGACCTCCGGCTTGTCGAGCCGGCGCTCTCCCAGCTGAGCTAACGGCCCCCGCAGCTAGGCGGGAAGCAGCGTAGCATCGGCGCGCGGGCCGGCGGGTACGCCGTCGGGTGGCAGCTTGCCGTGCGCGCGCATCGTGATCTCGAAGGTCTGGCGGCTCGTGTGCCGCGGGCTCCAGCCGGTCACTCGCTTGAGCTTCGCGTTGGACACGATCCACGGGTAGAGCGCGAAGTCGATCTGTCCGGGCGGCGCCTCTGACATTCGCGCCGCCCACATCGCGCGGGCCAGGCCGCGGTAGGCGCGCAGCGGCAGCTTGCGGACCGGCGAGCCGATCACCTCGGCGCACTCGCGTGCCGTCATCAGGCCGTCGCCCGCCACGTTGAAGGCGCCCTCGTGGCGACCCGCCAGCAGGGCCGTGATCGCCTCGACCACGTCATCCTCGTGAACGAACTGGATCTGGTTGTCGAGCGTGCCCGCGTCGGGTGCGAAGGGCTGCTTGGTCCAGAGCCGCACCAGGTAGTTGTCGACGTTCGGCCCGAACACGATGCACGGCCGCACGATCGTCATCGTGCGATCCGGATACTTCGCCGCCCAGAGCTGGCAGATCCTGTCGGACTCCGTCTTGTCGCGCGCGTAGGAGAATGCCGACACGCCGCGCACGGGATCCTCCTCGGTCAGCGGGACCGGATTGTCGGAAAATGCGCCGTAGGCGGTCGACGACGAGGTGACGAGCACCTGCTCCGTGCCGGCCGCTGCCGCGGCCTCGAGCACGTTATGGGTGCCGTTGACGTCGATGTCGTACATGAGCGCCTCGTCGTGCGAGGGGTTGAGGATGAAGGCGAGGTGCACCAGCGCATCCGGGCGCGTTCGGTCGAGCGTGGCCCGCACCCCGTCGCGGTCGCGGACGTCGACGCGCTCGAACTCGGTCTTGGGGACATACGCGCGCGGCGGGGTGATGTCGCAGACGACGATCTTCTCGGTGTCCGCGCGACGCGAGAGGAAGTCGACGAGCCGCGAGCCGATGTAACCGGCCCCGCCGGTGATGACATAGCGCATGCCGGCGATGCTAGCCGGAGGGTGCTCAGGCCTCGTCGCCGGCGAACTGCGACTCGAGGTCCTTCATCACCCCGGGCTCGCGCAGCGTCGTAACGTCGCCCAGCTCGCGGCCCTCGGCGATGTCGCGCAGCAGGCGGCGCATGATCTTCCCCGACCGGGTCTTTGGCACGTCGGCGGTCCAGATGATCCGCTTCGGGCGGGCGAACTTTCCGATCCGCTTTGCCACCAGGTCGCGGATCTCCTGCTCCAGCCCCTCGTCGCCCTCGTCGATCTCGCCCTCGAGGATCACGAAGGCTGCAATCGCCTGGCCGCTGTCCTCGTCCTGCTGGCCGATCACCGCCGCCTCGGCCACCTTCGGGTGGGCGACGATTGCCGACTCCACCTCGGCGGTCGAGAGCCGGTGGCCGGACACGTTGACCACGTCGTCCACCCGCCCGATCACCCAGAAGTAGCCGTCCTCGTCCTTGCGGGCCGCGTCGCCGACGAAGTAGGTCGTGTCGTCCCACTTCGAGAAGTAGGTCTCCTTGAACCGCTCGTCGTCTCTGAACAGTGTCCGCAGCATCCCCGGCCAGGGCCGCCGCAGCGCGAGCAGGCCCTGTTCGCCATCGGGCACTTCGTTGCCCTCCTCGTCGAGCACGGCGGCGTCGATTCCGGGCAGCGGCTTGGTGGCCGAGCCCGGCTTGGCGGAGGTCACGCCGGGCAGCGGCGAGATCATGATGTTGCCGGTCTCGGTCTGCCACCAAGTGTCGACGATCGGGCAGCGTTCGCCGCCGATCAACTTCCAATACCAAAGCCAGGCCTTCGGGTTGATCGGCTCGCCAACCGTGCCGAGCAGCCGCAGCTTCGAGAGGTCGGCCTTCTGGGGCTGCTCGATGCCCCACTTCATGCAGGCTCGGATCGCCGTCGGCGCGGTATAGAAGACGGTCACGCCGTAGCGCTCGCACAGCTCCCACCAGATGCCCTTGTGCGGATAGTCGGGCGCGCCTTCGTACATAACCGAGGTCACGCCGTTCATGAGCGGGCCGTAGACGATGTAGGAGTGGCCGGTGACCCAGCCGACGTCGGCCGAGCACCACCAGACGTCCTCTTCTGGCTTGAGGTCGAACACGTGCTTGGTGGTCCAGGCAACACCGGTGAGGTAGCCGCCGGTGCTGTGCAGGATCCCCTTTGGCTTTGCGGTCGAGCCGCTCGTGTAGAGCACGAACAGCGGGTGCTCGGCGTCGAGCTGCTCGGGCGGGCAGTCGTCAGAGGCCGCCTCGATCGCCTCGTCATAGAAGAGGTCGCGCCCAGCCTTCATGTCGACGTCCGCGCCCGTGTTGCGAACCACGATCACGGTCTCGATGCTCGGCACGTCGTCCAGGAACTCGTCGACCGCCGGCTTGATGTCGGCGGCCTTGCCCTTGCGCCGCGCTTGATCGACCGTGATCAGCGCCCTGGCGTCCGAGAACTCCATGCGCTCCTTGACCGAGTCGGGCGAGAATCCGCCGAAGACGAGGTTGTGCGGCGCGCCGATCCGCGCGCAGGCGAGCATCGCCACCGCCACCTCGGGGATCATCGGTAGGTAGATCCCGACCACGTCGCCGGGCTCCACACCGCGATCCTTGAGCACGTTGGCAAGGCGCTTGACCTGGTCCAGCAGCTCGGCGTAGGTGACGTCGCGCTCCTCGCCCTCTTCCCCGCGCCAGTGATAGGCCACCCGGTCGCCCCGCCCGGCATCGACGTGGCGGTCGAGCGCGTTATAGGAGGCATTCAGCTTGCCGCCCGCAAACCACTTGTAGAAGGGCGCCCCGGACTCGTCGAGCACCTCGTCCCAGGGCTCGAACCAATCGAGTGCCTCGGCCTGCTTTGCCCACCAGGCCTCCGGGTCGCGTGCGGCCTCCTCGTGGACGGACTCGTCCGAGATCAGGGCCTTGTCGCGAAAGCCGTCGGGCGGCTCGAAGCGCTCTTGGTCGAGCAGCGCGCCGATCTCCTGCTCGACCTGGTCCGCCGAGGGCTTGGTCGTGGCTTCCATGGCTCTGTTCTACCCGATGGCTCGTGCCGACACACCGGCCACGCGCTCGAGCCAGCGCCCGAAGAGCAGGTGGGCCAGTGGCAACGTGGCGTCCTCATGGTCTGCCACCTCGTCGATCAGGCGGTCGAGCGCCCCCGGCCCCCGGATCGCCTCGAGGCTTCGCGCGTAGGCGGGAACCTCCCCCCACTCCGCCGCCCGCTCGCGCGAGACCTCGAGGTGGAACTGCAGCCCGTAGGCGCGCCCGTAGCGGAAGGCCTGGTTGGGATAGGCGGGTGAGCCGGCCAGCAGCGTCGCCCCGGCGGGGAGATCGAAGGTGTCGCTGTGCCATTGGAGCGCGGCAAAGCTGGTGGGCGACTCGTCGAATACGGGATCGGAGGCCGCCTCGGGGGTGAGGTGGACCTCGAGTACGCCGACCTCCGCCTCGGGCCCCGGGTAGACGCTCGCCCCGAGCGCGCCGGCGAGCAGCTGCGCTCCCAGGCACACGCCCCAGATCGGGTGCCCGGACTCGGCGGCTTCGCGGAGCGCGCCCTTCTCGGCGGCCAGCCAAGGATGCGCCTCCTCCTCGTAGGCACCCATCGGCCCGCCCATGACGATCGTGGCGGCGAACTCGCGCCAGTCGGGCAGCGCATCACCCTCGTCGAGCTCGACTCGCACGAGGTCGAGGCCGCGCGAGCGCAGCTCGTCCTCGAAGGCGGCCGGCGGCTCGCAGGCGATGTGCTGCAGGGCGAGCAGGGTCGTCGAGTTCAAGGTCGGCAGACCGTACCGGGCCGAGGCTTCGGCCCGGTACGTCCTGCTGGGACCTACTACGGGTGCGGCAGCGTGGCCGTCGCTCCGGCCGTCTGCCTGGCGCGACCCCTGCCGCCGGCGCCGGGGCCGGTGAGGGTGAGCCCGGTGCCGCCTTCGGCGCCTAGACCGGTCTCCGAACGCACGAAGAGCTCGTCGAAGCTGCGGTCGGTGGCCTTCTCGCGGGCCAGCATCGTGCCAAGCCAACAACCGAAGAACCCGAGCGGCACGCTGATGATGGCCGGGTTCGCGAGCGAGTAGAACGACAGCGCCCCACCCTCGGAGTCGGCGCCCGGCCACACGGTCGGGCTGATGATCACGAGCGCGATGGAGCTGATCACGCCGAACAGCACGCCAGTCACCGCGCCGGAGGTGTTGAAGCGCCGCCAAGTCAGCGCCAGCAGCAGCGCCGGGAAGTTGGCGCTGGCCGCTACCGCGAAAGCGAGACCGACCATGAAGGAGACGTTCAGCCCCTCGCCGCCGATGATCGCGATGCCGATCGCCAGCGCGCCGACCACGACCGCGGCGACCTTCGCGACCCAGACCTCTTCCTTCTCGGAATCGCTTCCGCGCCGCACGATGTTCGACCAGATGTCGTGCGCCACCGCACCCGAGGCCGAGATCACGAGGCCCGCGACCACCGCGAGGATGGTGGCGAAAGCCACTCCGGAGATGATCGCCAGGAACAACTCGCCGCCGAGCTCGTCCGCAAGGGTGGGCAACGCGAAGTTGCCGGTGGCGCCGGCGGCCTCCTCACCGCTGGTGCCGAGGATCGCCCGCGCCCCGAAACCGAGGAACGTGGTCATCACGTAGAAGGCCCCGATCAGGACCATGGCCCACATCACTGAGCCGCGAGCCGCCTTGGCGTCGGGCACCGTGAAGAACCGCATCAGGATGTGCGGGAGGCCGGCGGTGCCCAGCACCAGCCCGATCCCGAGCGAGACGGTATCGAGCGGGGTCGACAGGAAGAGGCCGGGCTTGAGGTAGGCCTCACCGTCGCCCGACTTCGACCGCGCATCGGTGAACAGGTCGAACGGGTTGCCGACCTTCACCAGCACCCAGACCGACATCACTACGGCGGCCGCCATCAGCATGAACGCCTTGATGATCTGGACCCAGCTCGTGGCGAGCATGCCGCCCGCGACGATGTAGATGATCATGAACGCGCCCGTGAGGAGCACCGCGAGCCAGAAGTCGATGCCCACGAGGCCCTCGATCAGCACGCCGGCTCCGACCATCTGGGCGATCAGGTAGAAGGCCACGACCGACAGCGTCCCCAGCGCGGCCGCCGCGCGGGCGGGGCGCTCGTTCAGCCTGAAAGCCAGCACATCGGCGATCGTGTACTTGCCCGAGTTGCGCATCCGCTCGGCGAGTAGGAAGAGCACGGTCAGGAAGGCAACAAGGAAGCCGACGGAGTAGAGGAAGCCGTCGAAGCCGAACAGGAAGATCAGGCCGGCGATGCCGAGAAACGAAGCGGCTGACATGTAGTCCCCCGCGATGGCAAAGCCGTTCTGAGGCCCGGTCAGGCCGCGACCGGCGGCCCAGAAGTCGGTGGCGGTCGAGACCCGCTTCGAGGCGAAGTAGGTGATCACCATCGTCACGCCCACAACGCCGGCGAAGACGACCAGTGCAGTTTCGTTGACTGCAGCCGTGAAGGTCATCGCTCCGGCACCTCCTCATCGCTGCCGCGTTGAAAGCGACTGTCGCGCGCCGCTCCCGCCTGCAGCGCAACCGCTGCGGCGCGCTCGGCGAGCGGGTCGAAGTCGCGGCTTGCCCGCCGCATGTACATCGCGCCCAGAATCCACGTCATCAGGAACTGAGTCAGCGCAAGCAGGTAGCCGATCGTGAAGCCGTCGATTAGGACCTCTTCGCCCATGAAGTCCGGTGCGTACCCGGCCAGCACGATGAAGCCGAAATACCAGGACAGGAAGAAGATCGTCGCGGGAACGACGAAGGCCCTCCTCCGCTTCACAAGTTGTTGAAATTCCGGCGAGCGTTCGGCGGCGATCCAGTCGATCTCGGGGTGGTGAGAAGAACCCCCGACTCCTGGACCGTCGCCACGCCCGGCTGCGTCGCCGCGCGCAACAGTCATCGAAACCCTCTCCCTCGGGATCGGAACGGTGCCTAGTTACCCGACGTCCGCGCTGCCTATTCTTCTATCCCCCGTATGGGGCACAGAGGAGGCGCCGGATGGGTCTCACGCCGGTTTCACGCCGGGCGTATGAGCCCGCGCTCATGAGGCGTATCGAGGCCATCGCTCCCTGGAGCGGTCAGGTCCACTGCCCGCAACGGCGTGAGGTTCCCCTGCCGGGCGATGAGCTCACCGAGGTCCGTCCCCTTCACGCTGGGACGCCTGATTCCTCTCTACGACCAGAGGCGCCGACCGGAATCGAACCGGTGTAAACGGCTTTGCAGGCCGCTGCGTAACCACTCCGCCACGGCGCCAAAGGGGGTACAACCCTAGCGGGGGTCAGATGCGCTCATGGCGCCCCATCAGGCCGCCGATGGGCGTACCTTTCACGCTAAAGGCGATGCAACCGAACACCACGACCAAGACGGTGTCGTTCTGGGTACCTGGAGGCACCCGCGCCGCCGGCGTCGCGCGTCGCTCCGCCCTATCGGTGCAGGTCGGCCTGCCGGGAGCAATCCGCCACCGCCTCGCTCTCCTGCTCAGCGAGCTGGTGACGAACGCCATCCAACACGGCGGAGCCGGCGCCCACGAGACGGTGCAGGTGCGCCTCGCGTCCTCGCCGGACCGCGTGCGAGTCGAGGTCTTCGACCCGGGATCGAACGGCGCGGACCGGACGGACCGTGTTGAGGAGAGCGGCGGCTTTGGGCTGCTGCTCGTGGACCGGCTCGCCGACGAATGGGGCCGGGAGAACACCAGCTCCGGCGGCAGCCTGGCCTGGTTCGAGCTGTCGCTCAACCACATGCGCGACATCTGAGGCGTGCCGCTCTGAGAGCGGGATTGCGGCCGATTTGCGACGAAATGCGCACGGGGGCTTCTGAAGTGAGCCCCGACGCTTCCGCCAAGCGGCCTGGGGGGGCGTGCCCTGCGCGCCGTGGTGCGCCGAACATGGCCAACCGGCATCGGGGTTCTTGATCTCAGCGCACGGCTGGTTTGTGACCGCCGCACATTGCACGTCTCGGGCCAGTCGCGCATGCCCTGGCGGGCGGTAGCGTACGCGTGCCAGCGAGAGGAATCCCGCTGCTCGTGACGTACAGGCGGGCATGACGATTTCCCTGCCGGAGCAGTCGCGGCAGCAGAGAAGAACCGCTCGTCTCGCCGGCTGGCTGATGGCCTCGACGTTTCTCACGTCCATCCTCGCCGCGCTCATTCTCTACGACCCGGTGCTCAACGACACCCACTACATCCTCGGCGCCGGCGACGACACCCGCGTCACGCTCGGCGCCCTCCTCGAAATCTTCCTGATGATCGGCAACGTCGGCACGGCGGTCGTGATGTTTCCGATCCTCAGGCGATACAGCGAAACCCTCTCGCTTAGCTACGTTGCCTCGCGCACAATCGAGGCGACGATCATCGGGGTCGGCGCGATCAGCCTGCTCTCCGTCGTCACCTTGCGCGACGACCTGGCCGCGTCCATCGGCGCGGACGGAACCTCGCTCGACATCGCGGGGCAGACCCTGGTCGCGATCCACGACTGGACGTTCCTGCTCGGGCCGGGATTCTGCGTCGGCGTCAACGGCATCCT
>JBEVKF010000100.1:0-8161 GCA_040509755.1 Thermoleophilaceae bacterium | reverse complement strand
CGCCAGCGCCGCGACGACGCGGCCGCCGACGTTGACGAGCCGTCCGGCGACGGCGCCCTCGTGTTCGAGGTCGCCACAGGGATGCTCGCTCCCGACACGCACTTCGCCCCGCACGGACACGTGCTCGTGCTGCGAGTCACCGGCGCGTTCGGTGCGGCCGAGCTCGGCTCTCAGTAGTAGACCGAGCGCGTGCGGTGGCGCGGGATCGCCTTGTACCGGGGCGCCTGGCCGCGGTTCCAGAGGGCGGCGTCGAGTAGCCGCGGCGCTATGCCCGTGCGCCCTGAGATCAACTCGCAGGCGTGCACCGCGCAGGCCCGGATCTCGCGCTCGGCTTCGCCCGCCGGCAGGAGCTCGCCGGCGTCGATGTGCGCTGCCAGCGCCGGGTCGTAGCGCAGCACCCCGTCCACCCGCAGCACGTGCGGCACGAGGTTGTCCGCGAAGATCGTTAGCCGGTCGAGGTCGTCGAATTCGGCCAGCCCCGCGAGCGCGAGGTCGCTCGGGACGATCTGGGCCCGCTTGTAGAAGCCACGATCGTCGAAGAAGCGCATGCCCTGCGCCAGCGCGGCCGCCAGCCACTGCGCCGAGCCGCCGGCCTCGCCGGCCAGCTCGAGCGCCGAGCGCCCGCCGAGAAAGCGGCCAAGGTCGCGCAGCGCCTCCGCGTAGAGGCGCATCAGCGGATGGCTCGGGTCCTGTCCGAGCACGGCGGCCAGCTCCGCGCCGTCGATCCGGCGCAGCGAAGCATTCGACCACGGCCCATCGGCGCGGAAGCGGTCGGCCAGCGACCAGGCGACGGTGAAGTAGCCCGAGCAGCCGGGCCGCTTGCGCAACGTCGGGAACCAGCCCGAGCCGAAGTTGATCGCATCGAGGGTCAGCAGATAGGCCGCGACGTCGCTGGGGTCGGCTTCGAGGTAATGGCGCTCGGGGTCGAGCGCCGGCGGCGGGCCGGGCTCGATCGCGGCCAACGACTCGAGGTCGATCTCGACCCAGCGCGCCGCCGCGGCGATCGCGCGGCAGCCTGAGCGCACCTCGTCGAGCAGGTCCACCGGCGCCAGGGTAGGGGTGAGGGCGCCTCCTAGACTCCGCCGCGTGGCCGCCGCCTTCGCCTGCCAGGGCCTGGAGAAGCGCTACGGCGCGACGGTGGCCCTTGGCGGCGTGGACCTCGTTGTCGAGCCCGGCGAGCTGGTCGGGCTGCTTGGCCCGAACGGCGCCGGCAAGTCAACGCTCGTGAAGATCGCCTGCGGGCTCGTGCGCGCCGGGGCCGGCGAGGCGACCGTCGCCGGCGCCCCCGCCGGCTCGGCCGACGCGCGCGCCGCGATCGGCTACCTGGCCGAGCTGTTTCGCTTCCCCGACTGGCTTCGCGCCGGCGAGCTCCTCGACTTGCACCAGCGCCTCGCCGGCTCCGATGGCGGCGAGCGCGAGCGCGCGGACCTGCTCGAGATGGTCGGTCTCGGGGACGCGACGCGGACCCGCGTCGACGCCATGTCCAAGGGCATGCAACAGCGCCTCGGCATCGCGCAGGCGCTCGTGGGATCCCCGCGGCTGCTCATGCTCGACGAGCCCACCAGCGCGCTCGACCCCGTGGGCCGGCGGATCGTCCGCGACCTGCTGCTCGAGCTCAAGGGGCGAGGGGTGTCGGTCCTGCTGAACTCGCATCTGCTGAGCGAGGTCGAGCGCGTCTGCGACCGCGTGGCGATCCTCGTCGACGGGCGCATCATCGCGCGCGGGACCCCGGCGGAGCTGGCGCGCCCGCGCGGCGTCGAGATCGACGTGGACGGTGACACGCGCTCGTTCCCGGCGGCCGAGCGGGAGCAGGTGCCCGAGATCGTGGCGCGGCTGGTCGAGGCGGGGGAGCGGGTGTATGGCGTCCGGGTGCTGACCTCGACGCTCGAGGACACCTACCTCGAGGCAGTCGAGGGAGCCACGTGAGCGGCGCCGGGACGATTGCCCTGTACGCCCTGCGCGAGTCGACTCGCCGGCGCGTGTTCGTGGTGGTGCTCGTCCTCACACTCGGCTTCCTGGCGCTCTATGCCGTCGGCACCGAGGCGGCCTTCGACGCGATCGGCGAGATCGGCGGCGAGGCGCCGGTGGACGACGAGGTCCTGACCGGATCGACGCTGCTCGGGCTGGCCATGTTCAGCACGCTGTTCCTGGGCTGTGTGCTCGCGGTGTTCCTCACCCTGGGCGCCGTGCGCGGCGACGCCGAGCGCGGCCTCTTGCAGCCGCTCGTGGTGCGCCCGCTCGGGCGCAGCGCGCTGCTCGCGGGGCGCTTCGCCGCCGCGGCCGGCGTGTGCGGCGCCTACGTGGCGGCCGTGTACACGGCGGCGCTGCTGATCACCGCCGCCGCCGGTGGGTGGTGGCCCGACCACCCCGTTACGCCCGGTCTGGGGCTGGTCGCGGGAGTCGTGATCATCGCTGCGCTGTCGCTGCTGGGATCGGTGCTGCTGTCCGCCACCGCGAACGGCATCGCCGTGTTCATGCTCTTCGGCGCCGGCCTCGCGGCGGGTCTGCTCGGGCAGATCGGAGACGCGCTCAGCGTGGACTCCCTGCAAACGGTGGCCGAGGTGACCTCCTGGCTGCTGCCCTTCGAGGCGCTCTACCAGGGCGGCCTCGACGCCCTGACGTCGGACGTCAGCGGCGCCACCGGCGTGATCGTCCAGCTCGGCCCCTTCGGGGGCGCCCAGGAGGGCGGACCGCTGCTGTGGCTGTGGTCGGCGGCGTACGTGGTGCTGGTCGGCGCGGCGGCGCGGGCGGCCTTCGCGCGCCGCGACCTCTGAGCAGCATCGGCTACGCCCGCCGCGCGCCCTATCCTCGTTTGAGTGGGTGCGCCGGCCGCCACAGACAGCCTTCTCGAGGGACTGAACGACCCTCAGCGCGATGCGGTGCTGCACGGCGAGGGACCGTTGCTGATCCTCGCCGGCGCCGGCTCGGGGAAGACGCGTGTGCTCACCCGCCGGATCGCTCACCTCGTGGGCAGCGGCCAGGCGCAGCCGAGCGAGATCCTGGCCATCACGTTCACCAACAAGGCGGCTCAGGAGATGCGCGAGCGCGTACAGGGCCTGGTCGGCGGCCGCGCGCGGGCGATGTGGGTGATGACCTTCCACTCGGCGTGCGCGCGCATGCTGCGCTCTGACGCACAGCGGCTCGGCTACACGCGCGGCTTCACCATCTACGACGAGCAGGACGCGCTGAGGGCGGTCAAGAACTGCGTCGAGGAGCTCGACATCGATCCCAAGCGCTTCGCGCCGCGCGGGATTCGCCATCAGATCTCCGACGCCAAGAACCAGCTGCTCGACGCCGAGGCCTACCGGCTCAAGGTGGGGAGCTTCTTCGAGCAGACCACGGCGGACGTCTACGCGCTCTACGAGCAGCGGCTGCACTCGGCAAACGCGATGGACTTTGACGACCTGCTGTTTCGCTGCGTCAACCTGTTCGAGCTCTTCGAGGAGGTGCGCGACCGCTACCGGCGCTCCTTCCGCCACGTGCTGGTCGACGAGTACCAGGACACCAACCGCGCCCAGTACCGCTGGCTGCAGCTGCTCAGCGAGGAGCACCGCAACCTCGCGGTGGTCGGCGACGACGACCAGGCGATCTACGGCTTCCGCGGGGCCGACATCAGGAACATCCTCGAGTTCGAGCGCGACTGGCCGGACGCCCACGTCGTCAAGCTCGAGCAGAACTACCGCTCCACCACCACGATCCTTAGCGCGTCCAACGCTGTGATCTCCAACAACCGCTCGCGCAAGGAGAAGTCGCTGTGGTCGGACCTCGGCGAGGGCGACCCGGTGCGCGTTCGCGAGCTCGACGACGAGCACGCCGAGGCTCGCTACGTGGTTTCCGAGATCGAACGGCTCGTCGACGAGGGCGGCTCGCGCGACGACATCGCGGTCTTCTACCGGACCAACGCCCAGTCGCGGGTGCTCGAGGACGCGCTCGTGCGCTACGGCGTCGCCTACCAGGTGATCGGCGGCACTCGCTTCTACGAGCGGGCCGAGATCAAGGACGCGCTCGCCTACCTGACGCTGCTCGTCAACCCGTCCGACACGGTGGCCTTCGGGCGAATCGTGAACTCGCCGCGGCGCGGCATCGGGCAGACCTCGCAGGCTCGCCTGATCGGGCACGCGAACACGCTCGGCGAGCCGATCTGGGAGATCGCAGCGGCGCCCGAGCGGGTGCCCGGGCTTGGGGCGGCGGCGATCAAGGCGGTAGGGCGCTTCATGTCGGTGATGGAGCGCTTGCGCGAGCGGGCGGACAGCGCTGTGCGGGAGGGCGCGGGCTCGGCCCGCGCCGGACCGATGGCCTCAGTCGGCGTGGGGGACCTGTTGCACGAGCTGCTCGAGGAGACCGGCTACACCGAGTCGCTGGGCGCCGAGCGCACGGTGGAGTCGCAAGTGCGCCTCGAGAACCTCGAGGAGCTGGTGGGGGTGGGGCGCGAGTACGACGCCAACGCCGAGGAGCCCTCTGTTGAGGAGTTCCTGCAGCAGATCGCGCTCTTCTCCGAACAGGACAACCTGCAGGACGAGCAGGGCCTCCTCACGCTCATGACGATCCACAACGCAAAGGGGCTCGAGTTCGACACCGTCCTCATCATCGGGATGGAGGAGCAGGTGTTCCCGCACTCGCGCGCCGTGGAGGCGGGCGACCTCGAGGAGGAGCGCCGGCTCGCGTACGTGGGGATCACGCGAGCGCGCCGCGAGCTCTACCTGACCTCGGCGCGCACGCGCGCGCTGTTCGGCAACCGCGACTGGAACCTGCGCAGCCGCTTCATCGACGAGATCCCGATCGAGTTGACCGACGGCGACGAGCAGGCGCCCACCGGCCGCGCGGCCGCCTCGACCTGGGGCGGTGGCGCCCACTCGGCGCCCGAGCCGTCAGGCCCGGGGGCGATCTTCGCGCTGGGCGACGACGTGGTCCACGCAAACTTCGGCGAGGGCGTGATCGTTGGGGTGGAGCCCGGCGGGCTGGTGGTGGTGCGCTTCGCGGGCGACGGCAGCGAGCGCAAGCTGATGGCGGACTACGCGCCGCTCAAGAAGCGCTAGGCGACCGATCCCGACCTGGACAAATTTGTACTAGGCTGCCGCGCGCTCATGTCCGCTCAGGTCATCGACGGCAAGGCGGTCGCCGCACGAGTTCGCGAGTGGGTGGCGCGACAGGTCGCCGAGCTGGCCTTCAAGCCCGGGCTCGCGACGCTCCTCGTGGGCGACGACCCCGCTTCGGAGATCTACGTGCGCATGAAGCGGGAGGACTCGGCCGAGGTGGGCATCGAGTCGTTTCATCACGAGCCCGGGGCTGACGTGACAGGCGAGGACCTGGCGGGCCTCATTCGCGATCTCAACGCGGACGCTTGCGTGCACGGCATTCTGCTCCAGCTCCCGCTGCCCGACCACCTGGACCAGGACGAGTTCATCTCGCTGATCGACCCGGCCAAGGACGTCGACGGCCTCACGTCGGCCAACGCGGGGCTGCTGATGCAGGGCCGCGAGGAGGCGATGGTTCCCTGCACGCCGGCCGGCGTGATGGAGCTGCTTGGCGAGGCCGGTGTCGAGCTCGAGGGCGCTCGCGCGGTCGTGCTGGGGCGGTCGATCCTCGTTGGCAAGCCGGTCGCGCAGCTGCTGCTGGGGGCCAACGCGACGGTTACGCACTGCCACTCGCGCACGCGCGATCTCCCGGCGGTCTGTCGCGAGGCCGAGGTGCTGATCGCCGCCGTCGGCTCGCCCCGGCTCGTGACTGCGGACATGGTCAACGACGGCGCGGTGGTCATCGACGTCGGCACCAACCGGACTAGCGACGGCCTCGTGGGCGACGTCGACTACGCCGCCGTGAAGGAAAAGGCCGCCGCGATCACCCCGGTGCCCGGCGGGGTCGGACCGATGACGCGAGCCATGCTGCTGGTGAACACGCTGCGCGCCGCGCAGCGCGCCCCTTCGTTGTCGACCTAGCGGCCGCGGGGACCCTAAGTCGACAACCACCGCGTTACCCTGCCCGCGCATGGACCTGCGACGGCTGCGTGCCGGCGAATGGATCACCGCTGCCTGCGGGGTGGCGCTGCTCGTCTCGCTGTTCTTGCCGTGGTACGACGCGCCCCGGCTCACGGCCTGGGAGGCGCTCGCCGCGCTCGATGTCCTGCTGGCCCTCGTCGCCGCCTGCGCGGTCGCGTTCCTGCTCCTGACGGCCGGTCAGAGGGTCCCCGCCGTGCCGATCGCGTTCTCGGTTCTCGTTACGTACGCCGGGATCGCCGCGGTGATCCTCGTCGCGGGGCGCGCGCTCAGCCTGCCCGACGGCGCGGGTGGCCGCGAATGGGGGCTGTGGCTCGCCCTGGCCGCCGCGGTAGGGATCGTCGCCGGAGGACTGGTGGGCATGCGCGACGAGCGGCTCTCGCGGCCAGGTGAGCTCACCGACCAGGCCGGCAGCCCCGTCGCGGCGCCGCCCGAGATCGAGGACATCTCGGCCCCGCGGCCGTGATGCGCTCCTACAATCGCCAGCGATGATCGACCGCGACCAGGTGCTGCACGTAGCCCGGCTCGCCCGGCTTCGGCTGAGCGATGCGGAGGTCGAGCGCATGACCGGGGAGCTCTCGAAGATCCTCGAGCACGTCGAGCGGATGGACCAGCTCGACCTCGACGGAGTCGAGCCCACCACGCACGTGGTCGCCCTCCAAAACGTGCTGCGCGAGGACGTGCCGCGGCCGAGCCTTCCACGCGAGCGCGCCCTGGAGGGAGCCCCCGACGCGTCCCCTGAGGGCTTTCGCGTGCCCAGCCCGGGAGCCTCGTGACCGAGCTGCTCGAGCTGACAGCGGCCCAGCAGGGCGAGCGTGTGGCCGCCGGTGAGCTCTCGGGTGACGAACTCTTCGAGCTCTGGCGCGAGCGCGCCGCGGGCGACGATCTCGGCTCCTATCTCTGGGTGGCCGAGGAGAACGCGGGCGGGACCCTGCCGCCGGTCGCGGTCAAGGACCTCTTCTGCGTCGAGGGAGTGCCCAGCGCCGCGGGCTCGCGGATCCTCGAAGGCTATCGCCCGCCTTACACCGCAACCAGCGTCCGCAACCTCCGGGCGGCGGGCGCTGAGGTCCTTGGCAAGACCAACCAGGATGAGTTCGCGATGGGCTCGTCGACCGAGAACTCCGGCTTCGGGCCTGTGCAGAATCCGTGGGACCGCGAGCGCGTGCCCGGTGGTTCGAGCGGCGGCAGCGCCGCGGCGGTGGCAGCCGGCACGGCGCCCTGGGCGATCGGCACCGATACCGGCGGCTCGATCCGCCAGCCCGCCGCGCTCTGCGGCATCGTCGGCCTCAAGCCCACCTACGGCGCGATCAGCCGCTACGGCATGATCGCCTTCGCCTCCTCGCTCGACCAATGCGGCCCGCTCACGCGCGACGTCGGCGACGCCGCGCTCATGCTGCGCCACCTCCAGGGCAGCGACCCCTGCGACTCCACCTGCGTCGGGATCGACGGAGAGATCGCGAAGCCGAGCGCCGAGCGGCTCGACGGACTGCGCTTCGGCCTTTGGGGCCTTGATGAGGAGGGCCTAGAGCCCGGGGTCGGCGATGTCTGCCGCCAGGCGATCGCCCGCATCGAGGAGCTGGGCGGCGCCGTGGATACCATCGACCTGCCGAACGCCGGGCACGGGCTGTCGGCGTACTACGTGATCGCGCCCGCCGAGGCGAGCGCGAACCTCGCGCGCTACGACGGCGTCCGCTTCGGAATGCGCGCCCCGTCCGAGGGCGATCTCACCTCGCTCTACGAGCAGACCCGCCACGACGGCTTCGGCGACGAGGTCAAGCGCCGCATCCTGATCGGCACCTACGCGCTCTCGTCGGGCTACTACGACGCCTACTACGGCAAGGCGCAGCGGGTTCGGACGCGGATCGTCGAGGACTTCAGGGCAGCGTTCGAGCGAGTCGACTTCGTGGTCACACCAACGTCGCCGACGGTCGCCTTCAAGCTCGGCGAGCGCACGGCCGACCCACTCGCGATGTACCTGTCGGACTACTTCACGGTGCCGATGGCGCTCGCCGGGCTCCCCGCCGTCTCCATTCCGGCGGGCCTATCGGAGGGCCTGCCGGTCGGCTTTCAGATCGCCGGGCCCGCCTTCAGCGAGGCCCGCATCCTCGACGCCGCGCACGCGCTCGAGCAGGCAATCGGGTTCAGGGGGGCGGCGCGGCCGTGACCAT
>JBEVKF010000099.1:0-26556 GCA_040509755.1 Thermoleophilaceae bacterium | reverse complement strand
GTGCCCTCCTCAAGAATGCGCCGGTTGTTCGACCCCTGACGCGGGCGGAAACGGCGCTTTGAGACGAACTTGTAGACGCCCTCGTTCGCCTTGTCATCACCCATGTAGAGCACGAACCTCGATCCGGGCTCGTGGCGGAAGGCCGTGTTCTCGTGGCGGAAACGCCCCAGGGCGGTGTGCTTGCGACCGGGGTACTCGGGGTCATAGGGATCGTGCTCGCAGACCCAGCCGTACTTCTTGAAAACGGTGAACTCGTACTCCGCGTCCTCGGGCTGCCCGCCCCACTGATGCCAGCCATAGCCGATGTCGAGGTTGTTCGCCACGTTCGTGCCGTAGCCGTCGAAGTTCTCCTCGCATGAGAGGGCGGTTCCCCACGGGGTGATACCGCCCGAGCAGTTGCCCAGCGACCCGTGCGCGCTCTCGCCTATGCCCGCAGCGCCCATGAGGGGCCCGGTGAATTCAAGGTCCGGCCGGTCGCCGTAAATGCGGCGGTTGTACTCGGAAGGCGACACCACTCGCCAACGCCCGTTACGGCGGCGCCGGATGTGCAAGATCGAGTTACCGACCGAGTCCTGCTCCTCCTGTACCTGCGCGGGCGTCTTTGGCGCACCGGTCGGCTTGTAGCCGTGCAGGAAGAAGGGGTCCGGATACTCGTGATTGACGAAGAGCAGGCCCTCGCGACTGCCCTTCAGCGGGAAATAGGCCAGGAAGTCGTTGTTGAACCCATAGCGCAGCGCAGGTCCGTCGGCCCCGCGGAAGAGGTCGCCCCAAGAGATGAGGACATCGGCGCGGAAGCCGGCCGGGACCTCGAACGCGTCCGCGCTCGACGCAGCGATTGCGGTGAAGCGGGCGAAGCTGTTGCCTCCCCGGCGAGCGAGCGCCTCCTCCCCGAACAGGTGAACCCCGGCGCCCTGCATCGCGACCGCGCCGGCTGTGGTGGCGCCGGCGGCTGCGACACCGCGGATGAACTCTCGCCTCGTAGGCGAGGAAAGCCGGCCGCGCATCGGGCGCGCGGCCCCTTCGCTCGGATCCCGGGGGCGGATGGTGGTGGACACCGGTGGCTCCTAACGTCGAGAAACGTGCGGTACGCGGATGCTACGCCGTTCCGACTGCACAAGGGGTACGCTTCGGCGACAGCGTCGAGCTGACCGCGCCCGTTTGATGGTGCTTCGAGCAACGCAACCGGATCCTCAGGTCGACGACACGATTTGGACCGACGGCTTCCGCGAGTGAGGCCGGGCGGGACCAGAGGAGAGGTGCGATGACGCTCGTTGGCCTCGGTTCGATCCGCCGGTCGCTGGCCGCCGGTCCGGAGGCTCCCCGCGCGGCGCGGCGCGCGGTCGAGTTCCTGGCAGGCTACCTCGACGACGATCTGCTCGAGACCAGTCGGCTGGTCGTCACGGAGCTCGTGACCAACAGCCTCAGGCATGCATCGCTGACCCAAGACCAGCGAATCGAGCTGTCGGTCTCGCTGCGCAGGGAGTGCTTGCGCATCGAGGTGACCGATGACGGCCCCGGCTTTGTGCCCCACACTCCCGAGCTCGGTCCCGAACAGCGGTCTGGTTGGGGCCTGTGGCTCGTCGATCAGCTGTCGGATCGCTGGGAGGTGGACCGCCCCCACAGCACCATCTGGTGCGAGCTGGATCGCCGCGCGGGCTGACCTGTTACGCGGTCGCATCGGCTGCCGGAGCGGCGCCGCTAAGCAGGACCGGGGCCAGTTAAGTGCGGGCGGCCTGCGAGGGCGTCGGCATCCGGGAGACCGCCCCGATCTACTCCGTGGTTTGCCGCATTGCGCCCGTGGACGGCACGGATGTGGTCCGCGATCTGCCCTGCGATCGTTGGACCCATGCCACTCGCCGCCGCCGAATCCGACATCGCTCTGCGCGATGGCTCCACCGTCCACATCCGACCGGTGCAACCGGAGGACGTCGAGCGAATAGAGCTGTTCTTGGGCGAGCTTTCAGACGAGGCACGCTGGTTTCGCTTTTCAGTGGCGCCCCGGACGTGGGCCGGATGGCGCGCTGGTTCGCCGACCTCAGCGCGGGAGCGGGCCTCCTCGCCGTCACCTCGGACGATGGGCTCGTGGTCGCCCACGGCCAGTACATTCCGGACGGCAAGGGAAGCGCGGAGGTCGCCTTCGCCGTAACCCGGCCAAGTTCGGCCACATCGCTCGCCGCATCACCGCACGCAAGCCGGTGATCGCCGTAAAGAGCGGCCGCTCCGCCGCCGGCCAGCGCGCGGCCTCCTCGCACACCGGCGCGCTCCTGGCTGCGGCCGATACGACCGTCGACGCACTCTTCCGCCACGCGGGGGTCATTTCGTACCGACACCGTCGGCGAGATGTTCCAAGTGGCTGCGGTGCTCAGCCGCCAGCCGCCGCCACAGGGCAATCGGGTGGCCATCGTGACCAATGCGGGCGGCCCGGCGATCCTCTGCGCCGACGCCTGTGAGGCCGACGGCCTCGTCGTCGAGCACCTCAGCGAGCCGACCCAGCACGGCACTCGCGGCCGGACTCCCCGCCGAGGCGTCGGTGACAAACCCCGTCGACATGATCGCCGCCGCAACGGCGGCCGACTACGAGCGCGCGCTGAAGGCGGTGCTCGACGATCCCGCCGTGGACTCAGTGATCGCGATCTTCGTGCGCCCCCTCGCTACCCGGGCGGCCGACGTGGTGGCCGCCATCCGGGCGGTCGGAGCCTCGCCACGCGCCCGTGACACGCCGATTCTCGCCGTCTTCCTCGGGCCCGACGTGCCAGCAAGCGTCGAGGAGGGCGTTCCGCTCTTCGGGTCGGTGGAGGAGGTGGCTCGCGCGCTCGCGCACGCGACGCGCTACTCGCGGCATCGCTCGGCCCCGCCCGACCCGCCGACGCCCACGCCGGCCGCCGAGGGAGACGAGGTCGCCGCAATGATTGCCGACGCGCTCGCCGCGGGGGGCGGCTGGATATCTCCCGCCGCGGCGGAAGCTCTGCTTCGGGCATCGGCCTCCCGTCATCGAGAGCCGCTCGGCGGCGAACCCGCACGACGTGCGGCGGGCCGCGGGGGAGCTCGGCGGCCGGGTGGCGCTCAAGGCCACCGGTCCCGACCTGCTGCACAAGTCCGACGTGGGCGGGGTGCGACTCGCCCTCACGGCGGCCGGCGCCGAGCGCGCCGCGGGCGAGAAGCAAACGTCGCTGAAGGCGGCCGGTATGGCCCATGAGGGATTCCTGGTACAGCGGATGGCCGCGACCGGCCTCGAGCTGATCGTCGGCGTAGTCGGTGATCCGCGTTTCGGCCCGCTGGTGGCCGTCGGCGCCGGCGGCACGACCGCGGAGCTGATCGGGGACGTGCAGGTTCGCTTGGCCCCGGTCGGTCCGCGCGAGGCAGCCACCATGCTCCGCGAGCTGCGCACGTTCCCCCTTCTCGACGGGTTCCGCGGTGCGCCTCGCGCCGACACCCGAGCTTTGGAGGACATCATTCAACGGGTGGCCGCGCTCGCCGCCGCCCATCCTGAGATCGCCGAGCTTGACTGCAACCCCGTCGTCGCCGGGCCCGACGGCGCCGTCATTGTGGATGCCCGGGTCCGGCTGGCCCCGGCCCCGCCGCGCCCGCCCGCGGGCGCCCTGAACCGCTGAGGGCGCACCGGGCAAGGGCCCATCTCGCCAGGTGCTCAAGACGTACCTCCGCTCCGGCGGGCCTGTCATGCTCGTTGCTGGCTCCGTCTTCCCACGCTGGCCAAACGGGCTTGACAGCGGAAAAACCCGAATCCAACACCCTCCGGCTCATGCTCGTCGACGATCATGAAGTCGTCCGGAGCGGCCTCCGCCGCGTACTTGAAGCCCAGCCGGGCTGGTCGGTCGAAGCCGAGGTCGGCGACATCGACCGCGCCCTGCGAGCGGTACTCGGCCACAAGCCCGACATCCTCGTCCTGGACCTCAACCTGGGCGGCGTGTCCACCCTCGAATACATCCCCCAGCTGCTCGAGCGCTCGCCCGCCACACGGATCGTGGTCCTGACCATGCAGACCGAGCCGGCCTACGCCCGCGATGCGCTACGCACCGGCGCCAGCGCCTACGTGCTCAAGGAGGCTGCGGAGGACGAGCTCGTGACCGCGGTGAAGGCTGCCGCGGAAGGCAAGACCTACCTCACGCCTCGTGTCGGCGCGATGATTGCCGCGGAGCCGGCGGAGAGCGAAGCAGACCATGAGCTGACGCGCCGCGAGCAAGAGGTCCTTCAGCTGCTGGCACTCGGGCACACGAACGGCGAGATTGCGGAACAGCTCTTCCTGTCCAGGCGGACAATCGAGACGCACCGCGCCAACATCCAGCACAAGCTCGACCTCTCGACGCGCGCAGAGCTCACGCGCTACGCCATCGAGCACAACCTGCTCGAGGCCTGACCGGCGTGGACCCGACGGCCCGCCGCCTCATCGCCATCCTTCAGGAGCTGCTTGACATCGACGAGCTCGAGGAGGTCCTCAGTCGAGTACTAAGCGCCGCGCAGGAGCTGACCGGGGCACGCTACGCCGCGATTGGTGTGCTCAACGATGAGCGGGATGCGCTCGCGCGCTTCGTCACCGTCGGCATTGATGAGAACGAGCGCGAGGTCATCGGAGCCCTCCCGCACGGCCGCGGTGTGCTGGGCGAGCTCATCACGGAGCCGCGGATCCTGCGGCTCGCCGACGTTTCGCGGCATCCCCGCTCGTACGGCTTCCCGCCCAAGCACCCAATGATGAAGACCTTCCTCGGGGGTCCGATCGTGATCCGCGGCGAGATCTACGGCAACATCTACCTGACCGAGAAGACCACCGGCCTCGAGTTCGACGACTCGGACGAGGAGCTGCTGTCCGTTCTCGCCGAGTACGCGGCGATCGGCATCCACCACGCTCGCAGGCTCGACAGCCACGAGAGCCGCCGCGGCGAGCTCGAGCTGACGGTCGCGGCGTTGGGCGCGACCAGCGAGATCTCGCGAGCCCTGGCCGGCGAGGTCGACCTCGACCCGATCCTCGAGCTGGTCGCCAAGCGCGGCAGAGCGCTGGTTGCGGCAAGGGCGCTGGTGATCCTGCTTCCCGACCACGACGGCCTCCGCGTGGCCCACGCCGCCGGCGAGCTGCCCGACGACCTGGTGGGCCAGACGGTGGCCGAGTCGTCGGTGGCCGGCCGCGCCATGGACTCGCGGCGGGCGCAGCGCCTAGACAACCTCAACCGCAACCGCTTCGAGCAACAGGGACTCAGCCTGGAGGCCGAGTCCGGACTCTACGTCCCGCTCGCCTTCCGCGGTCGCACCCTCGGCATGCTCGTAGCCCTCGACCGCCTCACCGGCGGACCGCAGTTCAGCTCCGCGGACGAGCAACTGCTGACGTCCTTCGCCACGATCGCCGCAGCGGCGGTTGGCACTGCTCAGGCCCTGAGCGCGGAACGCCGGCGCGAGCGAGCCGCCGCTGCGGAGGCCGAGCGACGGCGCTGGGCGCGGGAGCTGCACGACGAGACGCTGCAGGGCATCGCCGCCGTGCGCGTGATGCTCGCATCAGCACGCCGCGCCGACGACGCCGGGCTGCGCGCGACGGTGGCGCAGGCAACCGAGGATCTCCAGGGCGAGGTCGACCGATTGCGCAGCATCATCCACGACGTCCGGCCTTCGTCCCTCGACGACCTCGGGCTGATGGCCGCTATGGAGGCGCTGGTCGCAAGGCACGCGCACGACGCAGGGCCCGCGCTCCACCTAAGCGTCGACCTCGATCACGAGGCGGGCCGGGCGCCTGGCCGTCTGCACCCTGATGTGGAGACGGCGATCTACCGGATCGCGCAGGCAGCGCTCTCGAACGCCCTGAAGCACGCCGACGCACAAACCGTCGAGATCGCCGTCGCGGAGATCGATGGGAACATCGCGGTCCGCGTCCGCGACGACGGGCGTGGGTACGACCCCCAGGCGAGCACGACCGGGTTCGGTCTGGTGGGCATCCAGGAGCGAGTGGAGCTACTCGACGGCCGCTTGCGCATCCGGTCTGTGCCGGGGGAGGGCACAACCGTCGAGGCGCGGGTACCCGCCCACCACCACAAGTCGGATCAAGCGGCGTCCGCTCGCTAAGCCGCGCGGACAACTACCCAGGGATTCGCGCAACGTTGCCGATGCCAGGGGGCCCCAAGCCGGTCAACCTCTCATGACATGCCTTTACCGATCCTCGACGGCGTCGATGCCCGCGTCCGCGCGGCGTTCACGTTCGGGCAGATCGTCTGCGCGGTCAACAAGTCGTCCGGCGGGCATGAGGCCTTGCACCAGGCCATTCAGCTCGTGGGATCGCTCGACACGCTCACCTTCATCGCTGTAGCTGACGCGCGCAGCGACGGGTCCGCGGGCCCTGGGAAGCTCAACGAGGAAGACGCGGTCGTGGCGGTCGAGGCGGCGCGCGCGGCGGCCCACGCCGACGGCATCGAGGCCACCGCCGTAATCGCGCGAGCGCACGACGTGAGCCACGCGATCATGCAGGCCGCACGCGACGCCGGCTTGTTGGTGATCGGCGCGCACGACCGGTCGCCCCTGGAGGGCACCCTGCTCGGCAGCACCACCTCGCGTGCCATGCACACTTCCCTCATGCCGGTCCTCGCGGCCCGCGAACGTCCCGAGCTCGGCTTTCCTGGACTCGTGGTGGTCGGGACCCAGGGCATCGAGGACCGCCATGCCGCCTTGGTCGGGGCCACCATCGCCGCCCGCCACGGTACCCGCGTGGTCCTCGCGCACGCAGGTCGATCGGATCCCGGCCTCCGGGGGGCCCTCGCCGAGCAGGCGGCCGACGTTCTCGGCATCACCGGCCATGATCCGGTGGTCGTCAGCGTTGGTGGACCACCGGTGGACCGCCTGCCCGCAACGGCCGGCAGCGTCGGCGCCGGCCTGGTCGTGCTCGGAAGCCATGGCAGGCGCGGCCCGGCGGCTCTCGCGGGCCTGTCCGAGCGTGTGGCGCACCGCGCCACCTGCTCGGTGCTCGTCCTGCGGGGTGCGGAGAACTACGGGTCGGAGCCGGATGATCACGGCGCACCGGACGTAGCGGACCCGGATGGATCGCACCCTCACACCCGCTCTAATTGAGCAGAGACGGCGCCCGCTTTCGGGGCCGCCCACAAGCAAGGGAAACGCAAGTGAAGCCTTTTATGAAGTACGGCGGCATTGTCGCCAGCGTCGTCCTCATCGCCTTCGGCATCGGGGCCATGTTCACCGGGCTCAACGGTCGTTCGGAGGTGCGCGACACGATCAAGAAGGAGCAGATCGTCGGCACCCCCGACATGGACAAGCAGATCGCCAACAAGCCGATCCAGACCGGTTCGGACGCGAAGCTGTTCGCTGAGGGAATCCGCGAACACACGCTCGCGGCCACCGGCGGCCAGGTCTACTCCGAGATGCCCCGCTTTCTGACGGCGGCAGGCAAGCCGACGAGCGATGAGAAGGCCGCGGGAATCGACAAGGCGACCGGCAAGCCCATGGAGAACGGCGCCCGCAACATCTGGGTGACCGGCACCGCGCTGTCCACGGCCCTGAACACTTCGTTCTTCGCCGAGAGCGTCGCAACGTTCGCCATTGTGATGGGCCTTGCTCTGTTCCTGATCGGGATCGGATTCCTGGTCATGATCTACCGGCTCCCCGTGGAGACCGCCGAGGCCACCAAGTCACGCAAGGCCGCGGCAACGAAGCTCGCCGCCGGCACCGCCTAGACAAAGAACCGTCCGGGCCTCAAAATGCGGCCTCCGAGAGTCCTGCGCCCCGCTTCACCGCGGGGCGCAGAGGGCGTCTCGCGAAGGAGCTACCCCCTTGCCAGACTCAACCAGCACAAAGGTGACGATCGTCGGAGGTGGTGTGGCTGCGCTCGAGGCGATGATCGCTCTGCGCCGGCTGGCGGAGGAGCGTGTTGCGATCGAGCTCGTCACGCCCGCGCCGGAGTGGTCGTACCGCCCCCTGGTCGTCGCTGAACCGTTCGGCCTCGGAGAGGCGGAGCGCTATGACCTGGTGAACATCACGCGCGACCATGGCGCGGCGATGCACCTCGCAGGGGTGCAGGCGGTGCAGACAGATGCTCACCAGCTGCTCACCTGGGACGGCCGCACACTCGACTACCAGCTACTGCTCCTCGCCATCGGCGCCAAGCCCACACCCGCACTCCCCGGCAGCGTGACGGTCGCGGGTCCTGGCTACACAGGCCACTTTCGCACTGTGCTCCGCGAGCTGGACGAGCGCCGCATCCGGCGCGTCGTCTTCGCGGTACCGGGCGGCGCGTCGTGGCCGCTGCCGCTCTACGAGCTCGCGCTGATGACTGCGGCGCACGTGACCGAGCGAGGCCTGCGCCACGTCGAGCTTTCGATCGTCACACCGGAGCAGGAGCCACTGGAGCTGTTCGGTCCGGCCGCGTCCACGGCGGTGCGAGAGCTGCTGACGGAGCGCCAAGTAGCGGTCCACACCGGGCACTACCCCGCCGACGTGCGCAAACAAGAGCTGCGGCTGACGCCGGAAGGCTCCATCCCTGCCGACCGGGTCGTGAGCCTGCCCCGCCTGGCCGGCCCCTTCCTGCCAGGGCTGCCACATGACGCCGAGGGCTTCATTCCCACCGACTTCCACGGGCTGGTCAACGGCCAGGTTGACGTGTACGCGGCAGGCGACGCCACCAGCTTCCCCGTCAAGCAGGGCGGCGTGGCAACTCAGCAGGCCGACGCAGCCGCGGAAGCAATCGCCGCCCGCCTCGGCGCGGAGGTCGAGCCGCGCCCCTTCCGTCCGGTCATGCGGGGAATGCTCCTCACGGGCCGGACTCCCCGATACCTGCGTGCAGACCTAAGCGGGATGTCGGGCGATTCCTCCGCCGCTTCCGAGCACGCGCTCTGGTGGCCGCCCAGCAAGATCGCCGGGCGTTGGCTGGCTCCCTACCTCGCTGCCAACCACGATGAGCTAAAGGCTCCCCCCGGCCTGGCTGTGGACACCGATCTGACCGCGATCAAGTGGCGCGCCATGGTCGGCCGCGACCGTGAAGGTCGGCCGGCCGCGGTGCCAATGGACGTGGAGTACTGACCTACAGCAACTGGTGCGAGTTGGACCGCCGGTAGCGTCCCTGCCGATGCACCTCTGGCTGGCCCGGCACGGTGAGACGTCCGAGAACGCCGAAGGGCGCATCCTGGGGCAGCGCGATCCGCCGCTGAGCCCGGCCGGGATGGCCCAGGCCGAGGCGCTCGCCCGCCGCATGCAAGACGTCGGTCTGGTGGCGGTGTGGACTTCGCCGCTCCAGCGCGCGCGTGTCACCGCGGAGGTGGTGGCAGGCGCGATTGGACTCGAGCCCGCGGTACTTGACCAGCTGGTGGAGTCCGATCGCGGCGACTGGGAGGGCCGGCTGGTCGCGGAGCTCGCGCACGAGAGCCCCGAGCTGCACGCCGCCTTCCTCGCCGGCGAGCCCTCGTTTCGCTTCCCGGGCGGTGAGTCGCTCGCCGAGCAGCGTGCTCGCACCCACTCGGTGCTCGCCAAGATCGTCGCCGGACCGCTGCCCGCGCTCGTCGTCGCCCACGCCGGAACCATCCGCGCCGCGCTGGCGGAGTCCGGGGCGAGCGTGCCCACGGAGTCCGCGCTTGCGCACGGCGCGGCAGTGAAGCTGCCGCTACCGCTCCCGCCGTCTGCCTAGAAGACCCGAACCGCGATCTCGGCAGGCGCCGCGAAGAGCTCCTTGAGCTCGTCGTCGACCTTGACGAGCGTCACGGACGCCCCCGCCATGTCGAGCGAGGTGCAGTACTCGCCGACGTAGGAGCGCCAGACCGTGATGCCGCGGTCCTTCAGCTGCTCGTGTGCGCGTGCGTAGAGGATGTAGAGCTCGGAGATCGGCGTGCCGCCCAGCCCGTTGATCATCAGCGCGACCTCGTCGCCCGACTCGTACGGGAGGTCGGTGACGACCGCCTCGAGCATCTCGTCGATGAGATCGTTGGCGGGCTTGATCTTCTCCCGCCGGCGACCCGGTTCGCCGTGGATGCCGACGCCCATCTCGACCTCGTCGTCGCCCAGCTCGAACAGAGGTGAGCCCTTGGCGGGCGGTGTGCAGGACGTCAGCGCCATGCCCATCGACCGTGTGACCGAATTGACCCGCTCCCCCAGCGCAACGAGGTCGTCGAGCTCGGCGCCCTTCTCCGACGCGGCACCGAGCGCCTTGATCACGAAGAAGTTGCCGGCAACCCCGCGACGGCCGACGGTGTAGGTCGAGTCCTTGACCGAGACGTCGTCATCCACCACGACCGTCCCGATCTTGACGTCATCGGCCTCGGCGAGCTCGCGGCCCATGTCGAAGGCCATCTTGTCGCCCGTGTAGTTGTTGATGATGTGGAGGACGCCCTTGGGGCTGTTGAGTAGCTTGCTCGTCTCGTAGACGTAGTCCGAGGGCGGGGCGGCAAAGACGTCGCCCGGACAGGCCGCGTCGAGCATGCCTGGACCGACGGCCATGACGTGGGCGGGCTCGTGGCCGGAGCCCGAGCCCTGGATGATCGAGACCTTGTCGTCACGCGGCATGTCGGTCCGCATGATGAGGTTGTACTCAGGGACGTACTTGAGCGCTCCGGGATTTGCCAGCTCGATGCCCTTGAGCATCTCCGGCACGAACTGCTGCGGGTCGTTGACGAACTTCTTCACGAAACTCCTCCTACCCGGTGGTCCGGGTCTAGACGGTGGTAGGGCGCCACGCCGTGCTGACGCGCTCGAATAGCACCGCGATCGCCATCGCCCCGGCGTCCACGGATTCCATGCTTCGCTCGCCCGCGTACGCGGCGCGCCCGCGCTTGGCGAGCATCGTCTTCGTCGCCTCGGCGCTCTCGCGGGCGGTCACAGCGGCCGCCGCCAGGGCGTCCGAGGCGCTGGCGCCGCCCGCGAACTCCTGCTCCAGCCGATCGGTCGCCGGAATCAGGGCGTCGAGCAGCGTCTTGTCGCCGAGGTCGGCGTTGCCGCGCTGCTTGATGCCGTCGATCGACGCCCGAAGTGCCGCGATTACGTCCTCCGAACTGGGCGAGGGGGTGTCCTTCAGCGTCGTGCCCGCCCGCAGGAACGCGGTGCCCCAGATCGGTCCCGAGGTCCCGCCGATACGGCTCGACAGGACCATCGCGGTCTTCTTGAGGAGGCCCGAGACGTCGTCGTACTCCAGGGAGTCCCAGTCCTCGAGCAGCTTGCCGAACCCCCGGGCCAGCGAGTAGCCGAAGTCGCCGTCTCCCACCACCGCATCCAGGTCTGAGAAGTACTTCTCGTTCTCCAGGGCCGTCTCGGCGATGGTCCGTACCAGCTGCTCGGCGTCGCTCAGGGCGGCGTCGCTCATATGACCTCCTGAGGGGCAGGGACCTTCAGGCACGCCTGCAGGTCGTCCAGTGTGATGTATTGGCCGGGCTCGGCCGGGCTGCGGTTCGCAAGGATCTCGGTGGGCTCCCCCGGATCGCCGAGGCTCGAGACCACGAGGACGGCCTCGGAGAAGTCCTCCTCGGTCGTGTAGCTGCTGACGGTGACGACACAGCGAAGGCCCGCGCCCACCGCGGCGCGCAGGCCGTTGCGCGAGTCCTCGACGACGATGGTGTCGTCCGGGTCTGCGCCGGTGCGCTCGAGCGCGAGCAGGTAGATCCCGGGATCGGGTTTCTTGGCCGGCACCGCGTCGCCGGCCAGCACGCTGAAATGGCCCGCCTTCTCCTTGCCTACGGCGTGTTCGAGCGTGGCGCGCACCGACTCCTCAGCCGAGGTCGAGGCGACGGCGAGAGTCCAGCCCGCCGCGAGCGCCTCGTCGACGACGCGGGCGAACCCCGGACGGGCCGGCATCTCGCCCGCCGCCACGCGCGCCTTGTAGGCCGCTGTCTTCTTGCGGTGCCATCGGGCCAGCAGCTCGCGCTGGCCCTCGGGGTCTGCCGGCAGGCCCTGCTCTCGCACGAACTCGTCGGTCAGCAGCGAGGCCATGCGCTCCTTGCCGCCGCCGATCAAGAGCTTCTCCGCGTACTCGGACGTCGACCAGCGGACGGGCAGTCCCTCCTGCTCGAACGTGTCATTGAAGGCCGGCAGGTGCCCGAAGCGCTCGGTGTCGGCGATCACGCCGTCGCAGTCGAAGAACAGCGCAGGCATCAGCGGGTCACCGCCGTGCGGGCCTTGCCCGCCGAGCCGAAGATCCGCATGTGATCCACCGCCATCGCCTTGACCTTGTCGCCGGTGTGCTTGAGCAGAGCCGGCGGATCGTGCTTGCCGGGGTTGGCGTCGAGGTACTCGCGAAAGGAATCGACGAAGGCGATCTTCAGGGCGGTCGAGATGTTCACCTTCGCGCAGCCGCGGGCGATCAGGTCCTGAAACTGCTCGCGCGCCAGACCCGTGCCGCCATGCAAGACCATCGGGATCGGACGCTGTTCGACCATCTCGGTCACGCGCTCGGGCGTGAGGTTCGGGCTGTCGGCGTAGAGCCCGTGTGCCGTTCCGATGGCGGGCGCGAAGCAGTAGACCCCGGTGTCCTCGATGAACTTCAGCGACACCTCGACCGGATGTACGTGGCCGGCCTCGTCGGACCCGACGTCATCCTCGACGCCCTGCACGCTCTCGATCTCCCCCTCGACATCCGCACCGTGAGCGCGCGCCTCCTCGACCACCTCGGCGGTCTGGCGGGTGTTCTCCTCGATGTCGAGATGTGAGCCGTCGAACAGGACGGAGTTCCAGCCGGTCTCCAGGCACTTCGTCGCCCATTCGCGCTCGGGGCAGTGGTCGAGATGAAGGGTGATCGGGACGGGAGCCTCGTCGGCCATCGCCCTGAACATCTGGTACAGCACGTTTGCCCCGATGGACTTCACGGTCTTGACGGACGTCTGGACGATCAGGGGCGAGTCGAGCTCGGTGGCGGCGTCGATCACGGCCTGCAGGCTGACGTCGTCGACCACGTTGAAGGCTGCAACGCCGTAGCGCTCCTCAAAGGCGGGATCGAGGATCTCTGGTAGCGAGACGACCGGCATGACGGGCAGGACCTCCTCCAGCGGGACGTCGGCAAACCTATCCGATCAGAAGATCTCGTAGCGGTCCGCGCGACGCTCGTAGAGTGGGCGGCATGCTCCGCCTGATGGGCCTGCCGGCGCTCACTCGCTGTCCGCAGGCGACCGTGCGCCGGGGCGAGTCCGGGATCGAGCTGCGGTTCCTCGGCCCCGACTGCGACGAAGGGCTGGATGTGGACCTCGGGCGGATCGGTGCGGGTGAGGATCTCGAGACCGTCGAACTGCGGCTGCTTGCGCAGCTCGAGGCGCTCGGCTACGAGGTCGAGCGGCTGGCGCCCGGCGAGGATGCCTCCTCCTGAAACGCGATGCCGCCCGCGCCCCGAGCGTAAGCCCGGGGCGCGTTTGCGGCGAGTTGACGGAGGTCAGCTCTTGATGAGCCCGTGCGGGTTGAGCACGTACTTCTTTGCGGCGCCCTGGTCGAAGTCCTTGTAGCCCTGAGGGGCCTCGTCCAGGGAGATGACGGTCGCGTTCACGGCCTTCGCGATCTGCGCACGGTCGTTGAGGATCATCTGCATCAGCCCGTGGTGGTACTTCATAACCGGGCACTGCCCGGTGGTGAAGCTGTGCGACTTCGCCCAGCCGAGACCGATCCGGATCGACAGGGAGCCCTCCTTCGCGGCGTCGTCGATCCCACCGGGGTCGCCCGTGACATACAGGCCCGGAATGCCGAGCTTTCCGCCGACCCGAGTGACGTCCATGATCGAGTTCAGGACTGTCGCCGGGGCCTCGTGATCGCTGTCCTTGCCGTGCCCACGTGCCTCGAACCCCACCGCGTCGACCGCAGCGTCCACTTCCGGCACGCCGAGGATCTGCTCGATCTGATCCTTGGGATCGCCCTTGGTGATGTCGATCGTCTCGCAGCCGAAGCTGCGCGCCTGCTCGAGGCGCTCGGGGATCATGTCGCCGACGATCACGACGGCCGCTCCGAGGAGCTGCGCCGAGTGCGCCGCCGCAAGTCCCACCGGCCCGCCACCCGCGATATAGGCGGTGGAGCCAGGGCCGACGCCAGCGGTGTAGGCCCCGTGGAACCCCGTCGGGAAGATGTCCGACAGCATGGTCAGGTCGAGGATCTTCTCCATCGCCTGGTCCTTGTCGGGGAACTTCAGGAGGTTCCAGTCGGCATAGGGCACGAGCGCGTATTCGGCCTGGCCGCCGACCCAGCCGCCCATGTCGACGTAGCCGTACGCCGAGCCGGGCCGATCGGGGTTGACGTTCAGGCACACCCCGGTGTGGCCCGTCTTGCACATGCGACAGCGGCCACACGCGATATTGAACGGCACCGAGCAGAGGTCGCCCTCCTTGATGTACTCGACGCCGGGGCCCGTCTCTATCACCTCGCCGGTGATCTCATGCCCCAGGATCAGGCCCTCGGGAGCGGTGGTACGACCACGCACCATGTGCTGGTCGGATCCACAAATGTTGGTGGAGACGACCTTGAGGATCGCCGCATGTGGAAGCTCGCGACCGACGTTCGCGGGATTTACGCCCGGGCCGTCCTTGAGCTCGAACGTGGGGAACTCGGTGTCCTGTACTTCGACCTTCCCGGTCCCCATGTAGGCCACGCCCCTGTTGTCAGGCATGTCCACTTCCTTCCTTGGCTCGAAGATTTGCTCTAGGAAGAGGGTGCCCGGCCCATCGATGTTCTAACGCGGCGGCGGTCTAAGTCGGCTAGAGCTCGTGCTCGGCCAGCCGAGCGCGGAGGCCGCTACAGCGGTCCGTCAGCTGCTCGGTGTGGGCGCGCGTGCACCAGTGAACGGGGTGATTGGCGCCGCCGTGGCAGCTACCGCCCATCGCAAAGGCGTACTCCCACGTGGCCATATGAGCCTTCAGCTCGGCTACTGCCTCGGCCAGCTCGGCCTGTAGCTTCTCTCGCATCCATGACCTCCCGCTGACCATTAGATCGACAGGTCCGGACCGAAGCCTGAGTTTTACCCTGGTCAGACGATCTTTCCGGGGTTGAGGTTCGCTCCCGGGTCCATCCCGTCGAAGAGCGCGCGCAGCATCTCGACGCCGGGAGCCGAGATGTCCTGTTCGAGCCATTGAGAGTGCTCGGTGCCGACGGCGTGGTGGTGCGAGAGCGTGGCCCCGGAATCCACGAACGTCTGCTGGATCGCCGACTTGACGAGGTCGTACTGCTCGAGCGGCGCCAGGCGCTCGGAGGGCTTGAACGCGAAGGTGAAGTAGAGGCACGCGCCCGAGTGGTAGGAGTGCGAGAGGTGGCACATGATGTACCCCATCACGCCGAGCTCGCCGAACGCTCCGCGCGCGGCGGCCATCACGTTCTCATAGAGCCCGGGCAGCGCGCTCCAGGGCGCCGAGGTTTCTGACACGTCGGCGAGCGCGCCGCGGTCGAGCAGATAGTCGCGGATGTAGGGCGTGTCGAACTTCTTCTGGTCATAGAGAGCGCCGGGACCGGTGCCGATGCAGACCCCGCCGTGGCGGCCGATTGTGCGCCCGACGAGCTTGCGCTGTGCGGAGACGTGCCCCTCCGAGCCCTCGTAGCCGATGAACGCCAGGCACATGGCGTCGAGGTCGAACTGGCGGCGGCGCTCGAGGTAGACCGAGAGCGCCTTCGACTTGAGCTTGTCGAGCAGCGAGTCGCGCGTCTTGGTCGCAAAGGAGAACTGCGTCTCCCAGGCGTCCGAGACTCGCGTGACCGATGGCGACGCCTCCCCGGCGGCGATCGCGGTCATCGCCGCGAGGCCGTCCTCCCAGGACGGGAAGAGGTAGCCGAGGATCGCGCGGCGCTCGGGCCGGCGGTGAACGTGGACCGTCGCCTCGGTGATGACTCCCAGGCGGCCCTCGCTGCCAAGGACCATCTCGCGCACGCTCGGGCCGGTGGACGTGCTGGGCACCGCGCGGGCAGCGAGCAGGCCCGCGGGCGTCGCCACGCGTACTCCGCGCGTCAGATCGGCGACGTCGCCGTACATGTCGGACTGCATCCCTGAGGAGCGGGTCGCGACCCAGCCCCCGAGCGTCGAGTGCGAGAAGCTGTCCGGGAAGTGCCCAAGCGTCCAGCCCTGCGCGTTGAGCTGCTCCTCGAGCCTCGGTCCGAGCACGCCGGCCTGCACCCGCGCCAGTCGTGACCCGGCATCGATCGACAACACCCGGTCCATCGCGCCCAGGTCGACCGACACCACGGTGCGCGTCTCGCCGGGAGGAGCCTCGAGGCTGCCGGAGATGCTCGTGCCCCCGCCGAACGGGATGACAACGGCATCGGCGTCGACGGCTGCCCTCAGAACGGCCGCCACCGCCTCCTCATCCCCGGGACGGACGACCACGTCGGGAAGCCGGCCGAGGTCGCCGCTGCGACTGCGAACGAGGTCGCGCAGGCTCTTGCCGCGTGCGTGAACGAGGCGATCGAGGGCGTCGGTGGACACGTGCTCCCCGCCCACGGCGCGCTCGAGGGCGTCGCGCAGATCGGGCGGCAGCGAGGGCTCGGAGATGTCCAGCTGCTGGAAGCTGACGGGCCGAGAGGTGGCGCCCGCGGGATCCACCGCGATGTGGCGCTCGAGGTACGGGCCAAGGGCCGGCTTATCTTGGTGCGTGAACGACACCCCCTCGTCCCCCCAGCCCCACCACTTCATCCTGCCCATGTCAGCCCTCCGGTAGCCCTCGCGGGAACCATACGCATCAGGCCGTCGTCTACATTGGTCGGCCCGCCGCCGGCATGGCCCTCGCCCCTCCCCACGTTCCCGATTTCGTACATCCGGTCTCGGATGTGCTTCGCGAGCGGGAGCAGAGCGGCTCGGAGCCGGGCCGGCGCGGCGATTCTCATCGCGTGGCACTCGTAATCGAGGGGGGCGGCATGCGCGGGGTGGTCTCGGCGGGGATGAGCGCGGCGCTCGAGCGCCACGGCCTCACCCGGTGCTTCGATCTGGTCGTCGGCGCATCGGCCGGCGCGATCAACGGCGCCGCCCTGATCGCCGGGGTGGCTCGCCACGGCCCGGCCACCTACGCCGGGCCGTTCGCCTCGCGCTCGTTCGTCAATCCGGCCCGGGTGCTGCGCGGTGGGCCTGTGATCGATGTCGACTACGCGCTCAACTACTCCTCCTCCGACCTCGACGCCGCTCGGCACGAGCGGGTGCTGGACAACGCGATCGCCCTCCACTGCGTCGCGGTAGATGTGGAGACGGCGCAACCGGTCGATCTCTGCGGGATGCGATCGAAGCAGGAGCTCTGGGCGGCCCTGCTGGCGTCGACCCGCATGCCCTGGGCCGGCGGGCCGCCCGTCGAGATCGCGGGCCGGCGCTATGTGGACGGGGGCCTCGGCTCCGCGATCCCGGTCGCGGAGGCCGTTGCCGCGGGCGCCACGCATGTGCTCGCGCTGCAGACGCGCCCGTACGGGGTGCCGCGCAAGAGCACCTCGCGGATCGCCGACCGGCTGATCGAGCGGCACCTCCGCAGGCTCAATCCGGCGCTCGTGACCCTCTACCGCGAGCGCGTGGCCGCCTACGAGCGCGTCGTCGGCGACATCGCCGGGCGCTCGCTGAACGCGGACGCCGGGCCGCCGCACGTCCTGGGCGTGCGGCCGGCCGCGGGAACACCGGTGGTCGGGCAGCTCGAGCGCCACTCCCGCATCCTCGCCGCGGCGGGCGCGGACGCGGAGCGGCTGCTCGAGCAGACGCTGCGCCTCGGCGGCGGTCGCCGGACGGCGCCCGCCGGCTGACCGCGCCCAGCCGCCCAGCCGCTCAGCCCTCGAGCACTACCACCACGCGATCGACGTGCTCCTCGGGGAGCTCCACGAGAAGAAGCGTCAGCCCTCGGTGCAGCGCTTCGACGTCGCGCTTGGCCGTTGCCTCGTCCAGGCCGGCGTCGGTCAACAGGCGTATCGCCCTGCGGTGGCCCGTGACTCGAATCCGCTCCACACCCTCCGGATAGCTCACCAGCAGGTCGCGCTCGGAGTCGGCGAAGCTCCCGCCGCGCTTCTGGCCTCCCGCGAATTCGCCTTCGGGCGCACCCTGCGGCTGTGGCGGGCCGGCGAACTCGCCTACAGGTGCGCCCGGCTCGGTCGTACCGGCGAACTCGCCCACCGGCTCTATGTTGGCGTCGCGCTCCTGCTCGCCCATGAGGACCAGCACGTCCTCTCCGGGGATGCCCGCGCCGATCACGGCACGGACCGCCTCCAACGCCTCGCCGTGCGAATCGTACGACCGGCAGAGTGCAGCCACCGCTCCTCCTTCGTTGTGAACTGGACGAACATACAGCCTTAGGAGCGGCGCTTGGCGCTAATCGCTGGTGGGGCTGCGCTCGATGCCCTCGCTGAAGCGTCGCTCGACCTTTTTCTCGGGCGAGTCGGGCAGCTCCTCCTGGCCCTCGCTGAAGCGACCCTCCTCACCGGGCTCGCCGTGGCGCTGACCGCGGGCGAAGTCCGGATCGAGGTTCTCCTCGGGCGGGTCGGGCTTTTTCTCGTGACCCTTCTCGAAGCTGTCCTTTTGCTCGGGCTTGGCGGGATGGCTTGAATCGTCCATGATGCCCCTCTACCCGCCCGAGCGGGGGATAGTCAGGTGGCGTGGACGGGCCGTTTCACGAGTCCCTCCACCACCGCCCAGTCGATCGTGCGCCGGAACGTCTCCGCCACGGGCGTGTAGCGCAGCCCCAGTTCCCGCGCCGCGCGCGAACCGTCATAGCGATGCCCGTGCAGCAGCGTGCGCACCATCTCGCGGCACACGGGCGGTTGCTTGCCGCGCAGGCCGAAGGCCGCCTCGACCAGCCCTCCGGCGAACGCCGCGACGGGGGGCGGGAGGAAGCGCACCTTGTGGCGGACCCCTGACAGCTTCGAGACGATGTCAAGCGCCTCGCTGGAGCTGAGCGTCGCCCCGTTGAGGACATAGCGCTCGCCGGGGACGCCGCGCTCGGCTCCGAGCAGGTGTCCCTCCACACAGTCGCCGATGTCGACGATGCTGATCCGCGTGTCGACGAACGCCCGCAGGCGCCCGTTCAGATAGGCGATCATGATCCGCCCCGTGCCGCCCGAGCGGCCGGGACCCTGGACCGAGGAGGGGTTGATGGACACGAGCTCGACGCCCTCGCGCCGGGCAGCAGCGAAGGCCGCGATCTCGCCCTCGTGCTTGGAGCGCTCGTAGATCGAGAGGTAGGTGCCGCGGTGCGGAGAATTCTCGTCCCCCACGGTTCCCGCGGCCTCGCCGAGCGACGCTGCCGAGGACGTGAGCACGACCCTGGGCACCCCCGCCCGGGAGGCTGCTCGCACCGCCGCCTCCGCGCCGCGCACGTTCACGTGGATCAGCGTCGCCGGGTCCGTCGGGCACATCGTGTTGACACCGGCTACGTGGTAAACGAGCGCGCAGCCGGCCATGCCGGCCGTCAAGACCTCCTCGTCGAGCGTGTCGCCGCGCACTACCCGGGCGCCGCGGCCGGCAAGTGCGCTCTCGCCGGTGTCGGAGCGCGCGAGCGCGATCAGCTCGTCGCCACGCTCGACCAGTCGCGTGGCCAGCGCGCCGCCTATGAGACCGCTGCCGCCGGTCAGGAAGACGCGCGTCAGGGCCTGCGGTCCTCTCGCGCGACCTCCGGAAGTGCGCGCATCAGATAGTCGATCGCCGATGCGACCGTGATGGCGGCCGCGGCCAGCATGACCCACTCGTCGAGGTAGAGGCCCGCGATCGGCTCCCCGGGCCGGAGGATCGCGAGCGCGATTGCGAGGAACTGGATGCTCGTCTTGAGCTTTCCGAGCATCGACGGCGCCATTACCTCGCCCTCGGAGGCGAGCACACCGCGCAGCGCCATGACGAGCAGCTCGCGCCCGATGATGACCGCGACGATCCACGCCGAGGCCCGGCCGACGTCGAGCAGGGCGATCAGCACGCCCGAGACGAGCAGCTTGTCCGCGGTGGTGTCGAGGAAGGAGCCGAGCTTGCTTGTCACTCCCCACCGGCGCGCGAGGCGCCCGTCCACCCAATCGGTGGCGGCCGCCAGGCAGAAGAGCGCCGCCGCGATCAACTCCGACGACTCGTCCTCGCCGTTCAGCACCAGCCACATGACGACCGGGGTCAGGAGGATCCGCGTGGCGCTGCCCGCAGCGATCAAGCCGGCGGAGCGCATGCTGCTCCGGATCACGATCGGGTTTGCCACGAAGCGCGCTGACTCTACCGCGCGCTGTCCGAGGCGGTGCCGTCCCGGGCGCGTTGGGGGAGGGCCCGGAGGGCGGCGGCAGCGGCGCCCTCCGTGTCGCTCTCGCGCAGCGCGGCCTTGACGGCCGGAATCCTGCTCGGCGCCATGCTCAGCTCGCGGACGCCGAGCCCGGCGAGCACCACGGCGGCGTCGGGCTCGCCGGCCAGCTCGCCGCACACTCCCACCCAGCGCCCGTGCGCGTCAGCGGCCTCGGTGACCGCGGCGATCAGGGCGAACACCGGGGCCCGCGAAGCGTCGAGCAGGGCGGCGAGCGCCGCGTTGCCCCGCTCGGCGGCCATGGTGTACTGGGCAAGGTCGTTCGTCCCGATCGAGAAGAAGTCGACCTCCGGCGCGAACTGCGCGGCCTGGAGCGCGAGCGCCGGCACCTCGACCATGACGCCGACCTCGAGCTCCGCCCCGCTGCCCAGGCCGTCGCGCGCGTCGGCGAGCAGCGCCCGCGCCGCCCGCACCTCGTCCAGCGTCGCGACCATCGGGAACATCACCTTCAGGGGATGCTCCGCGGCCACGCGCAGGATCGCGCGCAGCTGCGCTCGCAGCAGCTCCGGCTCGGCGAGCGAGAGCCTGATTCCGCGGCGCCCCAGGAAGGGATTATCCTCCGGCTCCTGGCGCAGGAAGGGCAACGGCTTGTCGGCCCCCGCGTCGAGCGTGCGGACCACCACCGGGCGGCCCTCCATCGCGCGGGCGATCTCGCTCAGCACCTCGACCTGCTCGTCCTCGGACGGCGGCTCTGCGCGGTCGAGGAACAGGAACTCGGTCCGCAGCAGCCCCACGCCCTCCGCACCCTGCTCGACGGCGCGCGCGGCGTCGGCGGCACTGCCGATGTTCGCGAAGACCTCCACTCGCCGGCCGTCGCTCAGGGCGCCGGGCTCACGCGCGCGTGCGAGAAGCGCACTCCGCGCTGCGTCGGCGGCCTCCTGCTGTACCTTGCGCTCGGCCACGGCCTCGTCGCCCGGGTCGACGTCGACGGACCCCGCCTCTCCGTCGAGCACCAGCGTTGAGCCCTCCGCGATCTCCATGAGCCCTGCTCCCAGCCCGACCACGGCGGGGATGCCGAGCGCGCGCGCGAGGATCGCCGCGTGTGCCGTAGCGCCGCCGCGAGCGGTGGCGATCGCCCACGCGTCGCGAGGATCGAGGCCCGCGGCCTCTCCGGGCGTGAGCTCGTCCGCCAAGACGATCCCGGGGCCCTGCAGCGCCGCTCCGGAGAGCGTGCATCCGAGCCCGGTGAGCACCCGCCGGGACACGTCCTCCACGTCCACCGCCCGCTCGCGCATGTAGGGATCGTCGAGACCCCGGAACGCGGCGGCTGCTTCGGTCGCGGCGGCCTGCCAGGCCCGAGCGGCGCCCTCCCCCTCCTCGATCCTCCGCAGCGCCGGCGCGGTGATGGCGGAGTCACCGAGCAGCACGCCATGGGCGGCGAAGATGTCGGCCGCCTCGGCTCCGCCCCGGGCGGCGACTGTGGAGCGCACCTCCTCCAGCTCTTGCGCGGCCGCGGCGAGGGCCGCATCGAGGCGCGCGCGCTCCTCGCCCGGTGTACCGGGTGGATCGTCACCGACCACGGGCTCGGGCACCCGCAGGCGGCGGGCAGGCCCGATCGCGATGCCCGGGGAGGCTGGGACACCGCGAAGCCGCGTCCCGGCCCCGGGTGGCTCGCTCGCCGGGTCCTCCTCGGCTTCCAGGTCGGGCTCCGGCGCACCGCCGGAGGCGGCCCCGGCCGGCTCGTCCTCCACCGCGTCTCCGAAGTTCTCTGCCGCGAGCGCGCGCAGGGCGTCGAGCGCCTCGGCGGCCTGGGGGCCGCGGGCGCGCACGACGATCTCGTCGCCCTGTGCAACCGCGAGCGTCGCGAGGCCGACGAGGCTGCGCCCATCCGCCGGTCCGCGCTCGCGGGTCGCATTGGAAACCTCGACCCGGGTGTCGAGGCCGCCGAGGGCACCCACAAAACGCGCCGCTGGGCGAGCGTGGAGGCCGAGCCTGTTCTCGACCTGCAGCCGCAGCTCGCTCGCGGTGCCGGCTTCGCCCCCGCCGGCGATGTCCTCGTCGGCGGGAGGGGCTTCTTGGTCTGCCTCGGGCTCGTCCGCCTCGAGCTGCGCGCTCTTCATCCGCAGAGCGCCCTTTGCCTCGCGCGCCACCTCCTCGAGCGACGCCCCGGCTCCCGCCAGCGCCGCCGCCGCCACGCATCCCTCCACGAGCGGGGCTTCCGAGAGCAGGATCGGTCCGCCGCCCGGCTCGGCCATCTCCACCGCCATCTCGGCGCTCATGACCGCGCTGCCGAGGTCCATCAGCACGAGCACGCCGTCGGGCGAGCGGACCCGCTCGACGGCCTGGCGCACGCGCTCGGCATCCGTGCCGATCTCGCCGGACTCCATCCCGCCGGCCGACTCGATGGCCACCTCGGCGCCGCCCATCTCCCGGGCGAGCTCCATAACGCCGTCCGCCAGCGCCGCGCTGTGGGAGACGATGACGAGGCCTACCACGGAGCGGTGAGGCCCGACGCACGGTGGAGCACCTCGACGGGATGCACCGTACGCACCCCGGTCGCGTGCTCGATCTGCCAGCGACAGGTCTCGGAGTCGCACACAGCCCGATCCGGTCCGGCTGTCGCGATCTCGGCGAACAGCCCGGCGCCCACCTTCATCGCGATGTCGTACTTCTCGCGCTTGAGCCCGTAGGTGCCGGCGACGCCGCAGCAGGAGGCAGCCGTCTCGATCGTCCGCAGCTCCGGTACGAGCGCCAGCAGGTCGAGCGCCGGCTTGCCGATCCCGTGGCCCTGCTGCTGGCACGGAGCGTGATAGGTGACGGTCTCGGGCACCGGCGAGAAGTCGACGTCGAGCTCGCCGCGCTCGTGCATCGCCAGCAGGTACTCGCAGATGTCGAAGACGCGCCCGGACACGACCTGCAGGTCCGGGTCGTCGCTCATGCCGAGAATCTCGAGGGCCTCGCGCTTGAGCATCAGGCTGCAGCTCGTCGAGGTCGCGACGATGTCGACGCCCTCGCGCGCGTAGGGGGCGAGCCGGGCCGCGAGGCGGTGGACGTAGCCGCGCGCGTCGTCGAAGAGCCCGTTTGACTGCAGCGGCAGGCCGCAGCAGTCCTGCTTGGGCACCTCGACCGCGAGCCCGTTGTGCTCGAGCAGCGCGACCGTCATCTCGCCGAGCTGCGGCTCGTAGTAGTTGGTGCCGCAGCCGTGGAAGAAGGCGACGCGGCGCGCGGCCGCCGGCCGTGCGGAGCGCCGGCGGGCCGAGCGCTGGAAGGTCCGGCCGGCGAAGGTCGGCATCGGCGCGCGATGGTGGATGCCGATCGTCTTCTCGATGGCCAGCCGCAGCGCCCGGTTTCGCAGGCTCCAGTTGGCGATCGCCGCCACCGGGGTACCGAGCCGGCCCGCCAGCGTCGGGCGGGCCAGGATCCGGTCACGCAGCTTGACGCCCTGGGTGGCCTTCAGCTTCGCGCGGGCCTGGGTGTTGATCTCCGCGATGTGCACGCCCTGCGGGCACACCTGGGTGCAGATCCCGCAACCCGAGCAGTAGTCGAGGGAGGCGTCGGGCGATGGCTCGTCGTGTATGCGGAAACGCTCAGCCTGCGGGCCTACGTACTTTGGCCCGGGAAACAGCGGCGTGACGTTGGAGACTGGGCAGAAGGTCTCGCAGATCGTGCACTTGACGCAGTGGTCCAGCGAACCGCGCATGAGGCCGCCGAGCACGTCATGGCTGTCGTGGACCGCCACCGCGATCAGCTCCCCGCGGCTCCAGCCGGAGAGCCGGCGGCGCTCGACGCCGCGCGAACGAGCTCCGCCGCGCGATATCCGGTAGACAGGCTCAGCCCGTCCCCGCTCTTCTCGCGCCACGGTTCGGCCCCGGCCAGCGTCGCCCCCGCAATCAGGACGTTCTCGTAGAGGCGGTCGCCGCCGTCGTCGACCGGCCGCAGCTCTGGGTCGACGGCCACGCCGGCGCGCGCCATCGGTTGGTCGTCGAAGTAGCCCGGGCGGAAGCGCTCCGCGCCCGGCTCGGGCACGCCGGTGACTGGGAGACCCAGCGCGGTCTCGCGCGCCCTCCAGCGCGAGTCGAGCTCGAGGCCGCCGGAGGCGAACCCTCCCGTGGCGAGCACGACCCAATCGGCTCCGCGGCGCTCGTCGCGCAACCCGACACGGGTGTGGAGCGAGGTCACCTGCCCACCGTGGTGCTCGGCTCCGGTGACCACGCTGTTGAGGACGACGCGCCCGCCGGCCCGGCGCAGCGCATCCTGCAGACTCTTGTGGACCCGCATGCCCGGTACCGACGGAGGCAGCGTGGGGATCTCGAACACCGTCCGGCCGAGCCGGTACTCGAGCTCGCTCCACGCCCCATGCGGGTCGGCGATGCCGAGCACGGCCGGGAACGCGGCGCGCTCCTCGGCTCCGAGGCGACCGACCACCTGCGCCGTGACCTCGGCTCTGAACGCAGGGTCGTCGAAGGCGCGCGCGAACCCGAGCGCGTTCGCGTCCACCCGTCCCTCAGGCACGAGGTCGAGCTCCACGCCGCGCGCCTCGATGCCGGCGCGCGTAAGCATGTCGCCCGCCAGCACAGGATGGAAGTCCTTGAGCGCGCGAAAGCCGACGATGAGGATCGGGGCGCGGCGGCGGAGGTCGCCGCCGGACATCGTCTCCGGCACGACCGCGGACGGGCGGACCACTCCGACCGCCGTCGGCAACAGGAGGTTGTCCTCCACGCTGCCGGTATAGGCGTAGGGCGCCAGCGGTCCGGCCACAATGCGGGCCTTGAACCAGTCGACGGCCGCGGCCACGCCGTCGGCGCCGACGAGCGCATAGGGATGCCCGGGCCGGGCGTCGGCGAGGGCGCCGACCGCCTCGGCGGGCCGCTCGACCCGCTCGGGCGCATAGCCGAGGATGTCGATCGTTCCCGCGCTCAGGTGCGTCGCGCCTACGCCCTTGGCCAGCACAAGCACGCGCGCGCCCTCCTCCGCGAGGCGGACCGCGGCGGTCAGCCCGGCCAAGCCGGTGCCGACCACGATGACGTCGTGATGGCTCACATCCCGACCTCCCCGTCGGGCAGGTGCTCGACGGCGAGCAATCCTTGGAAGATCCAGTCGTCGAGGCGCGCCTGGCGCAGCTGGTCGCCGTAGAGGATCGGCCAAACGCCCTTCCAACGCTCTTGCAGGAAGCTGCGCAGCGATTCGGCGGCCTCGGCGCCGTCGAGGTGGCCGACGCCGTGCAGGATCCCCGTGGCCCGGTAGATGCAGAAGCCACCCTGGCAGGGGCCCATGCCCAGGCGAATGCCGCGCCGGATGTCGTCCAGGTTGGCCGTCCCGCGCCTGCGCATGGCCTCCTCGAGACGACTGCGGCCGATGAGCTCGCACTCGCAGATAAGCTGCTCGTCCTGCAGCGTCGACTCCCGCCGGCGCAACCGCGAACCGAGGGTGTAGAGCTCCCCGTCCTCGTTGCCCGGCGGCCGCTCCTCGTGGGTGCGGCACGGACGCGCGCTCCCCAGCTGGGCGCACATCGCGTCCACGATGTCCTGCGCCATCAGGCGCAGGGTGGTGAGCTTGCCCCCGGACATCGTGAGCAGGCCGTCGACGCCGTCGCGTTCGCGGTGGTCGACCACGGCATGCGTGCGGCTGACGTCGCGCGTGTCGGCCACCGCGTCGGCCTTCTCGTCCTGGAAGAGCGGCCGTACGCCGGCCCACGCGCGCAACGCGCGCGCATCGCGAAAGCCCGGCACGAGCCGCTCGCCGTCGTCGAGCATCTGGTCGACCTCGGCCTGCGTGACGGGAATCTCGTCGGGGTCGGTCGCGCGGATGTCGGTCGTGCCGATCACGCTGACGGTCCGGATCGGCACGATGATGTCGCCGTCGGCCGGCATCGTGCAGCGGTTGATAACCGTGTTCACGAGGCGGTGGTTCATGGCGATCATGATCCCCTTGCCGGGTATGACCCCGAGGCCCTCGATCCCTGCCATGTGAGCGATCTGCGCGGCCCATGCGCCCGAGGCATTGATCGTGAATCCTGCCTCGATGTCGAGCTCCTCCCCGGTGAGCTCGTTGCGCACGCGCGCACCCGTGACCGCCTCGTCCTCCAAGTGCAGGTCAATCACGCGGTGATAGGTCAGAATGCGCGCTCCGTGCGCCGAGGCGCCGCGAGCGAGCGACGCGACGGCCTTCCATACCTCGATCGACCCGTCAGGCACGGTGAACGCGCGCAGGATGCCGGGGTTCAAGCGCGGCTCGCGCCGCAGCGCCTCCGCCACGTCGATCTCCTCGGCGGGAAGGTCGCACGCGCGACAGCCTGCGAGAAACTCATCCCCGTAGGCGGGATCGTCGCCGGGCGTCGTCACGAAGAGCCCGCCGGTGTCCTCGATGCAGTCCGGGATCACCCTCCGCAGGATCGCGTTCTCCCCCACGCACTCCTCGGCGGCCACCGGGTCCTTGACCGCGTACCGGCCCCCCG
>JBEVKF010000098.1:0-83336 GCA_040509755.1 Thermoleophilaceae bacterium | reverse complement strand
CCTAGGCGCCGGCCGGTGCCGCCTCGCGCTCGCCGAGACCCGCCGCACTGCGCAGCTCGTCCGCCTTGTCGGTCTTCTCCCAGGTGAAGTCGTGGTCCTCGCGGCCGAAATGCCCGTAGGCCGCGGTCTTCTGGTAGATCGGGCGGTGCAGCCTCAGGTAGTCGCGGAAGGCGCCGGGGCGAAGGTCGAAGTGGTCGTCGACCAGGCGAGCGATCTCGCCGCGGGCGATCTTCTCCGTGCCGAAGGTCTCGACCATCACCGAGACGGGGTGCGCCACGCCGATCGCGTAGGCGACCTGCACCTCGCACTTCTCAGCCAGGCCGGCGGCGACGACGTTCTTGGCCACATACCGCGCGGCGTAGGCCGCCGAGCGGTCGACCTTGGACGGGTCCTTGCCCGAGAAGGCGCCGCCGCCGTGGCGGGCCATGCCGCCGTAGGTGTCGACGATGATCTTTCGCCCAGTCAGGCCGGCGTCGCCGACGGGGCCGCCGATCACGAACTTGCCGGTCGGGTTGACGAGGAAGTTGCGCGCGCCGTTGTCCAGCAGCTTCTTCTCGTCATACAGCTCGCCCGGCAGGATCGGGTGCACCACGTGCTCCCACAGGTCCGGCTTGATGAGCGTCTCCGAGTCCACGCCGTCCTTGTGCTGGGTAGAGATCAGCACGCGCTCGATCTCGATCGGCCAGCCGTTCTCGTAGCGGATGGTCACCTGCGTCTTGCCGTCGGGGCCCAGGTAGGGCATCAGCTCGGCGCGACGCACCTCGGCGAGCCGGTGAGCCAGCTTGTGGGCCAGCGAGATCGGCAGCGGCATGAGCTCCTTGGTCTCCCGCGACGCATAACCGAACATCATTCCCTGGTCGCCGGCACCCGCCACGTCGAGCGCGTCGTCGTCCGCCGGGTCGGTCCGCGCCTCGAAGGCCTGATCCACGCCCTGGGCGATGTCGGGCGACTGCTCGTCGATCGCCGAGATCACTGCGCAGCTGTCGGCGTCGAAGCCGTAGCGGTTGCCCGTGTAGCCGATCTTGCGGATCGTCTCGCGCGCGATCTTCGGGATGTCCACGTAGGTCTCCGTGGTGATCTCCCCGGAAACCACCACCAGCCCCGTGTTCACGAGCGTCTCGCATGCCACGCGCCCCCCCGGGTCCTCGGCCATCACGGCGTCGAGGACGCCGTCGGAAATCTGGTCGGCGACCTTGTCCGGATGGCCTTCGGTGACCGACTCCGACGTGAACAGGAACTCGTTGTCTGAAAGCGGCTGCGTCGTCATGAGGCGGGAAGGCTAGCGGGAGTTTCCCGAGGTTCGGGTAGGAATTACGGCATGCACAGATGGCAAACCATCATCGAGCCCTTTCGCATCCACGCGGTCGAGCCGATTCGCCTCACGAGCCGCCAGGAACGCGAGAGCGCGCTGGGGGATGCGGACTGGAACCTCTTTCGGCTACGGGCCGAAGACGTACTGATCGACCTGTTGACCGATTCGGGCACCGGCTCGATGTCCGCCGAGCAGTGGGCGAGCATGCACCGCGGCGACGAGAGCTACGCCGGCTCGCGCTCGTGGTTTCGCTTCCTCGACGCCGTGCAGGAGCTGTTCCCGTTCAAGCATGTGATCCCCACCCACCAGGGCCGCGCGGCAGAGAAGATCCTCTTCAGCGCGATCGCACGCCCGGGCACGACGATCCCGAACAACACCCATTTCGACACAACCCGCGCGAACGTCGAGTTCACGGGCGCCGAGGCTCTCGACATCCCCATCCCCGAGGTCCACGTGCCCTCGGTGCGCCACCCGTTCAAGGGCAACATGGACGTCGAGGCGCTGCGGCGCGTGCTGGCGGAGCGCGAGGTCCCCGCTGTGTTCATGACGGTGACCAACAACTCGGGCGGCGGCCAGCCGGTGTCGATGGCCAACCTGCGCGAGGTCCGCCAGGCCTGTGGCGACACACCGCTGTACCTCGATGCCTGCCGCTTCGCCGAGAACGCCTGGTTCGTCAAGGAGCGCGAGGAGGGATATGCCGACGTTCCGGTGGCGGACATCGTCCGCGAGATGGCGGCGCTCGCCGACGGGATGACGATGTCGGCCAAGAAGGACCCGCTGGGGAACATCGGTGGCTGGCTCGCGCTCAACGACGACGGCCTGGCCGAGCAATGCCGCAACCTGCTGATCCTCACCGAGGGCTTTCCCACCTACGGCGGCATGGCGGGCCGCGACATGGACGCGCTCGCCCAGGGCCTGACAGAGGCGGTCGACGAGGACTACCTGCGCTACCGCATCCGCTCCACCCAGTACCTCGGCGAGGCGCTCAACGAGGCTGGCATCCCCGTAGTGCTGCCGGTCGGCGGGCACGCCGTCTACCTCGACGCCCGCGCCCTGCTCGACCACATCCCGCCGCTCGAGTACCCGGGGCAGACACTGGCGGTCGCGCTCTACCGCGAGGGCGGGATTCGCTCCTGTGAGATCGGCACGGTGATGTTCGGCCTGCAGCCCGACGGAAGCGAGGCGCCGGCCCCCATGGACCTGGTCCGGCTCGCCATCCCGCGCCGCACCTACACCCAATCGCACGTGGACTACGTGATCGAGGTCTGCCGCTTCGTCGCCGAGGGCGCGGGCCGGATGCGCGGCATGCGCATCGTCGAGCAGCCTTCGGTCCTGCGCCACTTCACGGCACGCTTCGAGCCGCTCTAGCGAGGGTCGCCGGTGCGCCTCGAACGGCTCGCGCCGGCGGTCTTCGTCGCGCTGTGGTCGGCCGGCTTTGCCTTCGTAGCGCTGGGCCTCCCCTACTCCGAGCCGATCACGTTCCTGGCCCTGCGCTACGCGCTGGTGGTCGCTGTGCTCGTCCCAGCGCTGCTGCTGATGCGCCCGCCGCTTCCGGCCACCCACCGCGACTGGATCGACCTCGTCGTGGTCGCGCTGCTGGTCCAGACGAGCTACTTCATCCTGCTCTACCTCGCTCTCGACCTCGAGAAGTCGGCCGCGACGATCGCGCTGGTCGTCTCCCTTCAGCCGATCCTGGTTGCGCTGCTCGCGCCGCGCTTCGCTGGAGAGCGGGTGACCGCCACGCGCTGGGCCGGCCTCGCGCTCGGCCTCGCCGGGGCGGCGCTGGTGATCGTCGCGCGCTCGTCCGCGGTCGGGCTCTCGGCGGCCGGCCTCGCGTGCGCGGGCGGTGCGCTGCTGTGCATCACCGCGGGCACGCTCTACGAGACCCGTTTCGGCAGCGAGCACCACCCGGTGAGCGCGAACGCGGTGCAGTTCGCGATCGGCCTCGCGGTGACGCTTCCGCTCGCGCTCGTCTTCGAGGGCCTGCGGGTCGAATGGACGGCGGACCTCGCGATCTCGCTCGCCTACCTGGTCCTGGCCAACTCGCTGGTGGCCATCACGCTGCTGCTGATGATGATCCGGCGCGGCGAGGCGTCGCGCGTCTCCGCCCTCTTCTTCTTGGTCCCGCCACTGGCCGCCCTGATCGCCTGGGCGGTGCTGGGCGAGTCGCTGCCCGGGGCGGCCTGGATCGGCATGGCCCTGGCCGCCGTGGGCGTGGGGATAGCTACGAGGACCGGCCTCGACTCGTCTTGAAGTCGATCACCAGCGGCACGCCGTGCAGGTTCCAGGTGTCGCGCAGGCGGTTTTCAAGGAAGTAGGCGTAGTCGCGCGTGACCTGGCCGCGGTTGTTGACCTGGATCGCAAAGCGCGGCGGGCGCGTTTCGAACTGCGCCATGTAGTACATGCGCAGCCGCTTGCCGCGCACCGACGGCGGCTCGCGCTGTGACTGCAGATCGCCCAGGAAGCGGTTGAGCTCGGACGTCTGGATCCACTGCGAGGAGCGGTCGGCGATGTGCAGCGCCTCGGCCGTGAGGCGCTTGAGGCCCCGTCCTGACTGCGCCGAAACCGCCATCACCTGCGGGCGCTGGCGCAGCTTTTTCGTCACGCGCGCCTTGGCGTCCTCGAGGTCGGTCTCGGTGAGGTCCCACTTGTTGAGGGCTATCACCGTGGCGCACTTCTTCTTCATCGCCATCTCGGCCACCCGGAAGTCCTCACTCGTCACCCCCTCGCTCGCGTCGCAGACCACGATCGCCACGTCCGCGCGGTCGGCCGCCTGCTCGGAGCGCAGTTGGGCGTAGTAGTCCACGGTGCCGGCTACCTTGGTGCGGCGCCGAAGGCCGGCCGTGTCGACGAGGACCACCTCGCGCCCGTCGAAGTCAATTCGCGTGTCGATCGAGTCGCGCGTGGTGCCGGCCACCGGGGTGACGATCACGCGCTCCTCCCCGAGCAGCTTGTTGAGCAGCGAAGACTTGCCGACGTTCGGCCTCCCGATCAGCGCGAGCCGCGTGGCCTCGGCGGCCTCTGCGTCGCCCTCGGGCAAACGCTCGACGATCAGGTCGAGCAGGTCGCCAGTGCCAAGGCCCTGCGTCGCCGAGACGGGCATCGGCTCGCCCAGGCCGAGTCCGTAGAACTCAGTCGCCATGCCCTCCTGGCGCCCGTCGTCGACCTTGTTGGCCGCCACGATCACGGGCACCGTGCCGCCGCGCAGCTCACGTGCCAGCTCCGCGTCGCCGGGGCGCAGCCCGGCGCGGGCGTCGACGACGAGGATGGCGAGCTGGGCGTCGGCGAGCGCCGCCAGCGACTGGCGCCGGATCTCGTCCGACATCTCGTGCTCGCCGGCGCTGTCGACCCCACCGGTGTCGATCAGCGTGAAGCCGAGCCCGTTCCACCAAGCCTCGACCTCCTTGCGGTCGCGGGTGACGCCCGCCTGCTCGTGCACCACCGCCTCGCGCGTGCCCGACAGGCGGTTCACGAGCGTCGACTTGCCCACGTTCGGGTAGCCGAGGACGGCGACCTTGGAGCGCTTCATCGCGCGGCCGCGACGAGCTGGGCGATCCGCTCGACCACCTGCTCGACCGACAATCCCGTGGTGTCGAGCTCGACGGCCCCGGGGGCTACGCGCAGCGGCGAGTGCTCGCGGGTCGAGTCCTGGGCGTCGCGCAGCGCCTGGTCGCGCAGCACGGTCGAGGCGTCGGTGCCGAGCTCCTCCGCCCGGCGTCGGGCACGCTCCTCGGGGCTCGCGGTGAGAAACACCTTGATCGCGGCGTCGGGCGCGACGACGCTTCCGATGTCGCGGCCCTCGGCGACCCAGTCACCGCCCGCCAGCAAGTCGCGCTGCTTTTGCGCGAGCGCCTCGCGCACCCGCGGGTTTACGGCCACCCGCGAGGCCGCTTCCGAGACCTCGGGAGTCCGGATCGCATGGGTCACGTCCTCGCCGTTGGCGATCACGCGGTCGCCGAGCTCGAGCTCGAGCTTCTGGGCCTGCTCGGACGCGGCGCCTCCATGGCGCAGGGTCATCAGGCCGACGGCCCGGTACATCGCCCCGGAGTCGAGGTATGTGAAGCCGAGCGCCTGCGCGGCGGCGCGGGCCACCGTGCTCTTGCCCGCTCCAGCGGGCCCGTCGATCGCGACCACCATGTGAGCGGTGAGGCTATAGACGGCTGCGCACGCCCAGATCCTTCGGCGCCGGCTCCAGGTAGCTCTGCCGCGCGCCCCAGCCGGCTCCGGCCGCGCGGAGGTGGCGGCGCAGCAGCGCCAGCGGAACGGCGAGCGGCAGAACCCCGGCGCGGTAGTCCTCGATGGCCTCCTGGAGCTCCGCGCGGTCGGCGCGCGACACATCGCGCTTGACGTGGCCGGCCAGGTGCTCGAGCACGTCCTGGTGGCGCCCGGGCGTGCTCTGAGTCCTGAGGGCGCGGGCGTGCAGCTCGGCGTAGCGCTCGGCCACCCGCTCGCGGGCGAGCACGCCGGCGTCGGCAACGAGGCGGCCAAGCTCGCCCGCCAGCGACGGATCGTGGGCGCGGACCAACATCTTCTCGGCGGAGTGGAACTCGACCAGGTCGGCGGGGGTCCAGTCGCCCTCCAGGAACTCACGCACTCGCGCGTGTCCGAAGGCGCGCTCGACGAAGCCCTCGCGCAGGCGAGGGTCGCGCAGCCGGCCCTCCTCCTCGGCGGCGAGCAGCGGCAGGCGAGCCAGGAGCGCCTCCGCGAAGAGGCCGCGTCCGGTGGCGGCGGGCGAGCCGTTCTCGTCGTAGACCTTCACGCGTTCGAGCCCGCACGACGGCGAGCTCTTCTTCAACACGTATCCGTCGAGCCCGGCCGCGGCGATTCGCTGGGCCGCCCCGCGCGACCACGTGCGCATGCGTTCGCTGAGGTCGGCTCCACTTGCGGGGTCGACGAGGCGGATCTCGCCTTTCACGCGGGCGAGCCGGATCGGCGGGCGCGGGACCCCCAGCCCGATCTCGACCTCGGGACAGAGTGGGACGTAGCGAACGTGGCGCGCGAGCTCCTCGGTGAGAAACGGATCGCGCTTGTGGCCCCCGTCGAAGCGGACCTCCTGGCCCAGCAGGCAGGAGGAGATGCCGATGCGAACCTCCATCGCAAGGGAATACGTATCAGGCCAGCAACGAGCCCAGGTCCTCCTCGAAGCCGGGATAGGACACGGCCGACGCGTCCATCCCCACGACCTCCACCCCGCGGGTCGAGGCAAGCCCGGCGACGGCGCCGAGCATCGCGAGGCGATGGTCGCCGTGCGACTCGATGGTTCCGCCGGCAAGCGGGGAGCCGTCCCCGCGCACCGTCAGGCCGTCCGCCGTCTCCTCGATGTCCGCGCCCAGGCCGCGCAGCCCCTCCACCACGGCACCGATACGGTCGGATTCCTTGAAGCGGAGCTCCCCCGCGCCCTTGACGACGGTCTCGCCCACGGCGAACGCGCCCATGAGCGCCACCAGCGTCAGCTCGTCGATCGCGAGCGGGACCTCGCCTGGCTCGACCACGGTGGCCTCCAGCGAGCCCGAGGCCACGTCGAGCTCGCCGACCGGCTCGGTGTCCGCCTCGGCGCCGGGCTCCTCGAGATCGCCGATGATCACCGCACCCATGCGCTGGGCGATGCGCAGAAAGCCGGTGCGCGTCCAGTTCAGCCCCACGTTCGAGACAACCACGCGCGATCCGCTGACGAGTGCGGTCGCGGCAACGATGAAGGCCGCCGACGAGGGATCACCCGGCACGACGATCTCGTCCAGCTCGAGCTCGTCCACCTGGGAGACGGTGATGCGCAGGGCGTCGCGCTCGAGAGGGACGCGCGCGCGGCGCAGCATGCGCTCGGTGTGGTCGCGGCTCTGGGCGCGCTCGTTGAGGGTGGTCGATCCGTCCGCCAGCATGCCGGCGATCAGGACGCAGGATTTGACCTGCGCGCTCGCGACGGGCATGTCGTACTCGATCCCGGTGAGCGCGCCGCCGCGCACGGTGAAAGGCGGGAAGCGGTCCTCGCGCGCCTCGACCTCCGCGCCCATCGCCCTCAGTGGCTCGGCCACCCGGTCGACCGGGCGGCGGCGGATCGACTCATCGCCGTCGAGCGTCCAGATGCCGCCGGGCTGCCCGGCGAGCCAGCCGGGCAGCAGCCGCAGGAGCGTGCCCGAATTGCCGACGTCGAGCAGTCCGCCCGTGGCCTCGAGCGGGGCATGCAGCCCCACGCCGCGGATCACAACGGAGCCGTCTGCCTCCTCCTCCACACCGGCGCCGAGCTTCAGCAGTGCGTCGAGCGTCGAGCGCGTGTCGGCCGACCGCAGGTAGTTGCGCACGGCCACCGGTTCGTCGCTCATGGCGCCGAACAGCGCCGCACGGTGAGAGATCGACTTGTCCGCCGGCGGCGTGTAGTCGCCCCGCAGCGGTCCGGAGGGCTCGAAGCGGCTAGACCGCCGCAAGCGTCTTGCCCGCCAGCTCGGCCACGGCCTCGAGCTTGCGCAGGTAGTCCGCGAACGACTCGGCGTAGAGCGCCTGGGGGCCGTCGCAGATTGCCTCGTCCGGGCAGGGGTGCACCTCGACGATGATCCCGTCCGCCCCGGCGGCGGCCGCCGCCAGCGACAGCGGCTCCACCAGCGACCGCTTTCCGGCGGCGTGCGAGGGGTCGACCACGATCGGCAGGTGGGTCAGCTCGCGCAGCACCGGTACCGCCATCAGGTCGAGCGTGAAGCGGTAGCTCGGCTCATAGGTGCGGATGCCGCGCTCGCAGAGCATCACATTCGGATTGCCCTCCTTGAGGATGTACTCCGCCGCCATCAGCAGCTCCTCGAGAGTGGCCGACAGCCCGCGCTTGAGCAGGACCGGCCGGCCGGCACGACCGAGCTCGGTGAGCAGGGTGTAGTTCTGCATGTTGCGCGCGCCGAGCTGGATCACATCGGCGACCTCGAGCACGGGCTCGAGGTCGCGCACGTCCATCAGCTCGGTGACGATCGGCAGGCCCGTCTCGTCCTTGGCCTCCGCCAGCAGGCGCAGACCGGCCTCGCCGAGGCCCTGGAAGGAGTAGGGCGAGGTGCGCGGCTTGTACGCGCCGCCGCGCAGCAGCTGGGCTCCCGCCTCCCTGACGGTGCGGGCCACGTCGATCATCACCTCGCGCGACTCGACCGTGCACGGCCCGGCGATCGTGGCGAAGTGGTCGCCGCCGATCCGGCGCCCGTCGATCTCGACGACGGTGCGCTCGCCGCGGCGGTACTCGTTCGAGGCGAGCTTGTAGGGCTTGAGGATCGGGACCAGGTGGTCCACGCCCTCGGCGCCCTCGAGGCCGAGGTTGGCCACGTGCTCGCGGTCTCCGATCGCCCCGATCACGGTTACAAGCTCGCCCTGCGATATGTGGGCGTGCGCGCCGACGGCCTCGACGCGTCTGATGACGGCGCCGATCTGTGCCTCGGTCGCCCCCTCTTTCATCACGATCATCATTGCTGTCCTCTCAAGCGTGGCAGATAGTGCTGGGAACGGCGTCCGGTGGGGCGCGCCTCCGTTCGGGAGACGCGGCGGGGCTTGGGTCAGCCGAGTGGCCGGACGCCTAGATAAATCGCCAATAGCGCGCAAGCCGACCGGCGCCGGAGGAGGCGCTGATCGTGAAAGTCGGCTGCGCGGCCTGCAACATCGCGGTCACTTGTACCACTTATCGGCGCGAAGCCGCGTTTCTATTAGCCGCCAAGCGGATCAATCAGAGGAGCTCGTCGAGGGCGGCGAGGAAGCGGTCGTTCTCGCCGCGCGTGCCGTAGGTCACGCGCATCCGGCCCGCTTCGCCGAGCGCCCCGCCCGCGCGCACGATCACGCCGCGCTTCGCCAATCCGCCCACCACCTCGTCCTCGTCGCGCTCCCCGAGCGCCACCCAGGAGAAGTTGGCCTGGCTGTCGGTCGTCTCGAGGCCGCGTGCCTCGAGCTCAGACTCGACGTGGATGCGCTCGATCGCGGTCTGCTCGATCCGCCGCTCGACCTCGTCCTGGTGGTTGAGCGCCTCGGTCGCCGCGGCCTGGGCCAGGGCGTTGACCGAGAACGGCTGGCGCACGCGATCGATGGCCAGGCGAAATGCCTCCGAGCCGAGCGCATAGCCCACGCGCAGCCCGCAGAGGCCGTAGACCTTCGAGAAGGTGCGCAAAAGGACGAGGTTGGGGTGGCGGTCGAGCATGTCGATCGAGTCGCCGGGGTCCTGTAGCAGCGAGAACTCGATGTAGGCCTCGTCGAGGATCACCGCCACGTGGCGGGGCAGCTCGCCGACCCAGGCGTCGATCACCGCCGGCGCCAGCGCCGTGGCGCTCGGGTTGTTGGGATTGCAGACGATCACGAGCCGGGTGGCGGCGGTGACCTCGCTCGCCATCGCCTCGAGATCGTGCTCGCCGGCGTCATTCAGCGGGACGGTGATCGCCCGCGCGCCCGCCATCGCGGCGAGGTGGGGGTAGATCGAGAACGACGGCCAGGCGTACACGACCTCGGCGCCCGGCTCGAGCAGGGCGTCGGCGGTGGCCAGCAGGATCTCGCACGAGCCGTTGCCGACCGTGACCTTCCCTAGCGGCAGCTCGCTGCGTTCGGCGATGCGCTTGCGCAGGGCGTGCTTGGCGGGATCGGGGTAGCGGTTGAGCGTGCGCAGCTGGGCCTCGACGGCCTCGAGCACCTGCGGGTGGGGCGCGAACGGGGTCTCGTTGGAAGCGAGCTTGACCAGGTCGCCCTCGAACGCGTAGGTGGAGGCCGCGGGATAGACCGGGATGTCCTCGATGCTGCGGTTGAACTCGATGCTCATTGCGCCCCCTCCAGGTCGCGCCGCAGCGCGACCGCCTCGCGTAGGTAGACGTGGCGCGGCGGCGTATCGGGATCGGCGTAGCAGTGGAGCATGATCCGGATCACGCGCGGCAGCGCTCCGGGCACGTCGAGCTCGCGCGTGCAGAGCAGCGGCACGGAGCTCAGCCCGAGCTTTCGCGCCGCGACCGCGGGAAACTCGGCGTTCAGGTCGTCGGTCAGCGTGAAGATGCAGCTGACCATGTCGTCCGGCGCGAGCGCGTTTCGGTCCATGACCTCGCGCACGAGTTCCTCGGTGGCGGCCAGGATGGCCGCGCCCTCGTTCTCGTCGACGGTAATCGCGCCCCGGAGCGCTCGCAGCTTCACGGCGGCGGATTCTTTCAGTACGCTGCACTCGCGATGACCTCCGGTCGCCGAGTAGCTAGCGCCACCGCGCCTCAGTAGCCCGCCGGCAAGGTGGGTGCGGCGGTGGCACGAAAGCTGCCAGCAGCGCAACCGAGAGGAATCCTCGATGGACAGCTTCAACGCCCGGACCGTCATGGCCGCGCGGATCGCGAGGGAGTGCCCGGCGGCCATGCGGCCGGCCGGCGAGCCCGTCGCGGCGGCGCCTAGGCCGGTCGCCGGCCGCGCCCCCGGGGCGGGCCTGGGCCTAGGCCTCGGCCTCGGCGCGGAGGCGCTAAAGGGAGCTGCGGCGTCGGGCTCGCAGCGGGTTGCTTGGGCTCGGGCCAACGGCGGGCGATAAGGGGTGGAACGGGTCGTCGCGGCGCTCCCGAGTGGCCGGGTTAGGTGTCCGTTGTCGAGTTAGTGGTCCCAGGGACCGCCAACTCGACAATGGAGCGGATTTCGAGCGCGTTTCGAGTCCACCCTCTATTGAACTTACGGACCAGCCTCACCGGCCCGGCATCCGCCGAGGGGTCTGCTCGCCCGACGCCCGGCGCAGTCGCTCGACCTCGGACTCCTTGAGCCTGCGGCTCTTCCCGAGCTCCAGCCCGCGCAGCGCCAACGGGCCAAAGCCCACCCGCTCCAGCGCGATCACGCGGTGTCCGACCGCCTCGATCATCCGGCGCACCTGGCGCTTGCGGCCCTCGCGGATCGTGACCTCGATCACCCCGGGCTGAGGCTGGCGGACCCGCGCGGGGGCGGTGAGCCCGTCCTCGAGCTTCACCCCCTCGCGCAGCGCGCGCAGGGACGCCGGCGACACGCGGCCGGGCTGCACGCGGGCGCGGTAGACCTTGTCGACGCCGTAGCGCGGATGGGTGAGGCGCTCGGCCAGCTCGCCATCGTTGGTCAGCAGGATCAGCCCGGTGGTGTCGGCGTCGAGGCGGCCGACCGGATACAGCCGCCGGCGCGAGCGCACCAGTTCGACGACCGTCGGGCGGCCGTGCGTGTCGCGGGCGGTGGACACCACCCCGGCCGGCTTGTTCAGCGCGTGCACCTCGCGCGGCTCGGGCTCGATCGCCCGCCCGTCGACGCTGACGGCGCTCGACTCGTCCACGTCGCGTGCCGGATCGGTCACCACCTCCGCGCCTACGCTCACGCGCCCCTGCGCAATCAGGCCCTCGGCCGCGCGCCGCGAGGCGACTCCCGCATGGGCAAGGAACTTGGCGAGGCGCACCGACCCAGCGTAAGGGCCCGGCGGGCCGCTCAGCCGACCGGCGCCGGCTCCCGCGGAGTGCGCGAGTGCCCGGCCTTGATCTCGTACATCGAGGCATCAGCGGCCGAGAAGACCTCATCGATCGAGCGGACGTTCTCCGAGAAGGACGCGAAGCCGACGCTCGTCTCGAGCGGTCGCCCGCCCGGAGTGGTCACGTTCTCGGAGATCGACCGCTCCAGCCACCGGCAGACGCGCTCGGCGTCCTCGGGCGTGGCTTTCGGCAACAGCACGGCGAACTCGTCACCGCCGGTGCGTGCGACCACGTCCGTGGCGCGCAGGCGCTGCTCGAGGACGCCGGCCACGGCGGCCAGCGCGCGATCGCCGGCCCGGTGGCCGTGGGTGTCGTTGACCGCCTTGAGGCTGTCCACGTCGAGCACGAGCAGCGCGCCCTCGATGCCGTAGCGCCGTGCCAGGGCCACGTGGCGCTCGAGCAGATCCCCGAAGCGACGGCGATTGAGGAGCCCGGTGAGGGCGTCGTGGTCGGCGAGCCTGCGCAGGCGACCCTCGACCGCACGCGCCTCCGTCACGTCGATGCCCGTGGCGACTACGTGGGTGACGGTCCCATCGGCTGCAGTGAGCGCCGTGTTCGACCAGGAGATCTGGCGAAGCTCTCCGCTCTTCATGCGCCAGTGGAGGTCGAGGCTGACCGGGGACTCACCGCGAGCCAGCGCCGCCCGGACCTCGACCAGCTGCGCGCGCTCCTCCGCGGGCACCAGACTGAGCATGGCCTGAGGCCTCATCAACTCCGCCGCCACATAGCCGGTCAGGCGCTCGCAGGCCCTGTTCCAGCGCACGAGCTCGCCCTTGGCTGTGACAACCACGATGAGCGAGGCGGCTGCGTCGAGCACGGCGTCGAGTAGACGCTCGTCCGAGGCGGGGACGGTGTCGTGAGCGGGGGCGGACATTTCGGGACGTACGTTTGGGGCTCATGGTTGCCTTCGGCACCCTGGCCAGGACCTTGAGGCACACTTCCAAATGTGGATCTTTTGCTTTTGCGAGAGGCACTCGAAGCCCGGGGCGAACCGGCGTTTCGCGACCGGCAGATCTGGGAGTGGGCGGCGGGCGGAGCGGGCTCGTACGCGGAGATGACCAATCTGCCGCTCGAACTGCGGGATGCGCTCGCCGAAGCGGTTCCGTTCTCCTCGCTCGGGGTCGCACAGGAGGCGCTGGCGCGCGACGGCACCGAGAAGGTGCTCCTCGAGACCACCGATGGGCGGCCCGTGGAAGCTGTGCTCATGCGCTACCGCGACGGGCGGCGCTCGCTGTGCCTGTCGAGCCAGTCCGGCTGCCCGCTCACCTGCAGCTTCTGCGCGACCGGCCGAATGCGGTTCGGACGCAACCTGACCGCGTCCGAGATCCTCGACCAGGCGCTCCACTTCCGCCGCAAGGAGGCGGTCGACCATGCGGTCTTCATGGGCATGGGCGAGCCGCTCATGAACCTCGACAATGTGCTCGCGGCATGTGAGCGGCTCCCCGAGATCGGGATCGCCACGTCCAACACCGCGATCTCTACGGTGGGCTGGCTGCCCGGCATCGAGCGTATGGCGAGCGAGGGCCCGCCGGTGCGCCTAGCCCTGTCGCTGCACGCCGCCGACGAGGCGCTGCGCTCCGAGCTGATGCCGGTCAACGATCGCTATCCGCTGCGCGACGTGCTCGGCGCCTGCGTGCGCTGGCACGAGCGCCGGCGCCGTCAGGTGTTCGTCGAGTATCTGATGCTCGACGGCGTCAACGACCGCTACGAGCAGGCCGTCGCGCTGGCCCGGCTGCTCGAGCCGCGCCACGCCTTCAAGGTCAACCTGATCCCCTACAACCCGACGGAGGCGGGCTTCGCCGGGTCAGGCCGCGACGCGATCGCCGCGTTCCGCACCGCCCTCGAGCGGCGCGGCGTCAGGACTACCGTCCGCCTTACGCGCGGGCGGGAGATCGCCGCCGCCTGCGGGCAGCTTGCCGCCGGCGGCTGACCGCGGGCGCCAGGGAAAGCGGCCCTCGGCGGCTAGCCAGGAGCCGCCGGTGATCGCGACCAGGCCGACCGCCGTGGCCACGGTGAAGCTCTCGTCGAGCAGCGTCACGCCGTAGACGATGCTGAAGCCGGGCGCGATGTAGCCGACGAGCGAGGCCTTCGAGGGACCGTCGCTCGAGACGAGCGAATAGAAGATCACGAAGGCCGCGCCGGTGCAGAGCACGCCAAGGGTGAGCAACGAGCCCGTTGCCGCCAGGCTCGGCGCGTGCGGCGGCAGGTTGAGCGCGGCGAGCGGCAGCATCAGCACAGACGCCGTGGCGGCGGTCGCGCCGACCATCGCAACAGGTTGGATCCCGCGCACGCGCCGCTTGACAAACCACGCCCCGACCCCGTAGCCGAAGCTCGCCAGCACCACGAGTAGCCCGCCCACGAGCGCAGCCGTGCCGCCGCCGGCGTCGATGCCCAGCAGCAGCGCCACCCCTCCGATGCCGATCGCCACACCGACCAGGCTGAGGCCGGAGGCGCGCTCCTCGCCCTCGAGCGTGAACGCGAGCAGGAAGGTGAAGATGGGCGCCGTGGCGACGAGGATCCCGGTCAGCGAGGAGGAGATCTCCTGCTCGCCCACGGCGATCAGGAGCAGCGGGCCGCCCATCTGCACGACCGCCAGGACCAGGATCGCCGAGGCGTTCTCGCGCAATCCGGCCAACGCCCTCGTGTGTGCGGCCAGCGGCAGCAGGACCAGCGCCGCCAGCGCAGTCCGGACGAAGACGATCACCGCCGGGGCCACGTCGTCGTCGAGCGCGACCTTGATGAACAGGTACGAGGCCCCCCAGAGGGCCGAGAGGGTCCCGAGCAGGATCCAGGATCGGCGCGACATCGAGGTCCTAGAATCGCAGACTCCTCCCATCAGTCCAACTGAGGACTTCTGCCCCAAGCGATAAGCTGTACTGATGCTCGACGTCCGCCGTATGCGAGTCCTGCGCGAGGTCGCGGCGCGCGGCTCGTTCTCCGCCGCGGCCCAGGCGCTGAGCTTCACTCAGTCGGCGATCTCTCAGCACGTGGCCGCGCTCGAGCGCGAGACAGGCACACAGCTCGTCGACCGGGGCGCCCGCGGCGTGCGCCTGACCGAGGCGGGCCGCGTGCTCGTAGGCCACGCCGACGCGATCCTCGCCCGGATCGAGTGTGCCGAGGAGGACCTGGCCGCGCTCGCGGGCCTCCGCGGCGGTCGCCTGCGGCTGATCTCCTTCCAGAGCGGGGGCGCCACGCTGGCGCCGCGCGCGGTGGCCTCTTTTCACGAGCGCCACCCGAGCGTCGAGCTGTCGATGCTCGAGGCCGAGCCCGAGGAGGCGGGCGTCCGGCTGCGGGCCGGTGACGCCGACCTGGCGCTGGTCTACGACCACGCCTCGCTCACGGACCTGCTTCCCGCTGACCTCGAGCTCGTCCACCTGCTCGACGACCGCTACGAGGCGATCCTGCCCGCCGGTCACCGCTTTGCGCGGCGCCGCCGGCTCTCCTTGAGCGACCTCGCCGAGGACCCCTGGATTGCGTCGACCGGGGCGTGCGGATGTCGCCAGATCACCGAGAGCGTGTGCCGCGAGGCCGGCTTCCAGCCGCGTGTCGCGTTCGAGGCCGACGAGACGACCGCCGCGCAAGCGCTCGTCGCAGCCGGCGTTGGCGTCACCCTGCTGCCCCGGCTCGCGCTCACGGCGCTCCACCCCGGCGTGGTTGCCCGCACGCTGACGGACGCGCCGGTCCGCCGCGTCTGGGCGGCGCGCCTGATCGGCTCCTATGCGTCACCGGCCAGCGACGCGATGCTCCAGACGATGCAGGACGTCGCCGACGAGTTCCGCGAGACCAAGCTCGAGCTCGCCGCGAGTTAGAGGCCCGCAGGTTCGAGGCCGCGCTCGCGCGCGGCCGCGAGGATGAGCGCGAGCGCGGCGACCGTCGGCTCCGCGCTGTCGCGGTAGGCGTAGCGCGGCGAGTCGTGCAGGAGCACGATCGTTCCCGGCATCAGGTCGCGGACAACCAGGTCGGCGATCCGCTCGGCGGGCACCGGCTCCCAGTCGCAGCCCCAAGCCGACCAGTAGACCGGCGAGAGCCCCGCGCCCAGGCAGGCCGCGTGCGAGGCGGCGCTGAAGCGGCCGTAGGGCGGGCGAAACAGAGTCGCCTGCACCCCGGTCGCCTGCTCGACCGCGACGCGGGCGCGTTGCAGGTCGGCAGCGGGCTCGGCGAGCGTGTCGTGCTCGACGTGGACATGGCCGTGAAGCGCGACCGTATGGCCACGGGCGGCCAGCTCCCTCGCGAGCTCGGGGTGCGCCTCGACTCGCTCGCCCACGAGAAAGAAGGTCGCCTTGGCGCCCTCTAGGTCGAGCGCGTCGAGCACCGATGGCGTGGCATCGGGATCCGGGCCGTCGTCGAAGGTGAGGGCGAAGCGCTCGCCGGCGGGCTCCAGGCGCTCGACCCCGGGAAAGCGCCGCCAGCGCTCCTCCGTCTCGCGAAGCTGCCCGAAGCTCGGCACCCGGGAGCTACCCCGGTGAGGCCTGAGCGCGCTGCTCGCCGGCGCGAAGCAGGCGTTCGCGCAGCTCGCCCTCCTGCTCGGGCGAGGGGTCGAACGCCAGCGGGTCGGGCAGGGCTTCGAGACCGGAGAGGCCGAACAGCTTTTCGAAGAGCTCTGTGGAGCGGTACAGCGTCGCGCCGAAGCGCGACCGGCCCGACTCCTCGATCAGCGCCCGCTCGAGCAGCGTGCCCACGGCGGACTCCGATGCCACGCCGCGGATGCGCGCGATCTCCGGGCGCGAGACCGGCTGCAGGTAGGCGACGATCGCGAGGCACTCGGCCTGGGCCTGTGTCAGCGGCGGCGTGCGCGGCTTGGCGAGCAGGCGCCGCGCGGCGCGCTCGGCGACCGGGTCGGTGGCAAGGGTGAACCCGCCGGCGACCTCGCGCAGCACCACTCCGCGATAGCCCTCGGCGTAATGCTCGCGCAGCCGCGCCAGCGCCTCGACGATCTCGCCCTCGGACACCTCGGAGGCGTCGGCGAGGCGCTCGGCCGAGACCGGCTCGGACGAGAGAAACAGCAGCGCCTCCACCGTACGCGCGAGATCGTTCATGCCGTCGCCTCACCGGCCGCCGGCGCCGTCGCGGGCACCACCGTGATCGGGCCGAACGGCACCTCCTGCTCCCATTCGGCCTCGCCGGCCTTGTAGAGCTCGAGCAGCGCGAACAGGGTGATCGCCTCGGTCAGCCGGTCCGCGCCCACGACGGCCTCGTCGAAGGAGAAGCGTGCGCGGGTGGCGAGCAGGTCGCGCAGGTGGCGCAGGCGCTGCTCGACCGACACGGCCGGGCTGCGCACATGGCGAAGGTCGAGCGGCGCGGGCGTCCGCAGCAGCTCTCCGATCGCCGCCACCAGGCGCTGCGGGTCGTAGGCGGGCTCGGCCGCCTCGAGCGAGATCCGGCGCAGCTCGGGCGGCAGCGGCGCCGAGCGGTAGCGGTGGCCGTGCTCGGCGGCGAGCCGATCGTGCAGGTGCTCCGCGGCGCCGCGATAGCGGTGGTACTCGAGCAGACGCGCGAGCAGCTCGTCGGCCGCCTCGCCGGGGTCGAGATCGAGCCCCTCCTCCTCGTCGCCTGGGAGCATCAGCCGCGACTTGAGCTCGAGCAGCGCAGCGATCAGTACGAGGAACTCGGTGGCGGCTTCCAGGTCCAGCTCACCCGAGCGCTCCAGGTGCTCGATGTAGGCGAGCACGACGTCCGCGAGGTCGACCTCGAGCAGGTCGATCTCCTCCCGGAGGACCAGCGTCAGGAGCAGGTCGAAGGGCCCGTTGAAGACCTCGAGGTCGAGGTCGAGCGTGGCGATCGCCATGCCGGCAGATTAGACCCGCCGTCCGACGTTGACGTCTACAGGTAGATGCTCACGTCCGCCATGGTCAGCGTCCAGAGCAGGGCGAACGCCAGGACGATCAGCAGCGGGCGGACAAGCGGGCGCTCCAGTAGCACCTTCATGCCCTTGTGATCGGCGCCACAAGGAAAAGCATTTAGCCCGGCGGCCCGATTCCCATCACCTGGCGTACCTCGGCCATCGTGACCGACGCGATCTCGCGGGCGCGCTCGGCGCCCTCGGCAAGCGTGCGCTCCAGGCCGGCCGGGTCCTGGCGCAGCTCGCCGTAGCGCTCGCGAACCGGCGTGAGTAGCTCGACCACGGCCTCCCCCACCGCCTGCTTGAACGCCCCGTACCCCTCGCCCTCGAAGTCGCGCTCGACCTGGCCGGGCTCGATCCCCCGCGCCACCGCGAGGATCTCGATCAGGTTTGTGATCCCGGGCTTGTCCTCGCTGCGGACGATCTCTCGGCCCGAGTCGGTCTCCGCGCGCTTGAGCTTGCGGATCACGTCGCCGGGGTCGTCGTCGATGTAGATCAGGCCCGCCTCGGTGCCGTAGGTGGTCGACATCTTCACGCCCGGCTCCTGCAGGTCCATCACCCGTCCCCCGACATCGGGGATGACGTGCTCGGGTTCGACGAGCACGTCGCCGTAGGTCGAGTTGAAGCGCCGCACGACTTCGCGCGCGAGCTCCACGTGCTGTCGCTGGTCGTCCCCCACCGGGACCTGATCGGTCTTGTAGAGCAGGATGTCCGCCGCCATGAGGACGGGATAGAGGAACAGGCTCGCGCGCACGAGCTCCTGCTCGCGCGCCGACTTGTCCTTGAACTGGTGCATCCGCTGGAGGTCACCGTAGGACGTCACCGACGACAGCAGCCAGCACAGCTCGGAGTGCTCGCGCACATCGGACTGGCGAAAGAGGATGCAGCGGCCGGGATCGAGCCCGGCCGCCATGAGCATCGCCGCCGTGTCGAGCACGTAGCCGGGCAGTGCGGCGGGATCGTAGGCCACGCCCGTCGCGTGCAGGTCGACGATGCAGTAGATCGCCGGGGCGCCGCGCTCCTGGCCGTCGAGATAGCCCTGGATGGCGCCGATGTAGTTGCCGATGTGCTTGCGCCCGGTCGGCTGAATGCCGCTGAAGATGCGCACGGGGCGGGCAGTCTAGGGGCGCGGCGGTGTCAGGACGGCGTACCCACCACGACCACCACCCGCTCCACAGCGTTGTTCGCGTAGCCCTTGAGGTTCCATCGCGGCTCGAGCGGCTGGGTGTTGCCCAGGGCGTCGGTGGCGCGCGAGCAGAGCACGTGCTCGCCGGGCTCGGCGTCCCACGCAAAGCGCCAGCCTCGCCACGCGGCCGCACCGAGCGGCTCATCGAGCTCGGCCTCGGCGAAGCTCGCGCCCTCATCCGTGGACACCTCCACGCGCTCGATCGCCCCGCGACCGGACCAGGCCCGGCCGCGAAGGGTGACCGGACCGGGCCGCAGGTAGCGCTCGCGGGTCATGAAGTCGGGTACGCCGGGCGGCACCATCAGCGAGCGGGTCTCCATGCGGGTGAGCGGCTCGCCGGGCCGGCCGTCCGCGTCGAACATGCGGTAGGAGACCGCGTTCTGGAACCCCTGAAACGCCTCGGTGAGCGCCGTGATGCGGCACAGCCACTTGACGTTCTGCATGCCGTACCACCCCGGGACCACGAGCCGCAGCGGGAAGCCGTGCTGGGCCGGCAGCGGTCCGCCGTTCATCTCATAGGCCAGCAGCGCCCCCTCGGCAGCGGCCACGGGCATGGCACGCTCGTATGGCCCCTCGACGCCGTCCTCCAACCCCCGGTCGAGGCCGCCGAACAGGAGCTCGACCGTGTCCGCCCGTACGCCGGCCTCGTCGAGCAGCGGCGCCAGCGGCGTGCCCGCCCACTCGGCCGTGCCCACGGCCCCCGTCAGCCAGGGCTGGGAGACCGGGCGTGGGGAGAGCAGTGCGCGGCCGTTGCCCGCGCACTCGAAGGTCATTGGCTGAGATACGCGCTCGCGGGCACGCAGGTCGTCGAGCGAGAGCCTGAGCGGACGCTCCACGGCGCCGTCGAGCTCGAGCCGAAACGCGTCCGGGTCGACGTCCGGGATGTCGTAGTGGATCAGCAGGTAGTGCAGGCCGGCGGGCGTGATGTCGTGCCGCAGCGCCTCGAGCGGGAGCGCGTGGTTGCGTGCGGCGAGGCCGAGCTCGGCCTCAGTGATGCCCACATCCACATCGGCGGTGCCGGGCGGCACGGTGGCCATCTACATCGCTCCGGTGCCGCCGGCCGCGGCATCGCCGGCGCGCTCCGGGTCGCCGGGATTCTCTGCGTCCGGACGCCAGCGGACCACCGGGCGCTTGGCCGCGCCTGCCTCGTCGAGGCGGCGGACCGGCGTGGTGTAAGGGGCGTTGCGAGCTATCCCCGGGTCCTCGGCCGCCTCTTCGAGGATCGCCCGCAGGACGTCGGCGAAGTGGTCGAGGCGCTCCTTGGTCTCCGTCTCGGTGGGCTCGATCATGAGCGCCTCCTCCACCAGCAGCGGGAAGTAGACGGTCGGCGGGTGGACCCCGTGGTCGAGCATGCGCTTGGCGATGTCGAGCGTCTTGATCTCGAGCTTCTCCTTCGCGCCGCGTGCTGACACCACGAACTCGTGCATGCAGGTCCGGTCGAAGGCGATCGGCAGGTACTCGGCGAGCCCCTCCTCGGCGAGGCGGGCCTTGAGGTAGTTGGCGTTCAGGACGGCGATCTGCGACGCCTCCTTCAGCCCGTCCGCGCCGAGCGAGCAGATGTAGGCGTAGGAGCGCACGAACACGCCGAAGTTGCCCTGGAAGCCGCGCAGCTTGCCGATCGACTTGGGCCGGTCGTGGTCGAGGTCGAAGACCGGGTCCAAGCCGTTCGCGCCCGCCCGGCGGACCACCTGGGGCGTGGGCAGGAAGGGCTCGATGCGCTCGGCCACGGCGATCGGGCCCGCTCCCGGGCCGCCGCCGCCGTGGGGCTGGGTGAACGTCTTGTGCAGGTTGAAGTGCACGATGTCGAAGCCCATGTCGCCGGGGCGCGCGATCCCCATGACCGCGTTCAGGTTGGCGCCGTCGTAGTAGAGCGTGGCCCCGACCCCGTGCACGATCCGCTCGATCTCCTCGATGTTGGTGTCGAAGAGCCCGAGCGTGTTGGGGTTGGTGAGCATCAGGCACGCGACGTCGTCGGTCGCCTTCTCGCGCAGGTCGTCCAGGTCCACGCCGCCGTCCTCGGCGGTGCCGACCTTGACCACCTCGTAGCCGGCCATCGTCACGGTTGCGGGGTTGGTGCCGTGAGCGGTGTCGGGCGTGAGCACCTTGGAGCGCTGCTCGCCGTGATCCTCGTGGTAGGCGCGCGTGAGCAGCAGGCCGGCCAGCTCGCCGTGCGAGCCGGCGCTCGGCTGCAGCGAGACGTGCGGCAGCCCCGCGACCTCGCCCAGCGCGCCCTGCAGGCGCCACATCAGCTCGAGCGCGCCCTGGGCGTACTCGGGATCCTGCAGCGGGTGCAGGCGCGCGTGTCCCGGGAGCGCTGCCACCCGCTCGTGCAGCTTGGGGTTGTGCTTCATCGTGCACGAGCCGAGGGGGTAGAAGCCCTCGTCGAGGTGAAAGTTCTTGGACGAGAGGGTGACGTAGTGGCGCACGAGCTCGGGTTCTGAGATCTCCGGAAGCGCAGCGGGCTGCTCGCGGATCTGAGACGCCGGCAGCAGCTCTGCGACGGGCACCTCGGGCACGTCGGTCTGAGGGGCGCAGAACGCACGCCTGCCTTCGCGCGAGCGCTCGAAGACGGTCAGCGTGTCGGCGGTCACGCGCGGGTCGAGGCTCACGCGGCCACCCCCTCGCGGGGCGAGGCGACGATCGCCGTGAGGCGGTCGATATCCCGCTTGGTGCGCCGCTCGGTGATCGCCACGAGCAGGCCGTTCTCGTACTCGGGATAGTCGCGACCGAGCCGGTAGCCCGGATTGATCGCCTCGGAGCGCGCGCGCTCGAACAGGCCGTCGATGTCTGGCACGCGCACCGCGAACTCGCGCACGACGGGCCCGGGGTTGATTGCCTCCAGCCCGAGTTGCTCGCGCGCGTAGTGAGTGCGGCGCAGCATCAGCTCGGCAAGCTCGACCAGGCCGCGCCGGCCCAGCCAGGACAGGTAGACCACCCCCGCCAGCGCGTTGAGCGCCTGCGCTGTGCAGATGTTGTGCGTCGCCTTCTCGCGGCGGATGTGCTGCTCGCGCGTCTGCAGGGTGAGCACGAAGCCGCGCCTACCGTCGGTGTCGCGCGTCTCGCCCGCAATCCGGCCCGGCATCTTGCGCAGGAAGCGCTCGGCAGCCGCGAAGAAGCCGAAGCTGGGACCGCCGAAGTCGAGCCGGTTGCCGAGCGTCTGGCCCTCGCCGACACAAATGTCGATGCCCTGCTCGCCGGGCGGCTTGAGGATGCCAAGCGCCAGCGGGTCGGCGGCGCACACGGCGAGCGCGCCGGTCGCCTTCGCCGCCTCGGCGAGCTCACCGAGCTCCTCGACCGTGCCCAGGAAGTTCGGCTGCTGGCAGAACACCGCCGCGGTGTCGTCGTCGAGCGCGGCCGAGAGAGCCTCGAGGTCGGTGGCGCCGTCGCTGTTCAGGGGAATCTCCTCGACCGTCATCCCGTACCCGGCGGCGTGGGTACGCAGCGCCGCGCGCGAGTGCGGGTGCAGCCCGCGGCTGGCCACGAGCTTGGTGCGGCGCGTCTCGAGCTTCGCGAGGTATCCGGCGGCGGCCACGGCGCTCGGGCCCTCGTAGACCGAGGCGTTCGACACCGGCAGGCCGGTCAGCTCGGAGATCGCCGTCTGGAACTCGAACATCACCTGAAGGCCGCCCTGCGAGATCTCGGGCTGGTAGGGCGTGTAGGGGGTCAGGAACTCCGAGCGCGACAGCAGATTGTCGATCAGCGCGGGTACGTAATGGTCGTACATGCCGGCGCCGAGAAAGCTCGTCTCGGCGTCGCAGTGGCGGTTTCGGGCGGCAAGCGCGGTGAGGTGGTCGTTGACCTCCAGCTCCGAGAGTCCGGCGGGGAGCTCGAGCTCGCGCCCCAGGCGAACCGACTGCGGAATGTCCGCGAACAGGTCCTCGAGCGATTCGGCGCCGATCGCGTCGAGCATCGCCCGGAGGTCCTCGTCTGTGACGGCGGTGTAGCGGCTCATTTTGAGGTAGTACGACGTTAGCTACCCGCCCGGCCGAGCCTCAAGCCGGCAGCCTTACTCAAGCAGCTCCTTGTAGGCGTCGACGTCGAGCAGCTGGTCGACCTCTGCCGGATCCGAGAGGCGCACCTTGACCATCCAGCCGTCGCCGTAAGGGTCCTCGTTGATCTTCTCCGGCGAATCGGCGAGCCCCTCGTTCACCTCCACGATCTCTCCCGAGACCGGAGCGAACACGTCGGAGACCGCCTTGACCGACTCGACCTCCGCGTATGACTGGTCCCTCGAGACCTGGTGCCCGATCTCCGGCGGGTCGAAGAAGACCACCTCCCCGAGGGCGTCCTGCGCGTACCAGGTGATCCCGAACGTCGCCCGATCGCCCTCGATGCGCGCCCAGTCGTGGTCCTTGTGGTACTTCAGGTCGTCGGGGTAGCTGGCTTCAGCCACTGGACTCCTCTCGTTGATAGAGCGGCCGCTCACGCACCTCGGCGGAGCGCAGCTTGCCGCGCACGTCGATCTCGATCGCGGTGCCCGGCTGGGCGTCGGCCACCGGAACGTAGGCCATGCCGATCCCGATCTCAAGACACGGCGACAGGCTGCCGCTGGTGACGACGCCGTCGCCGTGCGGCGCGTTGACGGGGTTGTCCTGGCGGGGGATGCCGGGGCCGGTGAAGGCGAACGGGACCAGCGTCTGATCGGGCTCGACTCGGCGCAGCGCCTCGGCGCCGACGAAGTCGGTGTCGAGCTTGCAGCACCAGCCCAGGCCGGCCTCGATCGGGTTGCGATCCTCGGACAGGTCGTTGCCATAGAGGTGGAAGCAGACCTCCAGGCGCAGTGTGTCGCGCGCGCCGAGCCCGGTCGGGCTGACCCCCGCGGCCAGCAGCGCGTCCCAGACCGCGGCGGCGCCCTCGGGCGCGATCATCAGCTCGCAGCCGTCCTCGCCGGTGTAGCCCGTGCCGCACACGAGCGCCTCGACGCCCGCCACCGCAAGCTCCGCGGTGCGCATGCGCTTCGGCAGCTCGCCGCCGGCGATGCTCTCCAGCGCCGCACGGGCGCCCGGACCTTGCACCGCGAGCATCGCCCAGGCGGCGTGGGCGTCTCTCACCTCGACGTCGAAACCCTCGGCCTGGCGGCGAAACCAGGCCAGGTCCTTCTCGTGGTTTGAGGCGTTCGTGACCGTGAGGAAGCGCCCGCCGTCGAGGCGGTAGGTGAACAGGTCGTCGAGCACGCCGCCGTCCTCGCGACAGAGCACCGAGTACTGGGCCCCGCGCTCGGCGAGCTTGGTGAGGTCGTTGGAGAGGATGTGTTGAAGGAACTCCTGCGCCTGCGGACCCTCGGTCTCGATCTCGCCCATGTGCGAGACGTCGAACATCCCGGCGCCGGTGCGGACGGCGACGTGCTCCGGGCGGATGCCCTCGTACTGCACTGGCATCTCCCAGCCGGCGAACGGAACGAGCTTCGCGCCCGCCCGCTGGTGACGCTCGAACAGGGGCGTGCGGCGAAGGGTGTCGGCGGCGGAGGCCAAGCGCCCGGGAGGCTACATACCTCCACCGTGCGCGAGTTGACAGGCGCGTGGGCAATTCATAGCGTCACCGCTTCATGGATTCGGTGCAGGCGGGCGCGGCCGGGTCCGTGCGCCCCGCCGACTACGGAGTGAGCTCGATGACCGCGCGTCTCGAACGCGTTCTGGTCAGGCGTCCGGCGCTCACCGGCGACTGGGAGGCCGCGGAGTGGCGACGGCCGGATCCAGACCTGCTCCACGCTCAGCATGAGGCGTTCTGCACGCTGCTCGCCGACCTCGGCTGCCGGGTGGAGGTTGCCGAGGCTCTCGAGGGCCTCGTGGACGCCACCTACGTGCACGATCCGTTCGTCATGACACCCGGAGGCGCGATCGTGCTTCAGCAGGCCAAGCCGGTCCGAGCCGGTGAGCCTCGCGCGGCCGAGCGTGATCTCTCGCGCATCGGCGTGCCCGTGGCCGGCCGGCTGACGGGCGCGGCCCGTGCCGACGGCGGCGACAAGCTGTGGCTCGACGAGCGGACGGTCGCGCTCGGGGCGACCTACCGGACCAACGCGGAGGGGCGGCGGCAGTTGCGCGAACAGCTCGGCGCCCAGAAGATCGCCGTAGAGGTATTCGACCTGCCTCATGACCGCGGGCCGAGCTCGGTGCTGCACCTCCTCTCCTTGGCCTCGCCCGTGACGGACCGCCTGTATGTGCTGTTCGAGCCGCTTGCGCCGGTGCGCCTGCTCGAAACGCTACGAGAGCGAGACATCGAGTGGATCGCGGTGTCCCCCGACGAGTACGGGCGCCTGGGGACAAACGTGCTCGCCGTTGCGCCGGGCGTCGTGGTTGTAGCCGAAGGGGCTCCCGAAGTGCGCCGCGCGCTCGAGGGCCGCGGCTGCGAGGTGCACGAGTACGCCGCGTCGGAGCTCTCCATGAAGGGAGACGGCGGGCCAACTTGCCTGACGGCACCGCTGTTGCGCAGAGCCGGCGGCCAGGGCGATTGATTCAAATGGGGGTGCCTAATCCGGGTGCCTCTTGGGAATACGCCAGAGCCCGCGATGATTGTCGACTTAGCGGTCCCAGCAACCGGTAACTCGACAACGACGCCCAATCCCGCCGTACCGGGTCGCCGCGGCGGCTCCCCGTCAACCGTCCAGCAGCGCGATCGCCACGGCCAGCGCCACCTGCGCGCGGCTGTGCAGCGACTCGGCGCTCACCCACTCGTTCGGGGTGTGCGCTCCGCCGCCGCGCGGCCCGAGGCCGTCGACCGTGAGGGCGATCGCGGCGGCCATGTGCGAGGCATCGCTCGCCCCGCCGCGCTCGGCGGGCGCTATCGGGCGATCCAGGCGCGCGGACGCACGCTCCAGGAGCGGCCCGGCAGCGCGACGGGTGTCCATCCCGGGCCAGGCGCGGACGAGCGTCGTATCGAGGTGCACCTCGTCGACTTCGGCCGGCACGGCCGCCAATACGGGGTCGAAGGCCGCCAGCCGGTCGGCGCGCAGGTCGCAGACCAGCTCGCCCGCGGGCGGGACCACGTTGAACGCCTCCCCCGAGCGCATGATCGTGGGTACCGCCGTGAGGCGATCGGGGCCGGACGGGTCGCTCTGGGCCGCGATCCGCTGCGCGGCGGAGGCGAGAGCCAGCAGAGCGCTGCGTCCCTTGTGCGGCGCCGACCCCGAGTGGGCGGGGCGGCCGTGCGCCTCGACCCGAAGCGTGCCTGCGGCCTTTCGCTTGACGATCACCCCCTCGTCGCCCGAGCCGGTGCGCTCGCCCGCCTCGAAGCACAGGCAGGCGTCAAAGCCGGCAAAGCGCTCGGCATGGCCGAAGGCCTCGGTGCGCCACTCCTCGTCGCAGACCACGAGCAGCGCGATCTCCGAGTAGAGCTCCGGGCGGTCGGCGAGCTCGCGCATGAGTCCGAGCGCAAGCGCCACGCCGCCCTTCATGTCCACCGTTCCGGAGCCGACCAGCCGGTCGCCGTCGCGCTCGAGCCGCCGGTGGGCGGCGTGGGTCACAACCGTGTCCAGATGCCCGAGCAGGAGCACACGTTTGGCGCCGGTGCCGCTGAGCCGTCCCACGAGATCCGCGGCGTGCCCGCGACTCGAGCAGTCGACGCGCTCGACCTCCCCCTCGGGCGGCATGAAGGCCACGCAGAGCGCAACCGCCTCCTCCGCGCCGCCCACGTCGCCGGACGGCGTGGACACTGCGACGAGGGCCTCGAGTTCGCGCTCTGCCGCCGGTGCGACCCGCGCGGCTGCCTGCTCGACCCAGGGATCCACGCTGCGGGGCCGGGTCAGCCGGCGAGGCGGCGGATGCTCGCCTCAGTCCTTGAGGAACTCGGGTACGTCGATGTCGTCGTCGGTGATCTCGAGCGACTTGCGCTGGCGGTCGTCGAGCGAGACGTCCCGCCTACGCGGCTCGCGACGGCGGCCCGTCGAGTCCTCGGTGAAGAGCGGCAGGCGGCTCGGCCGCTCGAAGCCGGTTGCGATCACGGTCACCCGGACCCCGTCGCCCATGCTGTCGTCGACCACCGCGCCGAAGATGATGTTCGAGTTCTGATCCGCGGCGCCCTGGATGATCTCGGCCGCCTCGTTGACCTCGAACAGGCCGAGGTCGGTGCCCCCGGTGATATTGAGGAGGATGCCCGTGGCGCCCTCGACCGACTGTTCGAGCAGCGGGCTCGATACGGCGTTCTTCGCCGCCTCGGCCGCGCGGTTCTCGCCCGAGGCCTCGCCGATTCCCATCAGCGCCGACCCGGCGTCCTGCATGATCGTCCGAACGTCGGCGAAGTCGAGGTTGATCAGGCCGGGCGTCGTGATCAGATCCGTGATGCCCTGGACGCCCTGGCCCAGCACGTTGTCAGCCTCGCGGAACGCGTCGAGGATGCTGGTTCGGCGCTCGACCACAGCCAGCAGCTTCTCGTTGGGGATCACGATCATCGTGTCCACCTGCTCACGCAGGCTGTCGATGCCCTCGACCGCCTGGCGCATGCGCTGGGTGCCCTCGAAGTCGAACGGCTTTGTCACGACCCCGACCGTGAGCGCCCCGACCTCCTGCTTCGACACCTCAGCGATCACCGGCGCGGCGCCGGTACCTGTGCCGCCGCCCTCGCCGGCCGTCACGAAGACCATGTCAGCGCCCTTGAGCGCCTCCTTGATCTCATCCCGGCTCTCGTTGGCCGCGCCGTAGCCCACCTCGGGGTTTGCGCCCGCGCCGAGACCGCGCGTGAGCTGATCCCCGATCTGAAGCTTGATGTCGGCGTCGCACATCTGCAGCGCCTGGGCATCGGTGTTGACGGCGATGAACTCGACGCCCTTGAGACCGGCGTCAACCATGCGGTTGACCGCGTTGGTGCCCCCACCGCCGATCCCGACCACCTTGATGACCGCCAGATAGCTGCCTGTGTCCATGGGGCCTGCTCTCCCTCTCTACCTTCCGAAGCTCAAGCGATCATCGAGGGTTTCCCGAATCCCGCAAGGACCGCACTGTAGGCGGGGTTCGCCGAAAGTGTCAACCGTCCTCGCAACAAATCTTGCAGGCAAGCCTTCAACCGCTACTTGAGAGATTGCAAAGACCTCTACCGCAGCTTCAGTGTTGGCTCAAGGCGCCGCGGGAGCCGTGGCGCCCCCCTCCGCGCCCGTGCTGACGGGTGGCTGCGCGGACTCGGGAGCGCTCACCGGCGGGGTCGTGCCCGTGCCCGCGGGCGGCGTGGTGGGGCTCGGCGCGACGGTCGCGGGAGCGTCTTCGGGCGCGGCCGGAGTCTCGGCTCCGGGCGCCGCGGGAGCTCCCGTCGCTGCCGCGCCGGCCGGGTTGGGAACGGTCGTGGCGGTGTGCCCGGCGGGCGCCACGGGCGCGACCGTCTCGGCGGGCAGCCCTCCGGCCGCGGGCCGGCCCGGGATACGGAGATCGATGTAGCTGGCGCCGCGGGCCTCGGGATCGGCCAGCACGCGCGCTGCGGCCGCCCACTTGGCCCTGGCCCGGCGCGCGTCGCCGAAGATCAGCTCGGGCCCGTCGCGAAGCTCGGCCACGAGACCCTCCGGGGCGCGCTTCTCGATCTCCTCGACGCGTGCGCGCAGCCGCTGGGGCGCGGCCCCCGCGACCGCAGCCGCGGCGCGAGCGGTGGCATCCTGGAGCCGGTCTCCCCCGAGCACGCCGTCGACCTCGACCGCGGGGAGCTTGCCCTCGACCGGCAGTCCGTGCAGGATCGTCCCGTCGCCGGCGACCGGGACCTCGCCATCGTCGCCTACCGCCATGGCCGCCGGCTGGTGCTCGATCACCCGCACGCGCAGCCCGTGCGGAAAGTCCGTCGTCACCTCGAGCTCGCGCACGACCGGGTAGGGCGCGACGGCGCGCTCGAGGCGCTCGAGGTCCACGTTGAGGGTGGTCATGCCCCGCGCCGTCGCGCCGATGGCCATGCGCACGCGCTCGGAGTCCGCGGTCGTGAGGCCGGTGACGCTCACCTGCTCGACCGCGACAAAGGACGAGTCGCGCAGCCAGAACCGGTAGCCGGCGAGGAGCGCCAGGCAGACGAGAACGAGCGCCAGCAGGCGGCGGCGTAGCCGCGGGGAGGGGGTCGGCAGCGAGCGCAGGCGTGGGCGGCGCCGAGCGAGCGTTGCCGCCAGGCCGCTCACCGCGACCGGCCCTCGGGCCACAGGGCCGACACGTCGGCGTCGCCCAACAGCTGCACCTCGGGCTCGAGCTCGATGCCGAAGCGCTCGCGAACGCGGCGCTTGCCCTCCGCCATCAGGGCGATCACGTCGGCGGTGCTCGCCTCCCCCGGGTTCTCGACGAAGTTCGCGTGCTTGTCGGAGAAGCGCGCGCCGCCGACCTGCAGTCCGCGGCAGCCGGCCTCGTCGAGCAGCACTCCGGCGCTGCGTCCCTCGGCGCGCGGGTCATCCGGGTTCTTGAAGGTGGAGCCGAACGTCTTGATGCCCGACGGCTGCGCCGCCCTGCGGGCGGTCCGCATCTCGGCGAGCGTGGCCTTGACGCTCTCGGGCTCGGCGGGCGAGAGCTCGAATGACGCCCGCGCGACCACCTCGCGCGGACCTAGGTTGCTGCGCCGGTAGCTGAAGCCCATCCGATCGGCGGTGCGCCGCTCGGTGGCCCCGGGAATCGCGACCTCGACCCACTCGAGCACGCGTGAGAGGTCGCCGCCGTAGGCATTGGCGTTCATCTTCACGGCGCCGCCGACGGTTCCGGGGATGTTCACACCGAACTCGAGGCCGCTCAGTCCCGCGCGCGCCGCGCGCGCCGCCGCCTGCGGCAGGCGGGCGCCACCGCCGCAAACCAGGCGCCGGTCCTCCTGCTCGATCGTGGCGAGCGAGCCGTCGAGCTTCATTGCAAGTCCTCGGAATCCCGCATCCGCTACCAGGAGGTTCGAGCCCGAGCCGACCACTCCTACCGCGATCTGATCGCGATCGGCCCACTCGAGCAGACCGGCGAGCCGCTCGGCGGAGTCGGGACGAGCGAACCAGTCGGCAGGCCCACCGGTGCGGATCGTGGTGAGACGGGCGAGCGGGTAGTCGCGTTCGACGCCCGCGGGCGGTCCGCTCATGCCGTGAGCCCTCGGGCCAGGTCGTCGATGTTGCCGGCCCCGAGCGTCACCAGCAGGTCGCCCTCGCGCAGCTCGGCGCGCAGCATCCTCTCGGCGTCGGCCCGCGCGGGTAGCCACCAGACCGGCCGCCCGGCGGCCGCGTCGGCGGCGGCGCGCGCCACCAGCAGGCCGCTGACCCCTGGAAAGTCCTCGGCGCGCTCGCGGGCCGGATAGACGTCGACCACCACGACCACGTCGGCGACGGCGAGCGCGCGGCCGAACTCGCGCGCCAGCATGCGAGTGCGCGAGTAGAGGTGCGGTTGAAAGCACGCAACGAGGCGCTCCGGCTCGAGCGTTCGCGCGCCCTCCAGCGTGGCGCGGACCTCGGTCGGGTGGTGGGCATAGTCGTCGTAGACGAGGGCGCCCGCGGCGGTACGGCCGTGCTCCTCGAAGCGCCGCCCCGCTCCGGTGAAGCTCGCCAGCGCGGGAGCCGACTCGGCGGGCGTCAGCCCCGCGGCCCGGCACGCCGCCACGGCCGCCAGCGCGTTCAGCACGTTGTGGCGGCCGGGCACGCGCAGCTCGACGACGGCACCCTCCACCGCAAAGCGCGACCCACCGGCGGTCAGCTCGAGGTTCTCGGGGCGAACGTCGCCGGCCTCGATTCCAAAGGAGAGCGTGTCGCCCGCGAACTCAAGGCCGACGCCCGCCACCCGCAGCGCGGCGGGCGCGGCGAACTCCGCGAAGGCCTGCTCGAGGTCGCGCAGGCTCGCGTAGGTCGAGTGGTGGTCGAGCTCGATGTTGGTCACCACCGCAACCTCCGGCTCGAGCGCCAGGAACGAGCGGTCGGACTCGTCGGCCTCGATCACCGCCCACTCCCCCAAGCCCCAGGCGGCGTTCGTGTGAGCCGAGCGCAGCTCCCCCCCGATCAAGAACGCGGGATCGCGGCCGCACTCCCGCAGCGCGTGAGCGGCCATCGACGCCGTGGTCGTCTTGCCGTGCGTTCCCGCCACCGCGATCGTGCGCTTCATGGCGGAGAGCTCGCCGAGCAGGTCGCCGCGGTGGAGCACCCGCGCGCCGGCCGAGCGAGCGGCCGAGAGCTCGGGATTGTCCTGTGGGATGGCCGTCGACACCACGACCTCGGCTCCGGCGGGCAGGTTGGCCGCGTCGTGGCCGATGTGCGGCTCGATCCCCGCCGCGCGTAGGCCCGCGACGTAGCCGGACTCGGCCGCATCCGAGCCCGTCACGCGCGCGCCGAGGGCGCGCGCCACCACCGCGAGGCCGCTCATCCCGGCCCCGCCGATCCCTATGAAATGCAGGCTGCGACCCGCGAGCGGAGCGTCGGTCATCGGCGCCGGACCTTATTCTGCGTGCATGTCGCACACCGCAACGTCGCTCGGCGCCGCCTTCGCCGAGGCCTACACCTCGAAGGACCACGAGCGGATGGCGCAACTGCTTCATCCCGAGGTCGACTTCCGCGCGCTCACGCCGAACAGGTTCTGGGAGGGCGGCGACCCCCAGACCGTGATCAACGAGATCCTGGAGCGCTGGATCGAGCCAGACGAGCAGGTCGAGGAGGTGATCTCGGTCGAGACCGACACGGTCGGCGACCGCGAGCGGGTGGGCTATCGCTATCGCCTGACGAACGCCAAGGGAACCTTCCTGGTCGAGCAACAGGCCTTCCTGAGCGAGCGCGACGGCCGGATCGGGTGGCTGCGGCTCGTCTGCTCGGGCTCGCGACCGCTCTAGGATCCCGCCAGCGCCAGCAGCTCCGTGGCGATCCGCTCCGCCGCGTCCGGCCGTGCCACGGCGCGCGCCGCCTTGGCCATGGCGGCCATGCGCTGCGGCGAGCCCAGCAGGGCACCGACCTCACGCGCGAGCCGGGGACCGTCGAGCTCGGCGTCGCTCACCACCACGGCCGCTCCCGCGCGCTCGATGTAGCGCGCGTTGAGTGTCTGGTGGTCGGCCGTCGCGTGCGGGAAGGGCACGAGCAGCGCGGGCAGGCCTGCGGCGGCCACCTCCATCACCGATCCACCGGCACGCGCCACCACCAGGTCCGCGGCTGCGAGCGCCTCCGCGAAGGGCTCGATGTAGGGGTGCAGGTGGTAGTGCGGCGGCGAGCCGAGCGAGTCGAGGCGCTCGCGCAGCTCCGGGTGATCGCGCAGCCCGCTCGCGTGCAGCACGGCGCTCGGGGCGGCGGACCCGAATGCATCGAGCGCCGCGTGGTTGAGGCGGCGCGCACCCAGCGAGCCGCCAAATACGAGCACGCATGGCTCGTCGGGGCCGATCTCAAAGCGCCTGCGCGCCGCGGCCCGGTCCGCCTGCCCGGTGTCCGCGGGCACCGCGCGTCCGCTGAGCACCCATTTCGATCCGCCCCGGCCCTCGATCGGGAAGGTGAGGAACACGCGGCGGGCAAACGGCGCGAGCAGCCGGTTTGTGACGCCGAGCCGGCTGTCGGCCTCCGTGAGCACGAGCGTCAACCTCAGGCTGCGAGCGGCGAGCCCGACCGGGCCGGCCACATAACCGCCGGCGCCCAGCACGGCGTCGGCGCCCAGCGTTCTCAGCAGTCCGCGCGCTCGTATGAACGCCGCGCCCGCCATCAGCAGCGCTCGCGCGGCCCGCAGCGGGTTGTGCCGGTCGATGCCGGCCACGCGCACCCGGTGGAAGGCATAGCCGGCGGCCGGGACCAGCTCGGCCTCGGTGCGCTCACCTCCGATGAACTCGACCTCGGCGCCTCGCTCGCGCAGCGCGTCAGCGACCGCGAGCGCCGGTACGACGTGTCCGGCCGTCCCGCCGGCCGCGATCACGATCCTGGGCACCTCGACCTCCTTCGATCGCCTCAAGCCGCGGCTTTGCCGGCGCGAGCCGCGCGGCCTTGCCGCCTGTGGCCGCCACGTTCAACAGCAGGCCCATCGCTCCCATCAGCACGATGAGGTTCGTGCTCCCGTAGGACAGGAAGGGGAGCGGCACGCCGGTCAGCGGCGCCATCCCCATCACGGCGAAGAAGTTGAGCGTCGCCTGACAGAGGATCAGCGATGTGATGCCCGCCGCGAGCAGCTTCGAATGCAGGTCGCGGGCGAGCTTGGCGGCGCGCAGCCCGGCGTACCCGATCATGCCGTAGAGCAGGATCGTGCCGAGAATCCCGATCAGCCCGAGCTCCTCGCCGATGATGGCCAGGATCATGTCCGTGTGGGCTTCGGGCAGGTAGAAGATCTTCTGAACCGACTCGCCGAGGCCGACTCCGAAGAGGCCTCCCGAGCCGATCGCGGTGAGCGCCTGCACGGCCTGGAAGCCGGTGTCGCCCGCGTCGGAGAAAGGGTCGAGGAACGACGTCAGCCGTGCCCGCCGGTAGGGCTCGATCAACACCATCAGCGTCGCGAGCGTGCCGAGCACGCCGAGGATCGTGGCCAGCACCCGGACCGGGGTTCCCGCGGCCACGAGCAGCGCGCCGATCGCAAAGCAGATCACCATCGCCGTGCCCATGTCGGGCTGCTTGAGGAGCAACGCGCAGCCGGCTCCGACGACGAGCAGAAGCGGCCTGACCAGCCCGCCGAGTGTTTTGGTGGACTTCGGCCGGGCCGCCAGTACCTGGGCCGCGTAGAGCACGAGCGATACCTTCAGCAACTCCGACGGCTGGAACTGGAGCGGCCCGGCGCCGAGCCAGCGGGTCGCACCATTCACGGTCACGCCGAGGCCAGGCAGCATCACCGCGAATGTCAGGCAGAACGAGGCAACCAGCAGGACCGGCGTCACGGCACGGATCACCCGCAGTCCGTGCCGCGAGGCCGCGTGCAGGACCACCAGCCCGATCACCCCGAACAGGACGTAGCGCTTGAGGTAGAAGGAGGCGTCTCCGGAGCCCGCGAGCAGCGACTCCGCCGAGCTCGCCGAGTAAACCATCACCGCCCCGCCCGCGAGCAGGCACAGCGTGGCCGTGTAGAGGATCGAATACTCGATCGGCCGTTTCGGAGACTTCCCCGCGCGCACCCGGCCGAGCCGGGCGCTTGCGGCTGGGGCGGCGCGCGTAGCCATCCGGCCCTCCTTCGACGCGCGCCCGCGGATTCATGCTCGCGGCACGAGCGCCCGAAAGCGGTCCCCGCGCTCCTCGTAGTCGCGAAACTGGTCGAAGCTCGCGCAGGCCGGACTGAGCAGCACCACATCGCCCGGCTCGGCCGCTGCGGCGGCCGCCCGCATCGCCGTTTCGAGATCGCCGCTTGGGCGCAGCGGCACGCCGGTGCCGGCGAGGTCGGCGGCCAGGCGCTCAGAGGCCTCGCCGATCAGGTAGCAGGCGCTGCAGCGCGCCGCCACGGGCTCGCGCAGGCCCTCGAACCCGCCGCCCTTGAGGCTGCCGCCCAGGATCGCGTGCACGCCGCGCTCGAACGACTCGATCCCGCGCCTGGCCGACGACACGTTGGTGGCCTTGGAATCGTTGACGAAGAGCACCCCGTTCACCGTCCCAACCTCCTCGAGCCGGTGGGGCACGCCCGCGAAGCTCCGCAGTGCGGCCGCCACGGCCTCGGCCGGCACCCCGCTGACGAGCGCGGCGGCCGACGCGCCCATCGCGTTCTCGAGGTTGTGCGCCCCGCGCAGGCGGATTTGATCAGGGTCGAGCGGCAGCTCGCCCGGGTCGCCAAAGGTCACCCGCCGCGCCGCGCCGGGCAGGTCGACACCCTCCGGGGCGACCGCCACCTGGTCCGGGCGCTGGCGCGCGAAGAGGCTGAGCTTGGCCGCGCGGTAGTCCTCGAGGCTCCCGTGGCGGTCGAGGTGATCCTCGCTCAGGTTGAGCAGCAGAGCGGTGTCGGGCGCGAACTCGACCGCGTCCTCGGCCTGGAAGCTCGAGACCTCGCAGACCACCGTCGCCTCGGGAGCGATCTCACCTACCAGCGAGGACAGGGGCGTCCCCACGTTGCCTGCCACCGCGACGGGCAGGTCCGCCTCGCGCCAGATGGCGCCGAGCAGCTCGACCGTGGTCGTCTTGCCGTTGGTGCCCGTGACCGCCACGAAGGGGTTGGGCAGCAGCCGCCAAGCCAGCTCGAGCTCGCCGAGCACCGCCAGGCCCTGCCTGCGAGCCGCTGCGATCACCGGCGCGTCGTTCGGCACACCCGGGCTCTTGATCACGCTGGCCACGCGCTGAAGCAGGCCGACGCCCTCGGTATCGAGGTACCCGTCGATGTCCGCGGGCAGGTCGGGATGGCCGCTGTCGCACGCGATCACGGTGCCGTGCTCGCGCAGCGCGCGCGCCGCGGCCACCCCGGAGCGCGCGAGGCCGACGATCAGGTAGGGCCCCTCCGGAAGCGCGGGCCTCAAGGAATCGACTGCTGGTAGAGCGTGAACCCGATCGCCGCGCAGACGGCCGCGACGATCCAAAAGCGCAGGATGATCTTCGTCTCCGACCAGGCCATGAGCTCGAAGTGATGGTGGATCGGGGCCATCAGGAACACGCGCTTTCGAAAGCGCTGGAAGGCGAACACCTGGATCGCGACCGAGAGCGCCTCGATCACGAAGATCCCGCCGATCACGATCAGCAGGACCTCGGTCTGGGTGAGAACCGCCAGGCCGGCGATCGCGCCGCCGAGTCCGAGCGAGCCGGTGTCGCCCATGAACACCGAGGCCGGGAACGAGTTGAACCACAGAAAGCCGACGCAGGCGCCGATCAGGCATGCGCACAGCAGCGCGAGATCGAGCTGAACCTCGCCCTTGGTGATGAACGTCATGGCCGTGAAGGCGAGGAAAACGATCGCGCAGCACCCCGCCGCGAGGCCGTCGAGCCCGTCGGTCAGGTTCACGCCGTTGGTGGCGCCCGCCAGGACCAGGAAGATCAGTACCGGGTAGGCGTAGCCGAGGTTGACGGACGCGTCGACCACGCGCAGCTGCAGTGTGTCCTGGATGCCCACGTACTCGGTGACCACGAGCCAGAGGGCGATCGCCGTGAGCGCCTGGACCAGCAGCTTGGTCTTCCCCGAGATGCCGAGCGAGCGGCGCTTTCGCAGCTTGGTCATGTCGTCGGCAAACCCGAGCGCGGCCATGGCGAGCGCCGTGCCGAGCACGGCCAGGCTGGCGGCGCGGTACTCGGACAGGATCAGGAACGGCACGCACACGCCGAGGAAGATCACAAGGCCGCCCATGGTCGGCGTGCCGGCCTTGCCGTGGTGTCCTGCCGGGCCCTCCTCGCGGATGTGCTGGCCGAACTCCTTCAGGCGCAGGTACTCGATGAAGCGCGGTCCGAGGAATACGCACACGAGCAGCGAGCCCATGCCTCCGATCAGGACCTCCCCGAGCATTCCTAGGCGAGCACCCGCTCTAGCCCGACCGACCTCGATCCCTTGATCAGCACGCGGTCGCCAGGGCGCGCGAGCTCCTCCAACAGGGCGCTCGCCTCCTCGGGGCTCGCGACCGGGTGGGTCTCGCCATCGAAGCCGCCGGTGTAGTCGAGCGCCTCCGCGCCCACCGGCACGAGCACGTCGATCCCGACGGCGGCGGCGTGGGCGCCGATCTCGCGGTGGAAGCCCTCCGAGCCGGGGCCGAGCTCGGCCATGGTGCCGAGCACGGCGATCCGGCGCTCGGCCTCGCTTGACGCGAGGTGGTCCAGGGCGGCGCGCATCGACATCGGGTTGGCGTTGTAGCAGTCGTTCACCACGGTCACGCCGCCGGGAAGCTCGACCACCTCGCCGCGAAGCGACGAGAACCGCACATCGACGCGGCCGCCCACCTCGATTCCGAGTGCACGCGCGGCCGCCACGGCCGCCAGCGTGTTGAGCAGGTTGTGCGGCTCGGAATAGGGCAGCTCGAGCTCGACCATCTGCATGCGCGCCTCGATCTCGGCCCGGCCGCGGTCGAACGACAGCAAATGCACGTCGCCCCCCGGCCCGAAGGTCCAGGTGTCGAGATCCTGCTTTCGCAGGTGCCGGTCGAGCAGCGGCTCGCTGACGGGCACGACGCAGGCGGCGCCGGCACGCAGGTCGCGAATCAGCTCGGCCTTGGCGGCCGCGACGCGCTCCACGGTGCCGAGCACCTCGAGGTGCACAGGGCCGACGTTCACGATCACGCCGACGTCCGGCTCGGCTACGGCCACGAGCTCGGCGATCTGGCCCTCGCCGCGCATGGCCATTTCGAGCACGAACGCCTCCGTGCCGCGGCCGGCCTCGAGGATCGTCAGCGGCAGGCCGATCTCGGTGTTCCAGTTCTCGCGGCTCGCGTGGGTCACGAGGCGCGTCTTCAGCAGGGCCGCCAGGATGTCCTTGGTCGACGTCTTGCCGGTGGAGCCGGTGACACCGAAGACCTTTGCCCCGAGCTCCCGCCGCCAGGCTCGCGCGAGCGAGTGCAGGGCGGCAAGCGGCTCCTCGACCGCGATGACCGCCGCGTTCGTACAGGCGGAGTGGCCCACCGTGGCCTCGGCCGCCGCGACCGCCGAGGCGGCGTGCTCGGGCGAGACCACCACACCCCAGGCGCCCTGCTCGAGCGCGGCAGCGGCGAAGCGCCCTCCGTCGGCGACCGTGCCGCGCAGGCCGACGAACAGGTCCCCTGGCCCCACTTCGCGCGAGTCGATGACCGCCCGATCGGGCCCGGCCCGCTCGGGCTCCCCGGCGGCCAGCTCGCCGCCGGCGGCCTGGGCGAGGCGGCCGGCGGAGAAGTCGATCATGCGCGCGCTCCCAGGCGGGCCTTCAGGGCTTCGCGGACGACGCTCACGTCGTCGAAGGGCTCCTTACGCCCGGCCTCGAACTCCTGGCCCTGCTCGTGGCCCTTGCCGGCGATCACCACGACGTCCCCGGGCTCGGCGCTCTCGATGGCCAGCGCGATCGCGCGCCGGCGGTCGGTCTCGCGCACGGCGCCGGGTCCCGCGCCCGCCATGATCTCGTCGATGATCGCGGCGGGCTCTTCGCTGCGCGGGTTGTCCGATGTCACGAGCACGCGGTCGGCCAGCTCGCGGGCCGCGGCGCCCATCGCGGGGCGCTTGCCGCGGTCGCGGTCGCCGCCCGCCCCGAATACGACGTGCAGGCGCCCGCGCGTGACCTCGCGCGCCGCGCGCAGCACGTTCTCGAGCGAGTCGGGCGTATGCGCGTAGTCGACCAGCACGCCGAAGTCCTGTCCCTCGTCGACGGCCTCGAAGCGCCCGGGCACGCGGCCGAACCGGGGCAGCGCCGCCGCGATCGCCGCCGCGGGGACGCCGAGCGAGCGCACCGCGGCCACGGCGCCCAGCACGTTCCGCACGTTGAACAGCCCGACCAGCGGCGAGCGCAGCTCGAGCTCGCCGTCGGGGGTCTGGCAACGAAAGCGCGATCCCGTCAGGTCGAACTCCACCTCGTGGGCGCGATAGTCGGCATCGCGGTCGATGGCGAAGGTGACGCTGTCCACCTCCGCGGCGATGCGCCGGCCGTACTCGTCGTCGACGTTGACCACCGACAGCCCACCCTCGCCGAACAGGCGTCGCTTGGCCTCGAAGTAGGCCTCCATCGTCTCGTGGAAGTCGAGGTGGTCCTGCGTCAGATTGGTGAAGATCCGGCACGCGAAGTGGATCCCGGCCGCACGCCCGAGCTCCAGGGCGTGGGAGGACACCTCCATCGCGCAGGCGCCGTCGTCCGCGTCGAGCATTCGCCGAAACGTCGCCTGGAGGTCGATCGCCTCGGGCGTCGTGCGCTCCACCTCCTCCTCCACTCCCCCGATCACCCGTTTGACCGTTCCGAGCAGCCCGCAGCTCCTGCCGCTTGCCTCGAGCAGGTGGCGAACCAGGAACGCGGTGGTGGTCTTGCCGTTGGTGCCTGTGATGCCGACCACCTCGAGCTCCGCGGTCGGATCTGCGTAGAAGCGCGCCGCAACGGGTCCCATTGCCGCGCGAACGTCGTCGACGACCAGCTCCGGCACACCCAGCCCGAGCCGGCGCTCGCACACGAGCGCGACCGCTCCCCGCTCGATCGCATCGGCGGCGAAATCGTGGCCGTCGGCCCGAAAGCCGGGCACGCAAAAAAAGAGCGTCCCTGGCGTGACGCTCTGGCTCGAGTAGGCGAGGCCCGATATCTCGACCTCGGGGGCCCCCGGAGATATATCCCCCATCAAGGTGTTGAGAAGCATGGAGGGACGCTCAGGATAACCCGTGGGGTTGTCGCCTCCTTGCATCGGGCGCTCACGTTTCCGGCCAAACGTCCGATACCAAACACGTGAGCGCACCAGCGCTGAGCGCGCTCGCTCGGCTCGCCGAGCGAAGGTTTGCAAGCTTCTCCGAGGCTGCTGACGCCATGCTCGAGCTGCTCGAGTCCGCCCTCCCCGGCGGCTCTGTCCTGGTCGGCCACGTTGACTGGGAGAACGGCGAGTACCGCCTGATCGACGTCTGCGGCGAGGTTGCGAGCGAGCTTCCGCCCGGTTCCGTCCTTCCCATCGCCTCGGACAGCAAGCACGCGGGCAACGGATTGCTCGATCGCGAGACCCTGGCCTCGCTGTCGGTTCGCAGCTACCTGGCGGTGCCCCTCGAGACGAGCGCCGGCGGCGGCGCGATCACGATCTGCGCGCTCGCGTCCGGAACCGATGTCTTCAAGCGCTCGCACCTCGACCTGATCGCCGTTGCGGGGCGCCTTCTCACCTACGAGTGGGAGAGCGTCAAATGGCGCGCCGACCTGCGCCGCCTCAGCGAGCGCCTGCGCGACCCCGAGAGCACCGACCCCCTCACCGGGCTGAACAACCGCACTAGCTTCATGCAGGCGCTCGAGCGCGAATGGCGTCTCGCCGAGCGCGGCACCGCCGAGTCGTTCATCGTCGGCGTCCGCCTGCCCAACCTGGGCGAAATCGGCGAGCGCCACGGCGAGGGGCTCAAGGAACTGCTTGTCAAAGACGCCGCCGAGGTGCTCGAGGCGGCCATCCGCCGCTCCGATCACGCCGGCCGCCTCGCTGACGACTCATTCGGTGTCGTGCTCGTCGGCTGCAAGGGCCTCGCGGGCGCAGAGGCGTTCTTCGCGCGCTTCGAGCAGGCACTCGAGCGCGTGATGCTCGAGCGGCCGTGCTCGCTCCAGGTCGAGTTCTCGGTCAAGGCGCTCGGCGCGTGCGATTCCCCCGATGCCGCGCTGCAGGATGTCGAGGAAGCCATCCCGGCATGAGCACGCGCACCAAGAAGACTCCGGTGAAGGCCCCGGACGGTGTCACCCCGCCCACCGCCGCGGGCGGCCGACAGGGCTTTCTCAGCGACGTGATCGTCGAGCTCGGCTTTGCGACCCGCGAGACCGTCGAGCAGGCCGTCCGCGCGGCGCGCAGCCCGGGCACCACCGTTGCCCGCGTGCTCGTCGAGATGGCGGCGATCTCCGAGGGCCAGCTCGCCCAGGCGATCGCGGAGCGCTACGGGATCGACTACATCGACCTCGACGGGTTCGCGGTCGATCCCGCGGCGGTGAACCTGATCAAGCCGACCGCCGCAAAGCGCTACCAGGCCGTGCCCGTCGGATTCCTCGGCAAGGGCCTGCTTGTGGCGATGGCCGACCCGGCCGACGCCCTCGGCGTGAACGACATCGCGGTGATGACCAAGCTCGACGTGCGCCCGGCCGTCGCGGCGCGTCCGGCCCTCAACGCCCTGCTCGAGGCGCTACCACTCGACGAGGGGTACTACGACGAGGACGAGGCCGTCCCCGCGAACGGCGACGCCGAGCTGGAGGCCGAGAGCGTTTCCGAGGAAGAGACCGAGGCACCGGCCGCGCCCGCGTCCTCCGCCTTCTTCTGGCAGGACGGCGATGACGACCCGATCCCAGAGGGACTCGGCGAGTCCTCCCAGGACGAGCAGGCAGACCCCTCGCAGCTGCGCGACGACCTGACCGCGCTCAAGGCCCAGCTGGCCGGCGCCGAGGCGCGGCTCACGGGGAAGGGCAAGAGCAAGGACCCCGACGTTTCCGGCGTCGACCCGCACGTCACCGAGCTGCACGCCAAGCTCGCCGAAGCGGAAGTCGAGCTGGCGGAGGCCCGCGTCCGCGTGCGCGAGGCGAAGGAGGTCAGCGCCGAGCTCGAGACGCTGCGCGAGGCCCTGGCGGCCGCCGAGGAAGGTCTCGACCAGGCCAGCGAGCGTGCCCGTCAGGGCGACCAGGTATCGGCCGAAGCGGAAGAGCTGCGAGGCAGAGTGGCCGAGCTCGAGAAGGAGCTTGCCGCCGCGCGCACACTTGGCAAGGACGCCGAGCGGCTGCGCGAGCGTGTGGACTCGATCAAGGTCGAGCGCGACGAGGCCCACGAGCTCGCCCGCGACGCGGAGACCGAGCTGCGGCGCATCCGCGCCGACGTCGAAGTTCGCAGCGGCGAGATCGAGACCCTTCGAGCCAAGCTGACCGACGCAGAGACCGAGCTGGTGCGAGTGCGCGCCGAGGTCGACACACGCGGCTCTGAGCTCGAGTCCATGCGCACGCGGGCTGAGAGCGCCGAGGCGGAGGCCGAGAGCGCGATCAAGCGCGCCGACGCCTCCGAGCGCGAGGTCGAGGACGCTCATCGCGAGGTCGAGGAGGCTCATCGCGAGGTGGCCGAGGGCCAGCGGCTGGGAGAAGAGCTCGAGGCCTCAGAGGTGCGCACCGAGCAGGCCCGCGCGGCCCTGACCGCGCTGCGCGAGGAATCAGAGCGCGAGCGCGAGCAGTGGGCCGTCACCGAACGCGACGTGCGCGAGACGCTGGCCGAGGAGGAGACGCGGCGGGCCGAGCTCGAGGGGCGCCTGTCGGAGGTCGAGAGCTCCGCCTTCGCCGCCGAGCGCGCCTTCGAGGAACTGCGCGTGGCCCAGGGCCGCATGCGCGGAGCGCTGCGCGCTCTTGCCGATCCGGACGCCAATGCGGACGCCCCCGAAGAGACGGACTCAGACCAGCAGGCCTGATTGGGAACCGGGGGCTCACGCCCCCGGACCCGCGCTGATGTCTGGCTGGGCTTGGGCAACCCGGGGGCTCACGCCCCCGGACCCCCGCTGATGTCTGGCTGGGGTTGGCTTTTTAGCGCGGAGGAATCTTCAGGTAGGGCAGCGCGAACTCCATGATGCGCTCGAAGGCGGGCGCAGCGACCGTGCCGCCGTAGATGTCGCCGCGCGGCTCATCCACCATGACCGAGACCAGCAGGCGCGGGTCCTTCGCCGGCGCGTAGCCGATGAACGAGGCGACGAAGTCGGTCTTCGAATAGGTGCCGTTCTCCGCCTTCTCGGCCGTGCCGGTCTTGCCCGCCAGCGTGTATCCGTCCACGGCGGCCTCCTGTGCGGTCCCGCCCGCGCTCAGCACGCCCTCGAGCATGTGGGAGACCTGACCGGCGGTGCGCTTCGAGAGGACGCGCGTGGGCGGCTTGCGGTCCCCGGCCACGATGTAGGGCTGGCGCTTGAGACCGCCGTTGGCGATCGCGGTGTAGGCCGCGGCCATCTGGATGGGAGTGACCGAGATCCCCTGGCCGATCGGCATGTTCCCGATTGACGAGTCCGAGTAGTTCTCGACGTCGAGCACGATGCCGCGATCCTCGCCCGGGAGGTCCACGCCGGTCGGCTTGGAGAATCCGAAGCGCCGCACCCAGTGGTCAAAGCGGATCTTGCCCAGCCTGAGGCCGATCATCACCGTGCCGACGTTGGAGGACTGGGTGAGGATGTCGGTGGTAGTCAGGGTCCCGCCGCCGCCGTCGTGGGCCTCGCCAACCACCCGGTCGGCCACCTGGATCGTCGGACCGACCTCGAACGGGGTGTCGGGAGTCACGAGCCGGTCCTCCAGCGCGCCCGCGACCGTGAACGCCTTGAAGGTCGAGCCCGGCTCGTAGTTGAACTGGACCGCCCGGTTCTTGCTCGCATATGTCGGTGAGCCCCCCACGTCGTTGGCGTCCACGCGCGGCCAGTTGGCGAGCGCCAGGATTGCTCCGGTGCGCGGGTCCATGACGAGCGCCGTGGCGCCGGCCGGCGTGTAGGTCTGGCCGACCTCGCTCATCACGGCCTCGACCCGCTCCTGGATCGCGGCGTCGAGGGTCAGCCGCACGTCTTCCCCAGACTCGGCGCGGTCGGTCTCGATCAGGCTCACCGGCTCGCCCAGGGCGTCCTTGACGACGCGGCGGTGCCCGTCGTCGCCGGCCAGCTCCTCGTCGAGGGAGTACTCGATTCCGGCCAGCCCGGTGTTCTCTATGCCGACGGTCCCCAGCACCTGCGCGGCTAGGTGACCCTGTGGATACGTGCGCTTGGGCTCGAGCACGGTGTCGATGCCCTCGATGCTGAGCTCGCCGATCCGGTGGCCGAGCGAGGCATCCATTCTGTGGCGCAGGTAGACGAAGCTCTCGTCCCGGTCGCTCAGCTTCTTCAGCAGCTCCTCCTCGGAGCGGCCGAGCAGCGGGGAGAGTCGCGCGGCGACCTCAGCCGGGTCGTCGATCAGGAACGGATGGGCGAACACGGTCACGGCGTCCTCGGACACCGCGAGCTCGACTCCGTTGCGGTCGAGGATCATCCCCCGCCGGGCGGTGATCTCGAGATCCTCGACCTGCTGCTGGAGCGCCCGCTCGCCGAGCGAGTCGGCCTTGACGGTGCCGATCCAGACGGCTCGCAGCGTGGCGGCGCCGAGCAGGAGCAGGAAGAGGGCGAACAGGAGCCCGATCCTGCGCTCGACCAGCCTCACGGCTACGCCTGCCGCGCCGCTCCCGCCCCGGGTGGCCTCACTCCACCACTCCCGTCGCCGTCTGAGTGCCCGGCGGGGTCGTGGTGGCGGTGGTCGGCGGCGTGGCGGTGGTCGGCGGCGTTGTGGTGGGATCGGCGGCGGCCGGGTCGGTCGTGGTGGCGGCCGGGTCGCCCATCAGGGAGGGGTCTGTCGTGGGGAGAGCGGGGTCGGGCAGGGTGGTGACCGGAACGGGCGCGACGTAGGTGAGGTTGGGAGCCGTCATGCGCTTCGCCGCCTGGGTGGCGTCGAGCCGCGGGTGCGACTCGAGGTAGCGCACCTGTCCCGGGGCGGGCAGCACGAGGCCGAGACCGGCGGCCGTCTCCTGGATGCGCTCGCTGCTGGCGAGACGGGCGACGTCGAGGCGCAGCCGCGCGTTCTCGCGCTTGACCTGCGCCGCGCGCTCGGCCACCTGCGTGATCTCACGGTTCATCTGGAGCAGGTCGACGTTGAAGAACACGATCCCGGCCAGCAGCACGCCGACGAGTGCGATCCAGCTGCGTCCGTGCAGCAGGGCGTCGAGGATGCGGGCGCCGCCGGGCCTGACCGCGGCCTTGACCTTGCCGTGACCGGAAGCGCGGCGGGCCGGCTTGCGCGCGGGGGCGACCGGCTTGCGCGTGGGTGCGACCGGGCGGCGGCGGGCGGGATGCGGCCGTGCGGGCGCCGTGCGCGCCGGCGCGACACGCGCGGCGGCGGCGCGGGCCATCAGGCCCCGTCCCCGGGCTCGAGCTTGCGGGCGGCCCGCAGCCGGCCGGACTTGGAGCGCGGGTTCTGCGCGACCTCGCCGGGGGTCGCCGCGACGGCGCGCTGGGTCAGGACCTCAGCCTCGGGCTCGTGGCCGCATACGCAGACCGGGAAGTCGGGCGGGCAGGTGCAGCCGCGGGCCTTCTCGGCGAAGAAGCGCTTGACGCGCCGGTCCTCCAGCGAATGGAAGGAGATCGCGGCCATCCTGCCGTCGCGGCGCAGCAGCTCCCAGCCCGCCGGCAGGGCGCGGTCGAGCGAGTCGAGCTCGCCGTTGACGGCGATGCGCACCGCCTGGAACACGCGCTTGGCGGGACTGCCGCCCCCGAAGGCCCGCCGTACGGCAGCCGGCAACGCCGCCTCGATCGCCTCGACCAGCTGGCTCGTCGTCTCGAAGGGGGCGCGCTTGCGGCGTCGCACGATCTCGCGCGCGATCCGGCGCGCGTTGGGCTCCTCGCCGAGGCGCCGGAAGACCTGCGCCAGCTGGCGCTCGTCCCAGCCGTTGATGACCGCGCGCGCGTCGAGCTCCTGATCTGTGTCCATGCGCATGTCGAGCGGGGCGTCGTAGGAGTAGGAGAAGCCGCGCTCGCGTGCGTCCACCTGCATGGAGGAGATGCCGAGGTCGAGGTAGACCACGTCGGCCCCGAGCTCCTCCTCGACGAGCAGCGCCAGGGCGTCGGCGTAGTCCATCCGCAGAAAGCGCGTTTCGCAAGCGACCTCGTCCGCGAGCTCGTCGAAGCGCGCCTGGGCCGCGGGGTCGCGATCGATGCAGACCAGCGTCCCGGTCGGGCCGAGGCGCTCGGCCACCAGGCGGGCGTGGCCGCCCGCGCCAAACGTGCAATCGACCGCGGTCTCACCGGCGGCGGGAGCCGTCAGCTCGATCAGCTCGCCCGCCAGCACCGGTACGTGCACGCGACTCATGTCAAGAAGGATCGCCAAGTCGCTCCGTCACCTCCTCGATCTGGGCGTCGAGGGCCTTCTGCTCGCGAGTCCATCGAGCCTTGCCCCAGACCTCGAGATGATCTCCCACCCCCACCACCACGACGTCCTTGTCGATGTCCGCGTGCGCTAGCAGCGGTGGCGGCAGCGTGACGCGCCCGCTCGCATCCAGGTCGATCTCGAAGGAGTTGCCTTGGTAGAAGCGGCTGAGCTTGCGGTACTGCGACCCCATCGGGTTCAGGCCGCTCAGGGCGCGCTCGATGATCGCCTCGTGCGTGTCCGGGGTCCAGATCGCAACGCAGGTCTCGGGATCCTTGGCGAGAACAGTGCCGTTGGCGAAGGACGCGCGGAACCGAGCCGGGATGCTGAGCCGGTTTTTCACGTCCAGCGAGTGCTCGAAGTGGCCCCGAAATGCCAACGGTCATATCCCTGAGGAAAGAGTTCTGACCGGAGTGGCGGAGTGGGAGGAGCCCCGCCACTCCGGTCGATTTGTCCTGGCCACCGTATCCCACTTTCTCCCACCTAGCAACACCTTCCCCCACTTTTCCGTCCGACGGAGGTGTCGTCCCCGTCAACGGGATCGGGTTTTTCGCTCTGTGGAGCGGTGTTGAGGGCCCAAGAACCGGTGGGAGACCGCCGCCTGGCGGCGCCGCTGGGCGCCTCGCCCTGCAAGGTCCGTTGCAGGTGAGCGGCCGAGCTCCACCGGCCTGCCTGCTGTTGCCCTGCAAGCCCAAAGCAGGACGGTGGCGAGAAATCGCCCCTGTCGACCGGCGCTAGAGGCCGAGCACGATGCCGCCCGCGCCGCCGGCGCCGTTCCCGGCGAGCAGCGCCGAGAGCAGCGCGGCGGCCACGAGCAAGAGCACCGATGGGACGAGCAGGAGGGCGACCACGAGTTGGATCTTGGGTCCCGCGCGGGCGGCCTCCTCGCGGGCGCTTCGCGCGAGGGCAAATCGTGCGTCGCGGGCCTGGGCCGCCAGCGTCTCGGCCAGCGGCGCGCCGTGGCGACGCGAACGATCTAGAGCCGCCACCAGCGCCCGGACCTCGGGCAGCGGAGCGCGGGCGGCCAGCTCGGAGAGCGCCGCCTCGAGCGGGATGCCGAGCGTGACCGCCCTACCGGCGGTGAGCCATTCGCCCGCCAGCGGGCCGCGGGCACGCGCGCCCACATCCCTCAGCGCGGCCGGCAGCGAGCGCCCGGCCTCGACGCTGACTCGCAACAGGTCGAGGAGAGCCGGCAGCTCGCGCCGGATGCGCCGTGCGCGCTCGTTCGCCCGCCGCATCAGCCACAGGTCCGGAGCCAGGAAGGCCGCCGCCGGCGCCGCCGCGACGAGCGCGACGCCGAGGCGTCCGGGGGTCACCGTGGAAAGGATCGCTCCCGCCACACCGCAGGCGACCGCCGCGCCAACCTTCGCGGCCATCAGCTCCCGGGCGCCGAGTCCGCCCGGCCGGCCCGCGGCGGCGATCCTCGCGTCGAGATCGCGCGGCGCCTGGAAGCGGGCCGGCCGCACCTGCCCGCCGGCGCGGGCGAGCAATCGGAGCAGGCGCGGTCCGCCGCCGGGCGCGGCGCGCCCAGCGCCGGGTGCGGCCCGCTCGGCCGGCGGCCGCGCGAGCAGCCCCGCTCCCATCACCGCCGAAGTGCACGCGGCGAACGAGAGCACCACGGCCGGGCTCACGCGCGCAGCCTTCCGAGGCGGCGTATCGCCACCGCGGCCACCACCTGCAGGACGACGGCGATGCCCACGAGCCAAGCCGTGAGGAAGGAGCTCATCAGGCCGAGCGCCCAGCCTGGGCTCGCGAGCTCGGCGAGCAGGGCGCCGCCGAGTGGCAGGAGCACCACGAGCACCCCGGTGAAGCGCGCCTGGGCCGTGGCGGCGCGCAGCTCGCCCTCGAGCCGCGAGCCCTCCTCCATGGCCCGCGCGCTCTCGCGCAGCAGGCGCGCGAGGTCGCCGCCTGCGCTGCGCTGAAGCAGGCACGCGGCCACGACCGTGTCCAGCCGCGGCGAGCGGACCCGGGAGCGCATCGCCTGGAGTGCATCCTCGGTGCGCGCGCCCGCGCCCAGCTCGGCGGCGGTGCGGCGCAGCTCGTGGCCGGCGGCGCCCGACGCGGAGCGTGTGGCCTCGATGACCGCACCGCGCAGCGAGTGCCCGCCGGCGAGGGCGTCGGCCACCGCGAGCGCCAGGCCCGGCACCTCGAGATCGACCGCCCGCCTGGAGCGCTCGCGGCGCGCCCGCAGGCCCCTGGCGACCGCCCACGGCCCGCCCGCCGCCAGGACGGCGCCGGCGAGCGGACCGGCCAGGAACGCCCCAACCCCGAAAGCCGCCGCCGAGCCGGCCAAGAGCAGCCGCCGCCGCTCGGGCGCACCGGGATCGCGGCCCTCGCGCCCGAGCGTGACCACGGCGTCCACCAATCCCGCAAGTCCGCGCGCGGCCCCTGCCCCCCGCGCGATCGCGTCCGCGCCGAGCAGATCGCGTGCGGCGACCGCCCCGGCGCCGCCGGCCACCAGCGCGAGCGCAACCGACGCACTCACGCCGGCCCATCCCGCCGCAGAGACGCCACCCGCTCCGCCAGCCGGCCGTCCGCCGGCGGGCGTAGCTCGCCGCCCCGGCGATAGAGCTCGCGCACGCCGGCTCCGCCGGCGACCCGCACGACCTCGGTGACCGACGCCACGGCCCGTGCGCCGTCGGCGAGGCGGGCCTGGTGGACCACCAGGTCGAGTGCGCTCGCCGCCTGCTCGCGGACAGCCCCATGCGGCAGGCCCACCCCGGCCATCAGCGCCAGCGTCTCCACCCGCCGCAGCGCGTCCTCGGGCGAGTTCGCGTGCACGGTTGTGAGCGACCCGTCGTGGCCGGTGTTCAGCGCCTGAAGCATGTCGAGCGCTTCTCCTCCGCGTACCTCTCCGACCACGATCCGGTCCGGCCGCATTCGCAGCGCATTTCGCACGAGCTGGCGGATCGTCACCTCGCCGTGGCCTTCCAGGTTGGCCGGCCGTGCCTCCAGGCGCACCACGTGGCGCTGGCGCAGCCGCAGCTCGGCGGCGTCCTCGATCGTGACGATGCGCTCCTCACCCGGGATCGCGCCCGACAGGGCATTGAGCGTGGTGGTCTTTCCCGAGCCTGTGCCGCCGCTGACCAGCACCGACGCCCGCGCCGCCACACACACCGCCAGGAACTCGGCCAGCTCCGCCGGCAGCGTCGCACCGGCCACCAGGTCGCGCAGTGAGAAGCCCTCGCGCCGAAAGCGGCGGATCGTGAGGCAGGGCCCCGACAGCGACAGCGGCGGGATCACCACGTTCACGCGCGAGCCATCCGCCAGCCGCGCGTCGCACAGCGGCGACGCCTGGTCGACCCGGCGGCCGAGCGGGGCGAGCACCCGCTCGATCGCGTGCAGCAGTTCGGCATCGCCGGCGAACTCGACCGGCGCGCGCTCGAGGCGCCCGCGCCGCTCGATGTAGACCGAGCCCGGGCCGTTGACCATCACCTCGTCAACCCCCGGGTCGGCGAGCAGCGGCTCGAGCGGGCCGAGCCCGGTGGCAAGCAGCACCACCCGCGCGGCCAGCTCCGCGCGGTCGGCGTCGGGCAGCGGCGCCGCCTCGCGCTCGACCAGCGAACGCACCTCGTCATCGAGCGACCCGCCCGCCGTTCCGTCGCGCGCGCGCTCCACCAACCGCGTCCGCAGCGCGACCGCCAGCTCGTCCAGGGCCTCCACCCCCGGCAAAGGGACGAGCGTGAGGAATTCGCCCCTCCCGCGCGTAGATGACTGATTCCAAATCCCTGCACCTTCGGATGACGCGCCATACCGGCGCTGGATCAGCTTGGTCTGGCGCGCCCCCGCAGGCACACGGATTCGGAACCAATCATCTAGCCTCGCGCGGATGGAAGCCCTGACGCCCGCTCTGCCGCTCACCGGCGGCTGCATGTGCGGCGAGGTGCGCTACGAGGTCGACGCCCCGCTCGAGGCCGCCGGGTATTGCCACTGCACGCGCTGCCAGCGGCGAACGGGCGGGTCGGCTTCGGCGAGCGCCCGCGTGGCGCCCGGCTCGTTTCGAATCGCCCGCGGCGAGGATCGCATCGAGGTGTACCGGCCGGCGGACGGCTTCGAGAAGGCGTTCTGCTCAAGTTGCGGCTCGGCCCTCTTCAGCCGCAACCCGTCCGACCCCGAGCAGATCAGCGTGCGCATGGGCACCTTCGACAGCGACCCCGGCATCCGGCTCTCCTACCGCCAATTCGTCGCCTTCGCGGCCGCTTGGGAGCCGATCCCGGACGACGGCCTGCCCAGATTTCCCGAGCGCCGGACGAGTTGACGGTGGACCTGACCCTCCTCAACCTGACCGAGCCGACCGAGGTGCGCAGCTTCGACAAGGGCCGCTTCGAGGTCTACGAGATCGGCCCGATGACGCTCGGCCGTGCGACCTACGAGCCAGGCTGGGTGTGGTCCGAGCACGTGGGAGCCGCCACCGGCGAGAGCCTCTGCCAGGTCGAGCACGTCGGCCTCGTCCTCGGGGGCCAGGCCGCCGTGAAGATGGCGGACGGCAGCGAGAAGGTGATGCGCGAGGGCGACTTCTTCTTCGTGCCACCGGGCCACGACAGCTGGGTGGTGGGCGACGAGCCCTACGTGTCGCTGCACATAATGGGCAGCGAGAGCTACGCCGCATGACCCTGCGCCTGCACGACTACGACGCCTCCGGAAACTGCTACAAGGTGCGCCTGCTGCTCGCCCAGCTCGGCCGCGAATACGAGCGGGTGGCGGTCGACATCTTCGGAGGCGACACGCTCACGGAGGAGTTCGGCCGTCTCAACCCCGTCCGCGAGACCCCGGTGCTCGAGCAAGACGGCGCCGACCCGCTTCCAGAGTCGAATGCGATCCTGGTTCACATTGCCGAGGGGACGATGCTCCTTCCCGTCGACCCGGCCGACCGCGCGCAGGTGTTGCGCTGGCTCTTCTGGGAGCAGTCGGAGGTGATCCCGGCCATCGCCGGCCTGCGCTTTCGCCTCGCGACCGGTCGCCTCGCGCCCGACAGCCCGAGCGTCGAGCACCGCCGCGCCGCGGGCCACAGCGTGCTCGCGGTGCTCGATGGGCATCTGGAGGGCCGTATGTTCATGGTCGGCGAGCGCTACTCGATCGCCGACATCTCCCTCTACGCCTACCTGCATGTGGCGCACGAGGCGGGCTTCGACCTCGCCGAGCACCCGCCCGTCCAGGGCTGGCTCGAGCGCGTGGAGCAGACGCCTGGTTTCATGAACGACCTCGCTCCATATCCGCCGAACTCCCAGGTCGGCAGGAGCAAGTCCATCTACGACTAGACAGGCGGTCTGGCGGGTAGCCACGAAACCGATGCCTCGCTCAATCTGGAATGGCACCATCAGCTTCGGCCTCGCGCATGTGCCGATCAAGCTCTACTCGGCGACCGAGTCGAAGACGGTCAGCTTCCACGAGGTCCACCTCGCCGACGGCGCGCGCCTCGAGCACAAGCGCATCTGCTCGAAGGAGGACCAGGAGGTCCCCTACAAGGAGGTGGTGAAGGGCTTTGAGGTGTCGCCGGACGAATACGTCGTGCTCGACAAGTCCGAGGTGGCCGCGGCCGCGGGCTCGCGCGGCAAGGTGATCGAGATCGAGGAGTTCGTGCCCGACGACGAGATCGATCCCGTCTACTTCGAGAAGACGTACTACGTCGGCTGTCGCGACGAGGGCGAGGCCTACCGCGTCTTCCAGGAGGCCCTGACCCAGACCGGCCGCGTCGGAATCGGGCGCTTTACCTTCCACAACCGCGAGTACCTGGCGGCGGTGCGCCCGCTCGACGGCGTGCTGGCGCTGCACACGATGCGCTTTCACGACGAGGTGGTGCGCGGCAGCCAGCTCAAGTACGACAAGCCCGGCAAGGGCCCGGGCAAGCAGGAGGTCGAGATGGCCGAGCAGCTCGTCGACTCGCTCTACCGCGACTTCGATCCGACCGACTACGAGGACACCTACCGCGAGGCCGTGCTCGAGCTGATCGCGCGCAAGGCAAAGGGCGAGGCCATCGAAGCGGAGGAGCCCGAGCCCGAGGAGGACACCTCCGACCTCATGAGCGCCCTCAAAGCGAGCCTGAAGAAGGGATCCTGAGCATGCCCCGCACGCTCTGGAACGGATCGCTCTCCTTCGGCTTGGTCAACGTGCCGGTGCGCCTGACGAGCGCGGCGCGCGACCTCGATCTTCACTTTCGCCAGCTCCACGAAAAGGACGGCTCCCCGATCGAGCAGCGCCGCTACTGCTCCGAGGAGGGGACCGAGGTCGAATGGGAGGAGGTCGGTCGCGGCTTCGAGCTCGAGGATGGCGACCAGGTCGTGCTTACCGACGAGGAGCTCGCCACCGCGCAGCCCCGCAAGACGCGGACGATCGAGGTCGAGGCCTTCGTCGACAGCGAGGACGTCGACCCGATCTACTTCGCTCATCCCTGGTTCCTGCTCCCGGCCGGCGACAGCGAGGGCACGCTGCGCGCCTACCAGCTGCTCGTGAAGGTCATGGAGTCGACCGGCCGCGCCGCGCTGGGGCGCTTTGTGATGCGCACCAAGGAATATCTCGTGCTCGTGCGCCCGCGCGACGAGGTGCTCGCGCTTACGACGCTGCGCTTTCACGACGAGGTCCGGCCGACCGACGAGATCGCGCCCGGCGGGCGCAAGCCGGCCAAGGCCAAGATCGAGCAGGCGGTGGCCGTGATCGAGTCGCTCTCGACCAACTGGGAGCCCGAGCACTACACCGATTGCTATCGCGAGCGCCTCGTCGCCGTGGTCGAGGACAAGAAGAACGGCAAGCGCGTGAAGGCGCCCGAGGAGCGCAAGGAGCCCAAGCCCGCGCCCGACCTGATGGCCGCGCTGCAGGACACGCTCGACAAGCTCGGGTCGGGCAAGCGCGACGGCCGCGGGCGCTTCGAGCGCATGAGCCGCGAGGAGCTGTACGAGCGAGCCCAGGCCGAAGAGGTACCCGGCCGCTCAAAGATGTCGAAGGACGAGTTGATCGAGGCGCTGGCCGGCTAGCTGGGACCCGTTGTGCGCGAGCCAGGCTCCCGCGCTATTCACTGCATGGCAGCGAAAAACTCGGGCGCGTGAGAGCCGAGGCCCATGTCGTCTCAGTCGGAGAAGCTCTGCGGGTCCTTGACGGCGCGCTCGTGCAGAGCGGGATCGATGTTGCTGCCCGTGACGATTACCACCACCGCTCCGTCTCCTCCACCCACCTGGTCGAGCGCGGCCAGCGCAGCGGCGGCCGAGCCCTCCACACGGATGCCGGCCGCGGCGTAGTCGCCCACGGCGGTGGCGATCTCGCGCTCGGAGACCTCGACGAAGGGCGTGGCGAGTCCGACCAGCTCCTCGACCGCGAGCGGGATCGCCACCCGCACGGCCATCCCGTCCGCGAAGGTCGCGCATCGATCGCACTCGACGGGCCGCCCTTCGGCAACGCTCCAGGCCATCACCGGCGCCTCCTTGGCCACGACGCCGATGGCGCCGCGGCCCACGCCGCGCGCGACGCCGATCAGGAGCGCGCCGTTCCCAACCGGGACGACCGTCCGCGCCGGGCGCTCGCCGAGCTGGTCGACGATCTCGCGCCCGATCTCCTCGTAGCCGCCGAACTGGGCCGGCTCGGCACCGTCCTCGAAGAACGGCAGACCCTCGCGCCGCGCATGCGCGCGCGCCAGCTCCTTCGACTCGTCGAGATCGACGCCCTCCTGGCGCAGGTCAGCCAGCCCCTCGAGCACAGCCAGCTTGGTCTCGCTCGCGACCCGCGGGACGTAGACGACCGCACGCAGTCCCGCGCGCTCCGCGGCCCACGCGGTGGCTGCGCCGTGATTGCCGGTCGACGCGGTGACCACCGCCTCGGCGCCGCGCTCGCGGTAGGCGCGCAGCGCCGGTAGCGCCCCGCGCCACTTGAAGGCGCCCAGCTCGTGGACGTCCTCTCGCTTGAGCCAGAGCCGCCGGCCGCGGCCCAGCGCGACGGGCGCTTCCTCGAGCGGCGTCGGCAGCTCAGGCTCGGACATACTCACGTGACTTCATGACGGGACTCGAATACATGATCGCCATTCGCGACGGCATGCACCCGCCGGCCCCGATCCAGGAGCTGATTGGCTTTCGCCTTGTGGAGGTGGACGAGGGCCGCAGCGCGTTCTCCCTCGTTCCCGACGGGCGCATGCTCAATCCGATCGGCACGGTGCACGGCGGCATCGCCGGGCTGTTGCTCGACAGCTGCATGGGAGCGGCCGTGCACACCACCTGCGCCGCCGGCGAGGGCTACTCGACGCTCGAGACGTCCTTCAACCTCGTCCGGGCGATCATGCCTGACACCGGGGAAATCGTGGCGGCGGGGCGGGTGCTTTACCGCGGCGGGCGTGTGGCAACGGCCGAGGGCGCCGTTCGCCGCGTGAGCGACGACAAGCTGGTCGCCCACGGCACGTCCACCTGCCTCATCATCGCCACGGGCTAGCCTCAGGGCGAATGAGCGCAACCGCCGACCCCGCACTGCAGGAAGCTACCTGGAACCTCGACCCTCTCGTCGACGGCCGTGGGCCGGAGGGCGTCGAGGAGCTGTTGAACGAGGCGCGCGAGCGCGCGGCGAAGTTCGCCGAGCGCCACCGCGGGCGAGTCGACGAGCTCGACGCCGCCGGCCTCGCCGACGCCATGCGCGAGCTCGCCGCGATCTTCGACCTGGCCGGGCGGGCGGGCTCCTACGCGATGCTCCACTTCACGCTCGACACGACCGACCCGCCGAGGGGCGCCCTGATCCAGAAGGCGCGCGAGCTCGGGGCGGCCATCGAGACGCAGCTGCTGTTCTTCGAGCTCGAGTGGAACCTGCTGCCGGAGGAGCCGGCGGAGGAGCTGTTGGCTGCCGACGGGCTCGACTTCTGCCGCCACCACCTGCGCACGCTGCGCCGCTACCGGCCGCACCAGCTCACCGAGCCCGAGGAGCGCGTCGCAACCGAGCTCGATGTGACCGGCGCCTCAGCGTTCCGGCGGCTCTTCACCGAGCAGATCTCGTCGGTCGAGGTGAGCCTGCCCGACGCGGCCGAGGCGATCTCGCTCGAGGAGGCCCTCAGCCGCATGCAGGACTCAGACCGGGGCGTGCGCGAGCGAGCGGCTACGGCCATCACCGAGGCGCTGCGGCCGGGGCTGCGCACCCGCGCCTACGTGTTCAACACCCTGCTCGGCGACAAGGCGACCAAGGACCGCCTGCGCGACTACCCGCATTGGCTTGCGGCACGCAACCTCGCCAACGAGGCGGGCGACGAGTCGGTCGAGGCGCTGGTCGAGGCGGTGGTCGGCCGCTACGGGCTGGCCCGGCGGTGGTATCAGCTCAAGGCTCGTCTGCTGGGGCTCGACAAGCTCGCCTACTGGGACCGCATGGCCCCGGTGAGCGAGACCGAGGAGCACATCCCCTACGACGATGCGCGAGCCATGGTCCTCGACTGCTACTCGACCTTCTCCGGCGAGCTCGGCGAGGTCGCGGGCGAGTTCTTTGCGAGCGGCTTCATCGACGGTCCGCCGCGTCCCGGCAAGCGCGGCGGCGCGTTCTGCTCCTACACGGTCCCCTCGCGCCACCCCTACGTGATGCTCAACTACACGTCGCGTCCCTACGACGTCCTCACGATGGCTCATGAGCTGGGTCATGGCGTCCACGCTTCGCTGGCGCGCCCCCAGGGGATCTTCCAGTTCACGACGCCGCTGACCATGGCCGAGACCGCGTCGATCTTCGGTGAGACGATCGTGCTGGAGCGGCTGCTCGAGCGCGCCGGCGGCGCGGAGGAACGCCTCTCCCTGCTCGCCGGCTCACTCGATGGCGCGGTGGCTGCGGTGTTTCGGCAGATCGCGATGAACCGCTTCGAGCACGCGATCCACACCGCGCGGCGCGAGAGCGGCGAGCTCGCCCCCGAGCGCTTCGCCGAGCTCTGGCTCGCGACCCAGGGCGACCTGCTCGGCGACTCGGTAGAGCTCGACGCCGACTACGGGATCTGGTGGTCCTACGTCCCGCACTTCGTCGACACCCCCGGCTATGTCTACGCCTACGCCTACGGGCACCTGTTGGCGCTGTCGGTCTACCGCCGCTACGAGGAGGAGGGCGAGGACTTTGTCTCCTCGTATCTCGAGCTGCTGCGCGCCGGCGGCTCGCGCCCGCCGGAGCAGCTCGGGAAGATCGTGGGAGTCGACCTGGCCGACCCCGGCTTCTGGAGCTCGGGCCTCGACCTGATCGAACGCCAGCTGGAGGCCGCGGAGCGCGCCGCCGAGGAGGCCCCCCGGGGTCGATGATCGACACCGTCGAGGAGCGCATCGCGCTGCCCGTGGGCGAGATCGCGCTGGCGCGGCCGCGTGACGCGGAGGCCTTGCTCACCGAGGAGCGCTTCGAGGATGAGGAGTTCATGCCGTACTGGGCCGAGCTGTGGTCGAGCTCGCTCGCGCTCGCCCACGACGTGGCCAGACGCTCCCTGCGCGGCGCGCGCGTGCTCGAGCTCGGCTGCGGTCTGGGGCTGCCGAGCATCGCCGCAGCCCTGGCCGGCGGCCGCGTCCTTGCGACCGACTGGTCACCCGACGCCGTGGCGGCCACCGCCGAGAACGCCCAGCGCAACTCGGTGCGGATCGAGACCGCGGTCGTCGCCTGGGATCGCCCCGCTTCGATCGTGAAGCGCGGCCCGTGGCGCTTCGTGATCGCCTCGGACGTCCTCTACGAGCGCCGCAACGTGAAGCTCCTGCTCGGCCTGCTGCCACAGCTGGTGGACGTCACCGGCGAGGTGCTGATCGCCGATCCCCAGCGCGCGATCGCCGAGGACTTCCTCGAAGCGGCCGCAGCCGGGTGGAAGGTGCGAACAACCGGGAGCTCGCGGTCGGAGCGCAGCAGGATCCACCACCTGCGCCGCCGCGAGAATTGCTAAGGGTCAGACCCGTGGATTTTAGGCTGGAGGTGGTCGTGGTGCCGGTCTCAGATGTGGATCGTGCGAAGGCCTTCTATGCTGACCAGGCCGGCTTCCACGTGGACCACGACGAGCACGTAAGCGACGACCTTCGGGTCGTCCAGCTGACGCCTCCTGGCTCGGCGTGCTCGATCGCGATCGGGACCGGGCTCGCGAAGATGGAACCGGGTGCCATGGGGGGCCTCCAGCTGGTGGTCACCGACATGGAGGCCGCGCGCGCGGAGCTCGTCGGCCGCGGGGTGTCGGTGAGCGAGATCCAGGAACTCGGCCGCGAGGGCAGGCCCGGTTTCAAGTTCGCCTTCTTCAGTGATCCGGACGGCAACGATTGGGCCGTCCAGGAGCTACCCGTCCAAGCCAAGACAAAGGACCAGGAATGAATACGCAGACATCGATCGTCACGGGAACCGACTTCATCTGCATACCGACCAGGAACTTCGCCGCAGCCGTGGAGTTCTACGGCACGGTGCTGGGGCTCCCATGCACAGTCGAGTACGACAGGGTGCCCGGAGCAGAATTCGAGACCGGCAACCTCACCCTCCAGCTGATCGACTCGGACGCGATCGGCCGCGAGTTTCACCCGCACGCGTTTCCGATCGCCCTGCAGGTGAAGGACATGGAGGCCGCGCGCGCCGAGCTCGAGTCACGGGGCGTCTCGTTCATACATGCGTTCGACAGCGGCGTCTGCCACAACGCCTTCTTCCAGGATCCGGACGGCAACGCGCTGATGCTCCACCACCGCTACGCGCCGCGCGCGACAAGCAACTGACGGTTCAGCCCGTGGGAAGCCGGACCAGCTCTCGATAGAGCTCGCCGGCGGCTGCCTCGCCCAGGCGCAGGCTCTCCAGCCGGTAGCTCTCGTTGGGCGCATGAAAGGCATCGGCGGGCAGAGCGAAGCCGCTGACGATCGTCGCTATCTCGCGCTCGGCCAGCACGGCGAGCAGCGGCAGGGTGCCTCCCATGCGAACGAACGCCGGGGGTCGCCCGCAGGCCCGCCCGATCGCCTCCGCGCCGAGCCGCAGAGCCGGATGGCCGGTGTCGAAGAGCGCCGGGTCCGCCAGCTCCATGTCGATCGACACCTCGGCGCCCGGCGGCGCGGCCTCGCGCAGCAGCCGCTCGAGCACGCCGCCGATCTCGCTCGCTCGCTGGCCCGGCGCGAGGCGCACGCTCACGTGGCCCCGCGCCAGCGCCGGCACGACCGTCCGCGGCTCGCCAAAGCTCACCATGTTCACGTCCGCCGCCGTCTCGGCGCCCGTGCGGTCGTAGAACTCGCGCCCGGCGCCCGCCGCCACGGGGTGCGCGCCCACGGCGGCGATCAACTCGTCGCCGGGCGGCAGTGCCTCCCACCCCTCGCGCTCAGGCTCGGCGGGCGCCACCACCCCCGCGCTCAGCTCGGGCCGCACGCGGCCCTCCGAGTCCGGCGCGACCTCGGCGAGCATGCGCAGGAGCACATGGCCGGCGTTCAGCACCGCGCCGCCGTAGACCCCTGAGTGCAGATCGCGCTCGGCCACGCGCACCTCGACCCCGGCCTTGACCATCCCGCGAGCGGCGAAGGTGATCGCGGGCGTGCCTTCGTCGACCATCATCGAGTCGAAGACAACCGCGCAGTCGGCCTGGTCCTCGCCCGCATGAAGTCGCTTGAGCACCGAGCCGCTGCCGACCTCCTCCTCGCCCTCGATGAGGAAGCGCACGTTCAGCCCCAGCTCGCCCGCCCTGGCAAGCTCGCAGGCCACGTGGAGGAGCGGCAGGAAGTTGCCCTTGTCGTCGGCGGCGCCGCGCGCGTAGAGGCGTCCATCGCGTTCTGTGGGCTCGAACGGCGGGCTGTCCCAGTCGTCCTCCGGGCCGGCGGCCTGAACGTCGTAGTGGCCGTATGCGAGGACCGTGGGCGCGCCGGGGCGCGAGCAGCGCAGCTCGCCGACGGCCATCGGATGGCCGCCGTCGATCGTGACCGCCTCGGCGCTGCCGCCGGCCGCGTCGATCCGCTCGCAGACCCAGCCGCAGGCGCGCTCCAGCGCCGCGGCGTCACCGCCCCCGGTCGAAACCGACGGGATTCGCAGCCACTCCTCGAGCTCTTGGCGAAGGTCGGGCAAGGCCAGTGCAGTATGCCCCTCGCGTAGCATCGACGCCCATGCGCCGCCTGTTCTTGCTGGTCTCGGCGGTGGTGCTGGTGGACACGATGTTCTTCGCCGCCGTCGCGCCGCTCCTGCCCTTCTACTCGGACGAGCTCGACCTCTCCAAGACCGGCGCTGGAGTGCTCACGGCGGCGTATCCGGCAGGAACGTTCGCCGGCGCGCTCCCGGGCGGCTGGCTCGCGGCGCGCTGGGGCGTGAAGCCGACCCTGCTCGTCGGGCTCGGCCTGCTCGGCGTCACGAGCCTCGCGTTTGGCTTCGCAAATCACATCGTGGTACTCGACGCGGCGCGCTTCGTCCAGGGCATAGGCGGCGCCTTCATGTGGGCGGCCGGCATGACCTGGCTCCTGTCAGCCGCGCCCGCGGACCGGCGCGGCGAGCTGATCGGCTCGGCGCTCGCCGCGGCGATCGTCGGCGTGCTCTTGGGGCCCGTCCTCGGCGGTGCGGCCACCGTCGTCGGGCCCGAGGTGGTCTTCACCGGGGTGTCGGTGGTGGCCGCGGGCCTTGCTGCTTGGGCCTGGCGCACCCCCGGCGTGGTGCCCGAGCCCAGCTCGGGCCTGGCCGCGCTGATGGGGGCGCTTCGCCGGCGCGACGTGCTCATCGGGTTCTGGCTCTTCACCGTTCCCGCCCTGTTGAGCGGCGTGATCGAGGTCCTCGCCCCGCTGCGGCTCGACGAACTCGGCGCGACTGGCGCCGCGATCGGCGCGATCTTCCTGGTCACGGCCGCGGTGGAGGGCGTGCTGAGCCCAATCGCCGGCCGCGTCTCGGATCGCCGCGGGCGGCTCGCCCCGATCCGGTTCGGCCTCCTCGGCGCGATCGTGATGTCGGCGTTGCTGCCGCTGCCCAACAACGCCTTGCTGCTCGGGATGGCCATCCTCTTGACCTTCGCCGCGCTCGGCGCGTTTTGGGCGCCGGCGCTGGCGTGGCTATCCGACGCCTCCGAGGACGCCGGTCTGGACCTGGCGTTCGCCTTCTCGATATCCAACCTCGCCTGGGCGATGGGACACGTGGTGGGGAGCTCAGCGGGCGGCGCGATCGCGGATGCGACCGCGGACGCGGTTCCCTATGGCATGTTGGGCGCGATCTGCGCGGTCACGCTGATCGGCGTTATCTCACTGGGGCGAAACGCCCCCGCCCACTCTCCCGCAGCGCCCTGACCTCTACGGGCAGCTCGGCCAGGGCGACGTACCGGCCCGCCGGTAGAGCTTCAGGGCAACGCGGTCCTGAACGGCCTCCGGCGCATCGGCGGGGTCGCCCTTGCCGCCGAGCGCGCGCCAGGTGCCGAGGCTGAACTGGAACTTGCCGCGGTAGGTGCCTCCCGGCGACACGGCCGTCGGGTTGCTTCCGGACTCGCACTCGGCAATCAGGCGCAGGATGCGCGGCAGCTGCACGTCGCTCGACCCACCAACCGAGCGCCGGCGCGATGCCCTCAGCCCGAGCGCGGCGCGGGTCTGCGGTCCCACCACGCCGTCGACCATGAGCCCCTTCTTGCGCTGGAAGCGCTTGACGGCTCGGTGGGTCTGGGGGCCGAAAACGCCGTCGGCAGGGATGCCGAGTGCGGCCTGGATCTGCTTCACGGTGTTACCGCGGTCGCCGCGCTTGACCATCTCGTCGCTCGCGGCCGCGGAAGCGGCCACGCGGTCCGCGGAAGCGGGCGCTGTGGTTCCGGCAACTGCCAGGGCAATCAGGACCACCATTGTGCCGGGCGCAAGCACCCGGCTCGGCCGGATGCGAAGCCTGATTCGCCGGCGCACGACATTGACAACGGGCTGCAAAAGCCTTGTTCCCCTTTCCAATGCCTACGAGGTGAGCTGACGGGCTCGCGCCGGAAAGTGGCGCTACGCGGCGTGTGGCTGCGATTCGCCCCAGGAGCCGTTCCGTTCGCGACGGCGCGCGATCCGGCTCCAATGGGTCCCCCGTTCTCCGCCATTCGGGACGGCGGAGACTCGGCAAGTTCTCGACTTAAGGGTGTTATCCAAGCAGATCGGGTCTGAAACCACCGCTTTGGGCGCGGCGACGGCCTATTGAGTGGCGCCGAGCAGGTCGTCGACGACCGTGACGATGTCCACCGGACCGCTCTCGGAGGCGCGAACGAAGCGCGTGCTCGGCCGCTTGGGGACAGGGGGCGGAGCGGGCTCAGGTGGCGGCAGGGGCGATGCCGTGGCGGGAAGCGCAGGGCGCTGCGGTCGCCGTCTGCGCAGCCAGATCGCCGCAGCGACGGCGCCGAGGACCAGCGGTGCTGCGCGAGCCAGCAGGCGGAGCGGCATCCAGGCGAGCCTACACCCGGCCCCGGGTAGGCTGCCGGACATGGATCTCGGCGTGAGCGGAAAGGTGGCGCTGGTCACCGGCGCATCGCAGGGGATCGGGTTCGCGGTCGCCCAGGCGCTCGCGGACGAGGGTGCGCAGGTGGCCGTCAGCTCGCGCTCCCAGGAGCGGATCGAGGCCGCCGCGGAGAGGATCGGCGCGCGCGCCTACGTGCACGACACCAGCGATCTGGACTCCGCCCCGGCTCTCGTTGACAGGATCGAGGAGGAGCTGGGGCCGCTGGCTGTCCTCGTGACCAACACCGGCGGCCCGCCGGGCGGCGACCCGCTCGAGTTCACCCGCGAGCAGTGGCAGGACGCCCACCGCGAGCTGATGCTCGGCCCGATGGCACTGATCGAGGGGGCGCTGCCAGGCATGCGCGAGCGCGGGTTCGGCCGGATCCTCAACATCTCCTCCACCGCCGCGCGCGAGCCGATCCCCGGCCTGATGCTCTCGAGCGCTCATCGCAGCGGCATGCTCGCCACCTTCAGGACGCTCGCCGGCAAGCTGGCGGCGGACGGGGTGACGCTCAACACGATCCTGCCCGGCCGGATCGCCACCGACCGCCTGGAGAGCCTCTACGGCTCGCTGGACGCAGCGGAGGAGGTCGCCCGCGAGGAGGTGCCGGCGAAGCGCCTCGGCCGGCCGGAGGAAATCGCCGCGGCGGCCGCCTTCCTGTGCTCGACGGAGGCCGGATATATCACCGGACAGGCGCTGGCCGTGGACGGCGGGCTCACCAAGAGCACCTGACCGCCGCGGTCACAAGGAGGCGCGTCCGAGCAGCGCGCGGTTCTCGTCCCAGCGGTTGATCTCGCAGCCGTTCACGCGGTCGAAGCGGGCATCCACCTTCTCGCCGCGCAGCTCGCCGCTCACTCGCGCGGTGGCCGGGCCGCCATAGAGCTCCGCACATGCCGTCGCCGCCGGGACCGGCGCGAGCCGGGCACGCGTGAGCCCCTCGAGGCGCCGGCAGAGCGCCGACCCCTCGCCGAGCCGCACGCACTCGATGCGCCGCACACGGGTGGGCCCGTCCTTGCCCTCGGGGCGCAGCGTCACGGTCAGGCTCGCGCCCTCGGGGCCGGGCGTTGTCTGCCCGCCGCCGTCCTGCTCGGCGTCCGAGCCGCAGGCGGCGAGAAAGAGGCCACAGACGATGATGGCCGCCGGGCGCATGTCTCCTATACGCCCGGCGACCAATCCCGTCACATGCTCATGCGGCCAGCGAGGTCGCCGGCTCGGGCTCGAGCGCGAGGTCGAGCACCTCGTCGACGGTCATGACCGGGTGGAAGGTCATGGCCTCCCGGACCTCCTCGGGCACGTCGTCGAGGTCGGCCCGGTTTCGCTCGGGCAGGATCACGTCTGTCAGCCCCGCCGCGTGCGCGGCAAGCACCTTCTGCTTGAGGCCGCCGATCGGCAGCACCCGTCCCTGGAGCGTGACCTCGCCTGTCATCCCGACGGTGTGGCGAACCGGCCGCCCGCTCAGCAGCGAGGCCAGCGCCGTGGTCATCGTGATGCCCGCGCTCGGGCCGTCCTTGGGGATCGCGCCCGCCGGCACGTGGACGTGGAACTCGCGTTCGTCGAACGCATCCTCGTCGATGCCGAGGCTGCCGGAATGGCCGCGCACGTAAGAGAGCGCGATGCGCGCCGACTCCTTCATGACGTCGCCCAGCTGCCCCGTCAGAACCAGTCCGTCCTTGCCCTTCATTCGCGTCGCCTCGATGAAGAGGACGTCCCCGCCCGCGCCGGTCACCGACAGGCCGGTGGCCACGCCGGGAACCGCCGTGCGCTCGGCTGCCTCCTGGAAGAAGCGCTGGCGCCCAAGCGCCTGGCGAACGTCGTCGACCTCGATTGCCACCGGCACCGTCGCGGCACCCGAAGCGATCTGGGTTGCCGTCTTTCGCAACAGCGTGCTGAGCTCTCGCTCCAGCCCGCGCACGCCCGCCTCGCGGGTGTACTCGGTCACGAGCGTCTGCAGCACGTCGTCCGAGATCGACACCTCGTCCTCGCGCAGGCCGTTGCGCTCGCGCTGGCGCTTCCAGAGATAGCCGCGCGCGATCGCCACCTTCTCGACGGTGGTGTAGCCGTCGAAGCGGATGATCTCCATCCGGTCGAGCAGCGGCGCGGGGATCGTCTCGGCGAGGTTGCCGGTGGCGATGAACACCACCTGCGAGAGGTCGAGTTCCACGTCGAGGTAGTGATCGCGGAACGAGTGGTTCTGCGCCGGGTCGAGGACCTCGAGCAGTGCGGCGCTCGGGTCGCCGCGCCAGTCGGCGCCGACCTTGTCGACCTCGTCGAGCATGATCACCGGATTCATCGTCCCGGCGTCGCGCAGGGCGCGCACCAGGCGGCCGGGCAGCGCGCCGATGTAGGTGCGCCGGTGGCCGCGGATCTCGGCCTCGTCGCGCACGCCGCCGAGCGACATCCGCACGAACTCGCGTCCGGTCGCACGTGCGATCGACTCGCCGATCGACGTCTTGCCGGTGCCGGGGGGGCCGATCAGGGTGAGGATGGCGCCGGAGCGCTTGTCCTCCTCGATGCCCCGCTCGGTGCGCAGCTTGCGCACCGCGATGTACTCCACGATGCGGTCCTTCACGTCCTCGAGCCCGGCGTGGTCTGCGTCGAGAACCTCGCGCGCGTGCACGGGATCGAGGCGCTCCTCGGAGCGCTCGGACCACGGCACGGCGATCAGCCAGTCGAGGTAGGAGCGGATCATCGACGCTTCGCCGCCCTGCTCGCCGACGCGCTCCAGCCGGCCCAGCTCACGCTCGGCCTGCTCGCGCACGTGCTCGGGCATCCCGGCTTCCTCGATCTTGGTGCGGTACTCGTCAAGAACCGATGCGTCGTCGTCGCCGAGCTCCTTGCGGATCGACTCCATCTGCTTGCGCAGGAAGTACTCGCGCTGTTGCTTCTCGGCGCCCGACTGGACGTCGTCGCGGATGCGCCGGCGCACCTGCAGCTCTGCAAGGCGCTCGCGCTGGAGGCCGAGGGCGAACTCGAGGCGTTCGGTCACGCCGAGTGTCTCGAGCAGCTCGACCTTGTGCTCGTATGTGAGGTCGGGTGCGTAGCCGCTCGTGTCGGCGAGCGCGCCCGGCTCGGTGATGGAGCGCACGAACGCGGCGATGCGCCCGTCGTCACCACGCAGCTCGAGGATCTCCTCGACCACGGCGCGGTACTCGCGCTCGAGCTCACGGGTGCGCCCGTCGACCGGGACGTCGTCGGGGTGCGGCTCGACCTCGACGCGCAGGGCGCCGGTGGGGTCGGTGCTCGCGGCACCGATACGGCCGCGGTGGCTGCCCTCGAGCGCGACCGCGCGGCCGCCGCCGGGAAGGCGCACGCGGTCGACGACATCGGCGACGGTGCCGACGCTCGCGAACTCGTCGCCCTTGCGCGGCACGAGGACCACCCGCTCCTCATCGCCGGCCTCGATCGCCAGCGTGACGGACATGTTGGGGAAGACGACCGAGTCGTCAACCGGAATCAGCAAGAGTGTTTCAGTGGCCAATTTGCGTCACCTACTTACGTTGGGTAAGGAAGGAGTTTAGCGACTGGTCAGGCGGCCTTACGGGCCCCAGCGCGCCAGAAGTGGGCAAGCTTCGCGCGCCGCCGGGTAGCTTCCGGTTTGACACCCCTACACGGAGGTAACGAGAGATGCCAAAGCGGAAGGCCGACGCGCGCTGGGACGGGTCGTTGCAGGACGGACACGGCACGATGCGGCTCGCAACCGGGTCGTTCGAAGGGCCCTATTCCTTCGAGTCGCGCTTCGAGGAAGGCGAAGGCACGAATCCCGAGGAGCTGATCGCGGGCGCCCACGCCGGGTGCTTCTCGATGGCGCTTTCCGGAGAGGTGGGCCGGGCCGGCCACGCCGCCGAGAGCGTCGAGACGACCGCGACCGTGCACGTCGAGAAGGTGCCCGACGGCTTTGCGATCACCCGCATCGAGCTCGACACCCGCGCGCGCGTGCCCGGGATCGAGGACGAGGAGTTTCAGCGCCTCGCCGAGGCCGCAAAGAAAGGCTGTCCGGTCTCCCAGGCGCTCGCGGCGGTGGAGTCGATCGAGCTGAACGCGACGCTGGAGGGCTAGGGCCGCCTGTGAACGACCTGCCCGGCATGGGCGAACGGCCGCGCGTCAGCGCCGTCTATCCAGTGGCGCGCGAGGCCGCGGCGCTGGCCGCGGCTGAGCTGGTCGAGCCCGGCATGACGATCGGGCTCGGGTCGGGCCGGGCGGTATGGAGGCTGGTCGAGCTGCTGGGCGAGCGTGTGCGGGAGGGCGGCGACCTGGCGAGCGGCAGCGCGCCGGCGGGCACCGGGCTGCGCGCCGCGGTGGCCTCGGCGCGCACCGACGAGCAAGCGCGGTCGCTCGGCATCGAGGTGGTGGAGCTGGACGGGACCTTCGAGCTCGACCTGGCCCTCGATGGCGCCGACGAGATCGACCCTCGGCTGCGGCTGCTCAAGGGCGGCGGTGGAGCGCTGCTGCGCGAGAAGATCGTCGTGTCGGCGGCGCGGCGCTTCGTTGTGGTGGCCGAGACGCCCAAGAAGGTGGAGCGGCTCGGCCAGCACTTCCGCCTGCCGATCGAGGTGACCCGCTTCGCCTGGCGCGACACGCGGCGCAGGCTCGCCCGGCTGCTTCCCGAACCCGAGCTGCGGCGCCGACAGGACGGCGACTCATACCTGACCGACGAGGGACACCTAATCCTCGACTGCGCCATACCCGCCGACATCGACCTCGACGACCTCGGTCCCGCGATCAAGCGGGTCCCGGGCGTCGTCGAACACGGACTCTTCATCGACATGGCCGAGCGCGCGCTGCTCGGCAACCCGGACGGGTCGGTCGAGGTGGTCGAGCCACCCAAGTAGCTGCCGCTCACAGCTCCGCCTCGGACACCGCGTAGCCCTGCACGCGCCGGCGATCGGCCGGCGGGCGCACCAGCAGGCGGACCTCGCGGGCGAAGTTCTCGACGGCGGTGAGATATACGGCCTGCCGGACGCTCACGCGCAGCGTGGCGAGCGCGGTATCCGGCGGAGCCTCCTCCGGGCCGGCGGGGCCGAGCTCGCTGCCGCCGGCCGCGCGCAGCTCGAGGAGCTCCACGTCCTCCAGCGCGACGAAGCTGCGTCCCGCGCCCTCGTGGCGCTGGGTCGATACCACTACGTCGACCCGCGATCCGGCGCCCGCTGCGGCAAGGGCGGCGCCGCCGGTGACGCCGACCTCGAGCGTGCGCTTTCCCGGCTTCAGGGGCCGCCGAGCACCATCCGCGGCTCCCTCCAGCAGCCCAATCGTCACGTACGACCCGGCCGCCACCGCCACCGCCGTCCGCGCACCCGCCAGCCGGTCGGCGGCTCCGAGCGCGTCCGCGGGGACGTAGCGCGCCGGCACCCGCTCGACTCTGAGGTCCCGCGGGCGCAACGTCTCGCCCGGCGCGAGCTCGCGGGCCGCGACCACCACCGACACGAGCGGCCCGACCTTCGCCTCGACGCTGCGCTCGCGCTCGCGCACCTGAGAGGCGGCGAGGCCGCCGCAGACGAGCGCGAGCGCGAGCAGCAGAAGGCCGCGCCGCCGGCGGACCTTCATGCCGCGAGGCGAGCACGATCGTCCGCGGGATCGGGCCCGGCGGCGGCGGGGAGCTCGAGCGTGGCCGAGGTGTCCCGCGCTCCTGTATCCACCCGCAGGCTGGCACCCAGGTCGCGCGCCGCACGGGCCGCTATGCCAAGCCCGAGGCCCTCCGGCGCCAGCAGATCGTCCAGCTCGGGGGGCCGGTTGGGGTTGCGGATCTCAAGGCGCGCGCCCGACCTCGTCGGCCTCCAGCTGATCTCGACCGGGCCGGTCCCGTGCTGGGCCGCGTTCGTCACGAGATTCGTCACCACCTGGGCCAGGCGTGCCGAATCGGTGGGCGGCGTGATGGCCTCGGCTGTGCGGCGGCGCGGGCGCCGGTGCGCCCTCTCGAGGTCGGCCAGCCCGGCCTTCGCGCGGTCCAGCTGAACGTCGAGCAGCGACGCGAAGGCCCGGGTCGCGCCGGCGCGCTTCATCCGCTCCGCGGCGAGGCCGATGGCGGCCGCCGCTCCGCGCAGCTCGTGTTCGGCGTCGGCCACCAGCGCGAGACGCCGGCGCAGGACCGCGAGCAGGCACGCGACAAGCGCCCAGCCGGCCACGGCGGCGCCGGCAAACGCCCAGGTCACAGGGCCTCCGTCAACCTGTAGCCCACGCCGCGCACGTTCACGACCCAGGTGCGCGGCGACGCCTCGAGCTTCTTGCGCAGGCGGCAGGCGTGGGCGTCGAGGGTGCGCGTCTTGCCGGCGGACAGGTAGCCCCAAACGTCGCGAAGCAACTCCTGCTTGCCGTATACACGAGTGGGCTCCTCCGCCAGCGCGTGAAGCAGAGCGAACTCCTTGGCCGAGAGGTCGATCCGCCGTCCGGAGAGACGTACAGCACGCGTGACCGGGTCGAGCGTCAGCTCTCCAACGCGCAGGACGCCCTGGCCGCGTCGCCCCTCCGCGCGTCGCAGCAGCGCTCGCACGCGCGCCAGCAATTCGGCGTACAGGAAAGGCTTGCAGAGGTGGTCATCGGCCCCGCGCGCGAAGCTGCGCACCCGGTCGGCGTCCCCGGCCCGGCCGCTCAGCACGATCACCGGCAGGTCGGGATCGAGGCGCGAGGCGAGGCCGTCGGCCGAGCGCAGCCGGTCGAGCAGTACGAGCCCGTTGCCGTCCTCGAGGGTCAGGTCGAGCACCACCAGCGCGGGCTGGCGCACCTCGATCGCTCGCAGGCCCTCGCCCACCCCGCCCGCCCCGGCCACACGGAAGCCGTCGGCCGCGAGGTTGTCGAGCAGGAAGGAACGGGTGAGCTCGTCGTCCTCCACCACCAGCAGGGGTCGCAGGTCGGTCACGGAGGGCTAAGCGGGCCCGCGGCTCGTTTCGCCCCCACTCCGCTGGGCACCGATTGCAAACCGCGTTGCATCGCTCCCGGACGTGAAGGAAACGGCCGTAGGATGACGACGCCGGACGGGAGGTCCGGCACGCGAACATGGACACTGCACGACGTGGAAACTACGAGTCCGGCTCGGACTATGTGCTCGAGTACGGGGAGCTTCGCTTCACCTTCAACGAGCGCGATTTCACCGAACGCGTCGAGCAGGCGGCCACCAAGCTCGGCTTCGTGGGCGGTCCGCTGGGAGACAACGAGCGCGAGGACCTCGTCAACCTTGCGGTGAACGGCGAGGTGCCCGAGCCGCATTCCGAGCTGGGTTCGCACATCAACGACTGCTGGGGTGACCTGAACGGACCCTCGGAGCACTCGCTCGTCCATTGGATCCGCAGGCTGGTGTTCCGCGGAGCCTGGCTCGACCAGCGCGTCATGGAGGGCGAGCTCGAGGTCGTGTTCGACGAGACGACCAACTCATTCGGCTACGCCCAGCCGGACCGCAACCTCGAGCTGATCGAGCTGTCGCCCGAGCCGAGCTGGCACCAGGTCGGCTACCGGCGCTAGCCCGCACGCTCCCGAGCTTTTCTCTGCCTGGCAGCAACGATCGCGGGCGCGTGGCCGCCGCGGCCCGACCGGGCGCCGTGTAGCGCGACAGTTACGAGAGGCGGTCGGCGCGCAGCGTCGCGCTCTCGGCGGCCACGCGGCCGCCGCTCTCGAGCACGACCCGCGTGGTCGCCCAGCGCAGCGCTTCGCGATCCTCGCCCGTGGCGGCGACGATCGTGAGGCTGCCGCCCTCGGAGGTCGCGCGCCCGGCACCGAACACGCGCCGGCGCACTCCCGCGGGAAGCGCGTCCAGCGCGTCGATGACCACGGCGGCGTGGCCGCCGCGCTCGGCCTGGCGCTTTGCCCGCTCGACGGCCAGCTCGGCCACCTGCGCCTGCGCCTCGGGAGAACGGTCGAAGCTTCCGCCCATCACCGGCAACCCGGTCTCGTTCCAGTCTCCCACCTCCTCGGGCCGCACGCCTGCGAGCACAACCTGGAGGCCCACGTCGGGGTGGCTCTCGGCCAGCGACTTGGCCAGCTCCCGCAGAAGCGACGTTGCCCCGGCGCCGGCCGGGCCGGTCACGGCCACGCGTGAACCCTTGCCGAACGGCACCGCGTCGAGCGGGCCGGACGCGTTCAGGCGCTCGGACGCAAAGACCGGTGTCATGTCCGCGAACGAGGGCCGCTCCTCGGGCGGCTCGGCGTCGGTTCCGTTCACCTGCTCGACGCGGATCAGCGACGGATGGCGCTCGTTTCGGCGCGGCGGGCGCACCGGACCGCTGATCTCATCGCCCGAGCGCAGCTCGCAGCGGCGGATCTGGGCCGGCGAGACGTAGACGTCCTCGCGCGATTGCCCGGAGGGATCGAGCCGCAGGAAGCCCGAGCCGTTGGCGAGGATGTCGAGCAGGCCGCTCGAGATCTCCTCGTCGGAGACCTCGTCCTCCACGACCTCCGGCTCCTCCTCCCCGGCAGGCCGCCGGCGGCGCCGGCGTGGCCGCCCACGCCCGCGGTCCTCGTCCTCGGCGACCGCCGCCACCTCTTCCTCGTCCTCGGCGACCGCCGCCACCTCTTCGTCCTCGTCCTCGTCTTCTGCGCTCTCGTCGGTCGACGTGCCTTCGCTCGTGTCCTCCGAGGTGTCCTCCGACGTGTCCTCGGCGCGCTCGCCGTCGTCCGACTCCTCGTCGGGCGCCTCGTCGTCGGGGGCCTCGTCGGCTAGCGCCTGGTCGGCCGGCGCCTCGTCCGGCTCGCGCTCCTCGGCATCCGCGGGCTCGGCCGCCTCCTCCCCGCCCTGGGCGCCCAGAATCGCCCCGATCAGGTCGGCCTTGCGCTTGCTGCGAAATCCCTCGAGTCCAAGCTCGGAGGCGATCGCGTGCAGGTCGGCCAACGGGCTGGCTTCGAGCTCTTTGCGTTGCAGGACTGGCATCGGCCGAGCACCCTACCGGGTCGGTAGGCGGGCCCGAAAGGGTGCACGACTCACTCGTCCTCCTTGACCGCGTCCAACACGAGCTCCATCAGCCGCGCGAGCGCTTCGTCGACGTTCGCGTTGTCGATGATCGTGACGCCCTCCGAGCGCGCCCGCGCCCAGAGGTGGTCCTGGAGCACGCGGATGTCCTCGAAGCGCGCGAGGTAGCGCTCGGCCGGGCGTGTGCCGGGCCGCAGGGAGAAATGCGCGCGGTGGAGGTCCGGGTCGTCCACGACAACGAGGGCCTCGACCAGCACGCAGCTCTCGCGTACGCGCGGATGGACCCCGCCCGGGACCACGTGCACGCCCTCGACCACGACCGGCTTGCCCTCGTTGGCCGCGCGCTCCACGATCGCCGCGACGCCGGTGCCGACCCGCTCGGCCTGGTCGCGGTAGCCGGGGATGCCCCCGGCCTCGAAGGCCGAATGGTGCACGGTGGCCATCGCCTCGGGCGTGAAGAACGCGCGCAGAACCTGGCGGATGACGTCCGTGGGTATCACCCGGTTGACCCCCAGGCGAGCGCCCAGCATGCTGGCGAGCGTCGACTTGCCCACCCCGGTGGTGCCCCCGATCAACACGACCAGCGGGCGATCGAGACGGTCGAGCCGGCGCCAGCGCCGGTAGCGGCTCGCGGCCGTCCGGCCCTCCTCGGCGAGCAGGACCTCCTCGGCGAGCGCGTGCAGCGCGCCGACGTCGATCTCTTTCTCTCCGCGCTCGCCCAGCTTGCACTCGATCAGCCGCGCCAGCTCGAAGGCGCGCTCCTGGGAGAGCGCGGTGGCCGACAGCGCTTGGGCCATCAGCCCCTTGCTGTAGGGCAGGCCGTGGCCCTTGTGGACCACGATCGTCTCAGCCACGGGCCAGCTCCAGAAGCGCGTCGTCGACCCCGTCGACTCGGTTTCGCACGAACACGACACGCGCGTCGCGCTCCCGCGCCCACCGGGCAACCGTGTCGATGGCCGCCGCCTTCAGCTCGGTCAGGTAGACGTCGCAGGCTTCGGCGGCTGCGCGCTCGAGGTCGGCCGCCAGGGCACGACGACGGGCCAGGTTCGTGGACGCCAGGACCGGCTCGACTCCCTCGCAGCGGCCGGCGCCGGTTGTGAACAGGGCCACCCGCGCATCCGCCGGCAGCGGCTCGGCGGGCTCCGGGCACAGAGCAAATCGCTTCGTCCCCGGCGGCGCGGGGGCGCCCTCTTGGGCGAGCACGAGATCGGCGCGCAGCAACCGGTACTCGGACATCGGTTCCGGTTCGCCGAGGCCGACGATGCAGATCGTGCGGTCGACGTCGACGGGCGGGATGCACGCACCGGACCCCTCGAAGAGGATCAGTCCCGGCGAAAGCGCCGCGGCCAGCGCCGCGCCGGCCACAACGTTCGACTCTGCGGCCTGGCCGGTCAACCCGCCGCCGACGCGCCGGCACCCGACGGTGCGCACCCCGGCCAGCACCGCGTCCTCGAGGTAGTCCGAAGCGGCGTGCCCGCCGGCCTCGACGATGGCCAGGAGGTCGTCGAGCGAGGGGCCGGGCTCTGCAATCACCGGCTCCGCGGGACCGCCCCTGCCCATGCACACGATCACCGGGTCGCGTTCGCTCAAGAGGCGGGCGAGGTGGCAGGCGAGCGCCGTCTTGCCGGTGCGCTTCCCGGTGGCGATCACGGCAAGCTTGAGGCCGGCGAAGCCGACCGGGTCGTAGCGGGGAGGATCGAGCCGCAGGCCCGGCGCCTCGTAGGCCATGCCGAGATGGAGCACGAGGGCGGCGAGCCTCAATTTCGCGCTCGGTCCGAGGACGGGCTCGTCGGCCAGGTCCACCACCGCGTCGGCGTGTGAGGCGAGCCTGTGCAGGGCCGCTTCCGGATCGCTCTCCACCGCCCGCCCGTAGTGGTCGCTCAGCGACCCCGGGGTCAGCTTCTCCTCTCCGCCGCAGAAGACCACTCCCGCCAGGCCGCGTCCGGCGTCCAGGCGGGCGAGCACGTCGCGCACCGCCGAGGGGTGATGCTCGCCGTCGATCAATGCGATGACCGCCACGCGCGCATTGTGGCCCTCAAAGCAATACGGCCGCCCTGAGGGACGGCCGCTTCACGAACGCGCGCGTGGTGTGTGAACGCGCTAAGCCTCGCGCGGGATCTCGCCGCGCCACGAGCCGGTGGCGGTGCCGCGCGACTCGATGAACTGCTTGAAACGGCGGAGGTCACGCTTGAGGCGTCGGTCGTCGGCGCCGAGCGCGGATCCCACCTCTTCCGCAATCCCCTCGGGGGCCCAGTCCATCTGGACCATGATGCGAGTGGTGTCGTCGTCGATCTTGTGGAACGTGACGACGCCGGCGTTGTCCTTGCCGTCGACGTTTCGCCACGCAACCCGCTCCTCGGGGGCCTGCTCTGTGATCTCCGCGTCCCATTCGTGGGTCCGGCCACCGAAGCTCGCCACCCAATGCAGGTGACGGTCATCGCGCTGCTCCACGCGCTCGACACCCTCCATGAACCGCGGGAACTCCTCGAACTGCGTCCACTGGTCGTAGGCCTGGCGGATCGGGACCTCGACCTCCACCGATTGCTCAATCGTCTGCGTCGTCATGTCTGTTCCGTACCCATGCCTCGCGTGCCCTAACGGGTGCGAGCGCGCCGCTCAGCCCTTGCCCTTGCGCTTCAGCACGCGGAAGCGCAGCGTCTCCGTGCTCGACACGTTGCCCGCCGTATCGGTGATCTTGAGCAGTGCCCGGTACTTGCCGGGGCCGCGCTTGCGGCCGGCCAGGCGTCCGCTGAAGACGATCTTGTTAGGCCCCGCGCCGACGTCCTTGGTGATCTTGCCGATCTTCTTCCATGCCTTGCAGCGGGCCGGCTTCGGGCGCAGCTTGCGGACGAGCCTCTTGGTCTTCGGCACACAGCGCAGCCTGCCGCCCTTCTTGTCCTTGAGCCCGGGGCCCGGCAGGGAATTACGCCGGTCGGTTAGAGAACCGCGGTCATCCGTGCGCCGTCTCGCCCAACAGCGACTGGTCCTTCTCGTACTCGTAGGTCCGCGGATCGAACGAGAGGATCGCGTCCTGCTCGTGGAATGGGTACTTGCGATAGACCGTCACGCGCTCGGTGCTCGCCTCGACGACGTTGTAGCAGGGCTTTGTCTTGCCGCGCAGGCGCGTGGTCGAGACGGTCCCGGCGTTGACCACGAACAGGTTCTCCAGGCGCCACGCGTAGGGCACGTGCTTGTGTCCGGAGAGGACGAGGTGGACGTCGGCGCGCTGCAGGCACTCGAGCGTGTCGCCCGCGTCGTGCACCACGTTGCGCTCGCGCCCTGTGCCGGGCACCGGCAGCAGATGGTGGTGCAGCACGAAAATGCGCAGGAAGGCCTCGCGGGACGACGCGAAGCTCTCCTCGATCCACGGATAGCGACCGCGCCCGATCACCCCGTTGTCGAGGTCGGGCTCGGTGGAGTCCACTGAGACGATCGACACCCCGTCGAGGTGCAGCTGGGCGTTGCGCTCGCCGAACAGCTCCTCGAAGTGCACGTAGCCGACGTTGCGCGAATCGTGGTTGCCGGGGATCACGATCATCCGCTCGCACGCGATCCGGTCGAGGTACTCGCGCGCCGACTCGTACTCGGCGCGCAGGCCCTCGCCGGTCAGGTCGCCGGAGACAATCACCACGTCCGGCTCGAGCTCATTGACCTCGACGATCGCGCGGTCGAGCAGGCTCGGAACGAAGAACGGCGAGCCGCAGTGCAGGTCTGAGAGCTGGCAGATCGTGAAGGTCTTGCTCACACGGCCTCCCTGCGCAGCTCGTCGGCGAGGGCGAGATCGCGCGGCGCCGGGCCGTCGCGCAGCGCGGCGCGCACCATCAGGTAGTCGCGCGCGCCGGCCACGTCGTGCACGCGCAGGATGGCGGCCCCGCCGTCGACCGCGCAACCGAGGGCGGCGAGCGTCCCGGCATCGCGCTCGGCGGGCGCGCGCTCGGTCAACGCGCCCACGAAGTCCTTGCGCGAGACGGCGAGCAGCAGCGGCGGGCCCAGCCGGGCGAGCCCCGGCAGGCGGCGCAGGACCTCGATCGACTCCGCCGGCGTCTTTGCGAGGTCGATGCCGGGATCGAACACGAGCTGCTCCTCCCCCACCCCCCGCTCGACGGCCAGCGCCGCCCGCTCACGCAACAGGTCCGCCACGTCCGCCACCACGTCGTCGTAACCCGGGTAGCCCTTGACCTTCGGAGGCAGGCGCGTGTGGGTGATCACCAGGCGCGCTCCGAATTCCGCGCAGGCGTCCGCCACCTCGGGATCGCTAAGTCCGCTCACGTCGTTGACCATGCTCGCGCCCGCACCGAGAGCGGCGCGTGCCACCGGCGCGCGCCAGGTGTCGACCGAGACCGCCACTCCCTCATCCGCCAGCCGCTCGATCAGCCCCACCACGCGGGCGATCTCCTCCTCGACCGCCACGGCCGGGCGGTCGGTGCGGCCCGATTCGCCGCCAACGTCCACGATCGACGCTCCCTGCTCCACCAGCGCCCGGGCTCGCACGACGAGGTCGTCGAGCGGCTTCGGTCCCTGGCGATCGGAGAACGAGTCGGGCGTCGCGTTGACGATCCCCATGAGCACGGGCGCGCTCATGCAGCCTCCTCGGGCGCCGCGCCGGCCTGCAGCGGCGCCTCTTGGCGGCGCTCACCGGCCGCGGCCGGCCGGCTGCCGTGGGGCACGAGCCCCTCGAGGCGCACCAGCTCTGCCCAGTCATCTCGCTCGCGCGCCAGGCGGGCATCGTCCCAGCCGAGCTCGCCGGCCATGGCGCGGGCCACGCGCTCGACCTCCTCGGAGTTCGGATCGCTCAGCCTGCGGGCGTCGAGCAGTCCAACCCGGGTGCGCCGCAACAGGGCGTCGCCGAGCGAGCGCGCCTGCTCGTGCCCGGCGGCGAAGGCGGTCTCGGCCACGAGGTCGGGCAGCTCGGGGCTGATGCGCTGGGCCAGGCGCGGCGCCGCTGCCGCCAGGCGCAGCACGTCGGCCGCGGCGTGCCCGTAGCGCGCGGCCAGGTGCACGCGGCTCTCGGCCTCGACACCCGGGACCTCGGGCAGCGCGTCCGGGTCCTCGGGCTGGCCGATTGGGATCTCGTGGGTGCGGCAGGGCGCCTCGCGACCCTCGCGCTCGACGATCCGGTCGACAGCCAGCTTGGCCATCCGCCGCCAGGTGGTGAGCTTGCCGCCGGTGATCGTTACAAGGCCGGAGCTCGTCTCGAACAGCTCGGCCTTGCGCGAGATGTCCACCGACTTCTTCGGATCGCCCGTCGAGATCAGCGGGCGCACGCCGGCGTAGGCGCCGGTGAGGTCGTCCGCCGCCAGCTCGGTCCCAAAGAACGCGTTGAGAGCCTCGAGCAGGTATTCGATGTCGGCAGCGCCGGCGGGGATGTGGTCGAGCGGCCCCTCGTAGTCGTTGTCGGTCGTGCCCACGAGCGTGCGTCCAAGCCAGGGCAGGACGAAGATGGTGCGGCCGCTGCCGGCGGGCAGGATCACGCCCGCGTTCACAGTCAGCAGGTCGCGCGAGACGATGATGTGCGTCCCGCGGCTGGGCCGGATGCGCGGCATCTCCTCGGCTTCGTAGAGCTCGTCCGGGCGTAGCCGGTCCGCCCAGACCCCGGTCGCGTTGACGACGTTCGCGGCCGTCAGCTCGAACTCACCGCCGCCCTCGGTGTCGCGAACCAGAACGCCGGCCGCGCGCTGTCCGCGCTCGATCAGCCCCGTGACCTCGCAGCGGTTGGCGCACACCGCGCCGAAGCGCTCGGCCTCGCCCAGCACGCTGAGCACAAGGCGCACGTCGTCGGTCTGGCAGTCGTAGAAGAGGTAGGCGGCGGTGGGGTCGCGGCCGTGCAGCGCGGGCGCCATCGTGAGCGTCTCGCCGCCGTCGACGATTCGGTGGCGGGCGGGGCTCCACTCCTCCCCCTCGTCGCGGCCGCGCCGCCGCGACATGACGTCGTACATGTTCAGCCCGACTCCCATGAGCCGGTCAGGGCGCTTGCCCTCGAAGCTCGGCACGAGCAGCGGCAGCGGATGCACCAGGTGCGGGGCGAGCCTGACCATCAGCGAGCGCTCGAGGAGCGCTTCGCGCACGAGCCCGAGGTCGAAGTTCTGCAGGTAGCGCAGCCCGCCGTGAATCAGCTTGGAGGAGCGGCTCGAGGTGCCCGCGGCGAAATCGGACTTCTCGACGAGCGCCACGCTGTAGCCGCGCGAGGCCGCGTCGAGGGCCACCCCCGCCCCGGTGATGCCGCCGCCCACCACGACCAGGTCGAACGAGTCGCGTTCCAGGGAGGCGAGCGCGTCGGCGCGCGGGATCACGACAGGAACGTTACGTAGTCGCCTGTCGGCAGCCGCTCGGGCGGCTCCTTCTCCTGGCGCGCCCGGCCAAGGTGGATCAGCGCGAGCGGGCGCTCGCCCTCTGGGACGCCGAGCGCCTCCAGGCCCTCGCGCGTGCGCAGCACGGCTGGGGTGCGCCAGTAGCCTGCCAGCCCTCGAGCGTGTGCGCCGAGCAGCACATATGCGATCGCGGTCGCCGTCGCACAGAGATCCTCCTCGTCCTGAATGGGATCGTCGGAGCGCACCTGGCTCGCCACCACGAGCGTCGGGGCACGGTCGAGCTTTGTCGCGGCCTCCGGTCCGGCCGCCAGCTTGAGCCGCGCGAGGGCCTGAGGGCCGAGCACGCGAAAGCGCCATGGATTGGTGAGGTTGTGGTTGGGCGCCCAGCGCGCGAGCTCGAAGAGCTCCTCGAGCGTCTCGCGCGACACCGGCGCCGGTCCATAGGCCTTGTGGGTGCGGCGGCTGCGGATCGCATCTTCGAGTTCCATGCCGCGGTTAGTCTGCCAGTGTGGCCCAGGGGACCGTGCTGGTAACAGGAGCCTCGAGCGGGATCGGCGAGGCGACGGTGCTTCACCTAAAGGAGCTCGGCTTCGACGCCGTCGGCGCGGTCCGAAAGGACGAGGACGCCGAGCGCCTGCGCGCGGCCGGGGTGCGCACGGTCAAGCTCGACCTGACCGAGCCGGACTCGATCGCCGCCGCTCGCGCCGAGCTGGGTGAAGGTGCGCTCGCCGGCCTGGTGAACAACGCCGGCATCGCGGTCGCCGCGCCGCTCGAGTTCCTTCCGCTCGACCAGCTCCGCCGCCAGCTCGAGATTAACCTGGTCGGGCAGCTTGCCGTGACACAGCAGTTCCTGCCCGCGCTGCGGGCCGCCCGCGGGACGATCGTCAACGTCAGCTCGATCGGCGGGCGCGTGGCGATGCCACTGGTTGGCGCGTACGCCATGTCGAAGTTCGGGCTGGAGGCCATGAGCGACTCGCTCCGACGCGAGCTGCGCCCGCACGGCGTCGACGTGATCGTGATCGAGCCGGGCGGCGTCAAGACGCCGATCTGGAGGAAGGGCGACGAGCTCGCCAGCGACATGCGTGCCACGATGCCGCCCGAGACCCAGCGGCTCTACGGGCCGTTGATCGACGGCCTGCGCAAGGCGACGGACAAGATCCAGCAGGAGCGTGGGATCGAGCCGCGCGAGGTGGCCGAGACCATCGGAACGGCCCTGACCGCGGAGCGTCCGCGCGCACGCTATCTCGTGGGCCGCGACGCAAAGCTGCGCGCCCCGGCAGCGCTGCTCCTGCCCGACCGCGTGATGGACAGGCTGATCGAGCGGGCGCTGGGCGGCGGCAGGAAGCGCTGACGCTGCGAGCGAAATCCATCCGCGCGCACCCGGCCGAGCTGCGTGCTTGCGGCAAGGCCCCGTAACTTCCGGCTTTGCGGCGGTTTGACAGGACATGCGCCGCCCTCTGCTGCTGGTCGCCGTGCTCGCCGCCGCCTGGGCTGCCCTTCCCGGCGCGGCACAGGCGGCGCCCGGCGGGCGCCTGCTCTTCGATGACTCCCGCCTGGCGGACGCCTGCGGCGAGAGCTGCGAGGAGACAGGCCCGCCGCCCTCGTCGATCTTCTCGATGCGGGCGAGCGGCAAGGGGTTTCGGCGCCTGGTCCTCCCCTGCGTCGACGCTCGCTGCTCCTGGGCCGCGCCGGTGCCTTCGCCCGATGGCCGGACGATCGCGCTGCCCGGCCTCTGGCTCGTCGACCACGACGGGAAGAACCTGCGCAGGGTGCCCGGACTGGACGCCGACGTGAGCGATCCGGCCTGGTCGCCAGGCGGCAGCCGGCTCGCGTTCAGCTGCTTCTGGCGGATCGAGGACGGCGGATCGCAGAGCGACGTCTGCACGGTCGCGCGCGACGGCTCGGACCTCCGCCGCCTGACCACGACCGGCGCCGGCGAGCCGACCTGGTCGCCGCGCGGGCGGATCGCGTTCGTGAGCCCGGTCGTCTACCAGGGGGCGCCGCGGCTGTGGACGATGCCGGCCGCCGGCGGGGCGGCTCGGTTGGTCGCCGCCGGCTTCGTCCGCGGGCCGAGCTTCTCGCCGGGAGGCTCGCGGATCGTCTACGGCTGCTCGGGCGGCGTCTGCATCGTCTCCCCGGACGGCAGCGGGCGGCGCAAGCTGGTGCGCTTCGGCAGCGTCCCGGCATGGTCGCCGAACGGCAGGTGGATCGCGTTCGTTGGCCAGGACGGCATCTCGCGCATCAGGCCCGACGGCACCGGCCGCACGCTGATCAGCCGGCGCTCATACCCCTACGACAACCTGGCCTGGACGCGCACGCCGCATTAGGCATCCATTGTCGAGTTCGCGGTCCCCACGGCCGCTAACTTGACAATGACGGCGCGCGGCCGGTCAGGCCGAGCCGCGACGCGGCAGGCGCGCCCGCAGCTTGGGCGGAAGGAGCCTGCGCCGAAACACCCAGACGAGTCCGCCGGCCACGGCCACCACCAGCGCCACGAGCCAAAGCGCGAGGCCGCCGCCCTGGTCCTCGCCGGCCGCATCTCCCGCCGGGTCGACGCGCAGGCCGGTGTCGCGAGCAGGCGGCGACGCCTCGCCGGCGGCCGGCGACGCCTCACCGCCTGTCGTGCCGGTCGAGGGCTCGGCGTCCCCGGCGGGCGCCTTCTCCCGCGCCTTCGCACCGGCCGCTTGCGACCCCATATTGCTTGTGTTGCCGCCCTGGCCCGCAGAGGCCGCGGGAGCCACCTCATCGGGGTCGGCCCCACCCGCAGGCGGCTTTCGCTTGACCCGCGGAACCGCCGCGATCGGCAGCGGCGCGCGCTCGAAAGCCATCAGCGCCTGAGCGGTGACCCACACGGGCGTCTGCGCGCTCGACGAGGAATAGGCGACGCTGCCGTTCGAGCGCTGCAGCCCGCGCAGGTAGGCGAGCGAGCGCGACAGCGTCCCGCCGCCGGCGCCCGCCGCCACCAGTCCCTGGATCGCGTAGCTCGTGGACTGTGCGTTTGAGCTGCGCCCCTTGAACTGGCCGAAGCCGCCGTCGTCGTTTTGGTTGGCGCGCAGCCAGGCCACCGCTCCTGTCGCCGCCCCACCACGCGCTCGGCCGACGGTCGCGAGCGCTTGCAACGTCGCGCCGGTCATGTCGCTGTCGCTCACCGAGGAGGGCGCGAGCCCGAAGCCGCCGTCCGCGTTCTGCGCCGAGACGAGCCATGACACCGTCGCCTTGCCCGCCTGGACTCCCGCCGCGCGCAGAGCGATCACCCCAAACGCGGTGTAGCTCACATAGCCCGCGATCGACCCGTCGCCTCGGCGGCGAGACTGAACAGCCGCGACGAGGTCCTTGCCCGCGAAGTCCCTCGCCGACAGCCCGGCCGCCTCGACCACGAGGATCGTGCGCTCGATCTCGCCTACGTCCTTGAGCGAGGCCCCGCCGCGTGTGACATAGGCCGCCAGCGATCGCCCGCCCGGGCGGCGCAGGTCGCGCGGGTTGTGGCCGGCCGCGGCCAGCCCGAGCCCGGCCCAGCCGCTGAACAGCGCGCTGGAGGACTGGCCCGCGACCGGGCCGAAGCCGCCGTCCTTGTTCTGGGTTCGCGCAAGCCAGCGCTTGGCGCGCTCCGCCGGCGACGCGGCGCCCGCGGCGGCCGGCAGACCCAGGGCGAGGCCCAACAGCAGCGTCGCCGCTGCCGCGCCCACGGGCGCGCGCCAGTGCACTTCGAGGCGGCGGCGGTAGCGGCGCAGGGCGCGGATGAATACGGGACCAATCAAGAGGCAGAACACGACGTTTCCGATCGCATGGGCGAGGTTGTACGGGAGCGAGCTCGCGGACAGCGCCAGGTAGGTGTCGAGGTCCTGGTGGGCCGCGAGGGTGAGCTGGTAGAGGTCCATCCAGGCGCCGAAGGCAAGGCCGGCGAGCCCGCAGACGGCGGCGAGCACAAGCCGACTGGGCTCGCGGCCACGCATGGCGAGCGCAAGCGCGGCGCCGGCCACCCCGACCGCGCCCCAGCCGACCATCTGCCACGGGGTCCAGGGACCCTGGGAGAGGAAGACGTTCGACACGACCGCGGTCACCGCCCCCACGGCGAAGCCCGGCACCGCGCCGAGCGCGTAGCCGGCGAACAGCACGATGTCGGTTGTCGGCTTCACGTTCGGGATCGCGGCAAAGGCGAGCCGGCCGACGACGGCCAGCGCCGCCATCGTCGCCACCAGAGCAAGGATCCGCGCGGGCGGCCTGTCGCGCTCGTACCAGCCGAAGGCGGCGATCAGGGCGAGCGCGAGCACGACCAGCGAGGCTGCCTGCCAGCTCACCGGGACACCTCCGCGGCGCGCCGGCGCGCGATCAGCGCAGCGCCCTGCTCGGCCAGCAGCGCGGCGCCACCGGTCGCGCGGGCCACCTCGGTCGAGAAGTGACGCCCGCCGCCGAGCACCTCGCTGGGTGTGCTGTCTCCGATCACGATTCCCTCGCCAAGCAGCACGACCCGATCCGCGAACGACGCCGCGAACTCGGTGTCGTGGGTGGCCACCACCACGGCCGCCCCGGCGTCCGCCAGCGCCCCGATCCGCTGTGCCAGCCCGTTCTTGTGGGCGCGGTCCATCCCGCGGGTGGGCTCGTCGAGCAGCACCGCCGCGCACGGCTCGCCGGCGAGTACCACCTCGAGTGCAAGCCGCTGGCGCTCGCCGCCCGACAGGTCGCGGGGGTGGGCCGCCTCACGGCCGGCCAGGCCCGCGGCTGCCACTCCCTCCACGCCGGCGTCGTCGATCGCGTGCTCGTGGATCAGGTAGTCGCCCGGGTTCTGCAGCAGGAGCGCCACCTCCCCGGCCCGTTCGATTCGCCCGCGCGTGGGCTCGGCGAGTCCCTGCGCCAGCCGCAGCAGGGTGCTCTTGCCAGCGCCGTTTCGGCCCATCAGCGCCACGCGGTCCCCGGGGCGCAGGTCGAGGTCAAGGCCGCTAAGCACCGTGGGGCCGTCCTCGATCTCGAACCAGACGCCTCGCAGCGACAATGCGCCGACCGGCTCGCCGTTGCGCCGCGCGAACCACCTTCTGCGGTGGTGGACGGCCGCGGGCGGCGGGTCAGCCTCGAGGTGCTCGATCCCTGCCTCCCTCAGGCCGGCCTTGGCCTCCTTGACCGAGGCCGGTCGCGCGGGCAGGCCGGCCATCGAAAAGAGCCTCGCGGCGGGAGTGGCAAGCACCGGCATCGCGTCCGCGGCCCAGGCGAGATAGTCGCGGGGCGCGGCGTCGCAGGCCACCTGCCCGTCCACTAGCGCGATCACCCGGTCGGCCGCGGGGAGGCAGCGCTCCAGGCGGTGCTCGGCGATCAACACGGCGGTGCCCCAGTCCTCGTTGAGGCGCCGCAGCAGCCAGACGAGTTCGTCGCCGGCCACGGGGTCGAGCTGCGAGGTCGGCTCGTCGAGCAGCAGCAGCTCGGGGCCGTGCACCATGGCGGCGGCGATCGCCACGCGCTGCAGCTCGCCGCCCGACAGCGTGTCGGTTCGCCGGCCAAGCAGATGCGCAACGCCCAGCGCGAGCGCGGTCTCCTCCACCGCGCGGGCGACGGTGGCGGCCGGCTCGCCGCGGTGCTCCAGCGGCAGCTCGAGCTCGGCGCGTACGCCGCCCATCACCACCTGCGTCTCGGGCTCCTGGAAGACGGTGCCGCACACGGCCGCCAGCTCTCCCGGTCCGTGCACGCGCACGTCGAGCCCGCCGACCTCCAGCTCGCCGTCAGCCTCACCGCCGTAGAAGTGCGGGACGAGACCGCAGAGCGCCCGGAGCACGGTCGACTTGCCCGAGCCCGAGATGCCGGCGAGGACGGTGAACGTGCCCGGCTCGAGCTCGAACGAGACGTCCTGGAGGGAGTTGCCGCGAACGGGCGTGTCGCCAGCGGCCGGATACGAGTAGCCGAAGCGGTCCGCCCGGGCGATCGGTTCAGGCACGGCGGACCCCCATGCGCGCGCCCCGGCCGGCAAACGGGGCCAGTCCGAGCAGCACGAACGCCGCCGCCAGCCCAGCCTCGGCCGGGCCGAACGCGACATCGAGCGTCGGATAGGCCTCGGCCTCGCCAACGCCCGCGAGAACCCCGGCTATTGCCAGCCCCGCGACCGCGAGCGCGGCGGCGCCGATGCGCAGATCGTGCCGAGACCATGGGCGTCGGTCGCTCGCCGGGCGCCCGGCGAGCGCGTAGCCGCGGACCTCCAGCGCGGCGGCCACGTCCACCGCGCGGTCGAGTGAGTTCGCCATCGCCGCGCGCACGACCGCCAGGCGGCCCGGCGGCTGCGGGCGACAGCGGGCGGCGTCGCCCATGCGCCCGGCGTCGCGCGCCAGCACCGGCACGAGCCGCGTGGCGAGGGCGGCGGTCAGTGCCGAGCGATATGAGACGCGCCGGAGCGCCTTGAGCAGCTTGTCGGGATCGACCGCGGCGGACATCAGCCCGCCCAGCGCCGCGATCACCACGACGATGCGAAGGCCCATCATTGCCCCCTCGGCAGCCGCTTCCAGGGTGATGTCCCAGCGTCGGCCGAGGAAGTCGCCGCCGCGTACGAGCAGCGTGTCGCCGCCCTGGTAGACGAGCGCGTTGACGGTCGCCACGAGCAGCGCGAAGGGCAGGGCGAGCTTGAGCGAGCGGCCCACCTCCCTCCCCACTCCGGCCGCAACCCCGGCAAGGACGATCCCGCCGAGCACGCCCGCGAGCACGAGCGGACTGCGGTAGAGCGAGCCCGCCAGCGCGAAGGCGCAGCAGAACGCGGCGCCCACCCCCGCGCGCGCGGAGTGGAGCGCGCTCGGACGTTCGCGATAGGTGGGAATGAGGCTCATCGCCCAGCCAGGGGTAGCTTCTCAACCGTACGCCCGGTCACGGCGACAGCGAAGGCGTCGCGCAGCAGGTCCTCCCGTAGCGCGGCGACGCCAGCCGCGAGCCCCTTCTCGTCGAGGGCAGTAACGAGCCAGAGCAGCTCGTCATCGAGCGGGCGCAGCGCGGCCACGAGCGCGGTGCCGTCCCCGGGCCGCACCGTCCGCGCGACCTCGCCGTCGGCGTCGAGCAGCTCGAGCGACCGGCCCTGGCGGTCCAAGCGCGCGAAAACGCCGCTCGCCTCCGGACCCTCCTCGAGCGTCGGCGCACCGCGCACGATCCGAGCCTCGGGCCAGCGCGCTACGACGAGCCGCGTGACGGTCTCGGTGCCGGGCGCGCCGAGCGAGGATCCGGACACCGGCACGCCCGTCCTCTGCAGCGCCTCCTTCGCCTCGCGGCACGGCTCGGTCTGAGCCTCCTCGCACTCGACTCGAACCGGGCGCCGCTCTCCCTCGGTCCCGCTGCGAAACGGCTCCGGGAACGCTCCCACGATCGCCGGCACGCGCATTGCCGTCTCCCAGTCGCGCAGGTCCCACTGCACGCGATCCCCGGGCGACAGCTCGTACTCGGCTGCGCCGACGCCGGCCTCCAAGCCGTTGACGAAGAAGAACCAGTCGTGCCGGCCGCTCGCCCCCTCACCCGCGACGCCGTCGATGGCCTGCACGAAGCGACCGCCAAAGCGCGTGTCGACCTCGAACTTCGAGCGCAGCAGACGCATGACCGTCTGATCCTCCCTCAGGGTGTCGGTGGTGACAGAACCGAGCTCGGCGCGGCCGAAGTCGCGCGTCACTCGGAGGCTGGCACCGCCCGCCTGCTCGTCTCCCGCGCCGAAGCCACACCCGGCGAGGAGCAGCGCGCAGGCGAGGGACGCGAGGGCTTCCCTCACGGCACCGCGACTCGCTCC
>JBEVKF010000097.1:0-10910 GCA_040509755.1 Thermoleophilaceae bacterium | reverse complement strand
TATAAGGACCTCCAGCCCGAGGGTTTCGACGGGAGCCTCACGCTGTACGTGGTTCCCACGACCGACGGCGTGGCGACCGTGGCATGCACGGCCGCCAGCAAGCCTGCCGAGTTCCTCCCCGCCTGCGAGGAGGTCGCGACCGGGGTCCGGCTCGTAAACGGGGAGGTCTTCGCGCTGGGCGCTGACGAGGACTACCTGGCGCAGCTGGACAAGACAATCAGCGCACTCAACTCGGGCCGCAAGAAGGGCGTGTCGGCGCTGAACAAGGCCAAGACGCCCTCGAAGCAGGCGACGGCCGCCCAGTCCTTGGCCAAGACCTACGCGCGCGCCAGAAAACAGCTCTCGGGGCTGACGATCAGCCCGGCCGTGGTCGATGCCAATGCTTCTGTGCGCGCCGCCCTGCTCAAGAGCGAGAGCGCCTACATCAACCTCGCATCCGCCGCGAGGAACAACAGGAGCGCGGGCTACAACAAGGCACGCGCGGACGTGCGCGCGGGCGACGCCGCCCTGAAGCGCGCCCTGAAAGAGGTGGACAACGCGAGCTGAGTCGGCCCGTGTTCGCTATCCCCCCGCCTGGTCGTCCCAGGCGAGGGCGTAGACGCTGTGCTCCCCGACGAGGCCCTTGAGCCGCAGCTCGCCGCGGTGCTCGAAGCGGAAGGTAGGGTCGGACTCCGTGTATTGCTTGGCGGCTGACGACACCAGGATCTCGCCGCCGCTTGCCTTGTCTGCGATCCGTGCTGCCAGCACGACATTGCGACCGTAGAAGTCGTCGGAATCCTCGATCACGTAGCCGGTATGGGCACCGATGCGGATCTTGAATGCGTCCGGACGCCCCGCCGGCGGGGCGGTGAATGCCCTCTCTACTTCGATCGCGCAGCGCAGCGCCGAGTGGGCGCTGGCGAACGCGAGCATGAAGCCGTCGCCCTGTGACTTGACCACGGTTCCCTCGTGCGCCCGAACCACCCCGCGCACGATTGCATTGTGATTGCGCACGAGATCGAACCAGGGCCGCTCGCCGAGCTCCTCGATCAGTGCGGTCGAGCCCTCGATGTCGCTGAAGAGCAGCGTGATCGCCCCGTCGGGAGAGGTGTGCCCGCCCAGGTCGAGCACCTCGCCCTGGACGGCGCTGGCCACTGCGTCGATTGATGTCGGCTGGTTCACGGGATTCAAGGCGAGCTTAGCCGCAACCCCGGCGGGGATGACCGCTGGGCGAGGCTCCGTTAGAGTGCCCGCGCCATGGGCAAACTCGCGTTTCTGTACCCCGGGCAGGGCTCGCAGAAGGTGGGGATGGGAGCCGACCTGCGCGATGCGGACCCAGACCTGCTCGAGCGTCACCTGAGCCGCGCCGACGAGCTCTCGGGCCTCCCGGTGCGCGAGTACACGGTTGACGGGCCGATTGAGTCGCTCACACGCACCGACGTGGCCCAGCCGGCGCTGTTCGCTCTCTCCATGGCCGTGGACGAGGTGGCCCGGGGCACCGGCCTGCGGCCGGACTTCGTCGCAGGGCACAGCCTCGGCGAGTACACGGCCGCCGTGGCCGCGGGCGCCCTTGGGGCCGAGGAGGGGATGCGCCTGGTGTGCGAGCGCGGCCGGCAGATGGCCGCGATCCAAGACGAGAGCCCGGGCGCGATGGCGGCGATCATCGGACTCGATGCGGACACGCTCGAGCGGCTTTGCGAGCAGGCGTCTCAGGCCGGCTCGGTGGCGCTCGCAAACCTCAACTCACCGACCCAGATCGTGGTGTCGGGCGAGGAGGCGGGCGTCGACCGGCTGATGGAGCTGGCCGGCGAGGCGGGAGCCGCAAAGACCGTGCGACTGCAGGTGGGCGCCGCCTTCCACAGCACGCTGATGAAGCCGGTACAGGCCAGCCTGGCGGAGACCATGGGCGAGCTCCACTGGAACGACCCTGAGGTGCCGCTCGTAGCGAACGCCACCGGCGCGCCGGTCACCGACGCCGCCGGCGTCCGCGAGGCGCTGATCGCACAGATCGCGAGCCCGGTGCGCTGGGTGGACTGCGTGCAGACGCTGGTGGCCTCGGGCTGCACCGACTTCCTGGAGCTCGGGCCGGGCCGCGTGCTCAGTGGCCTCGTGCGGCAGGTGGCAGGCGGCGACGTGCGCGCCGTGTCAGCCGACTCGCCCTCCAAGCTGGAGGAGTTCGCCGGCAGCTACTCCGGCGGGTCCCAGCTGTAGAACTCGCGCGCCTGGGCGTCCTTCGGCGAGCGCCAGGTGTCCGGGTTGTGGGGAGTAATGAAGGCGTCGAGCTTGTCGCTGATCTCGCGGAAGAGCGGGTGCTCGCGCACCGCATCGACGGCCTCGGCGAACTCGTCGTCGGTCTCGACGTAGTGGATGTACACGTCATCGAGCACAAACAGGCTGCGATGCCGGACGCCGGCGAGCCGCGGCAGCTCCGATTCGTCTGACTCCCGGAACAGCTTGGCCACCTCCTCTTCTGCGCCCGGCTTGATCTTGGCGACAATGCAGCCTCTCTTGATCATTCCACCCCTTCTCCTTCGGTCTGACCATTCACGGGCCAGGGATAGTCGTCCATGCCCGCCATCCGCTCCATGAACGCCACGATCGCGGCCACGTCAAGGTCGCCGAGGCCCTGCTGCTGGGCGGCGGTGAGCATCGCGTAGGCGCTCTCCGCGACCGGCATAGGAACGGCAAGCCCCTGGCTCTCGGCGAGCACGAGCATCATGTCCTTTCGCATCAGGGAGAGCTTGAAGGCGGCGTTCTCGAACGCCCGCCGGCCGATGAAGCCGCAGCGGAAGCTCATGACAGGGGAGCTGTAGCCGCTACCGGCGATCATTTTCAGGATGTCCTCCCTGCGCAGCCCGGCGCGCTCACCGAAGACGATCGCCTCCGCCAGGGCCGGCATCTGCACCCCCATCAGCATGTTGAGGACGAGCTTCATCGTCGCGCCCATGCCGTTGGCGCCGAGGTAGGTCACCTCCTTGCCGATCGCCTGCAGGATGCCCTCCACGGCGCGGAAATCCGCCTCGTCGGCACCGACCATGACCCGGAGCTCGCCGCTGCGCGCGTGCATGGGCGCGCCGTAGACGCAGGCATCGAGCGCGCGGTGCCCGGACTGCGGCGCCGTGGTGGCCAGCTCGCGCGCGAAGTCGGGCGGGATGGTGCTCATGTCGACGATGTAGGAGCCCTCGGGCAGCGCAGCGGCGGCCCCGTTATCGCCGAACAGCACCTCACGGACGGCATCCTGGTTCGCAAGGCTGAGCATGAGCACCTGAGCGTCCCGGGCGGCCTCCGCCGGGGAGTCCGCCACCCGAGCGCCGAGCTCCGCCACGGGATCCGCCTTCGATCGCGTGCGGTTGTACACCGCGATTTCGTAGCCCGACTCGGCGAGCCGGGAGGCCATTCCGAGCCCCATGTTGCCGAGTCCAATGAAGCCGATCCGCTGCTTGTCCATCGTCCCTCCCCGCGCGACCGCTCTAGTGAGCGGTCTCCTTTCGGACCTCGAACTTGAGCGAGCGCGCCTCGGCGAAGCACTCACGCATGGGCTTGACCAGCTCGCGGTGCTCCTCCTCGCGCTCCCACTCGAGGAAGCGATCGAGGGTCTCCCACTCGCTGGTGATGAGCCAGCTCTCGGGGTCTTCCGGCGACTGGCAGACCTGATCGACGAGGTGGCCCGGCACGCCCTCGGCCACGAGGTGCCGGATGCCCTCGTAGGCCTCGAGGAACTCGTCCTGCGTCCCGGGCTTCAACCGGATCAGAAAGACCACACGTCCCTTCACGTGGTCCCCGCCTCGGGCGCCGCCTTCTCCAGCCTCTCCTTGATCGCGGTCATCTGGGTCTTGGTGTTGCGGTTCATGTACCCCTCGGCCGTGGCGTCGTCCGCCGGGGCCTCGGGCTTCATCGAGAAGTCCTGGACCCAGCGCATCTTCGTGCCGCCGTCCGCCTCCTCGAAGTACCACTCGATGTTCATGTACTCGAAGGGACCGGTCTCGATCCGCTTCGACTTGGACGAATAGCTCGCCGGATCGGCAACCCGCTCGGAGACCCAGCTCCACACCTGCCCGTCGTACTCGGGATCCGGGTGAGTGGTCAGCCGGAAGCGGACCGTGTCCCCCTCCTCCTCGATCACCTCGGCTTTCGCGTACTCGGTGAACAGGTCGGGCCAGCTCTCGATATCCATCATCCGCTCCCACACGAAATCGCGCGGGGCGTTGATCGTTACCTCGTTGTCGGTATGCGCCGCCATCGTTGCCTCACTCCTGCTCTGCCAGCCGCTCGTTGACGTAGTCGATCGCCTCGCCGACTGTCTGGATCCGCTCGGCGTCCTCGTCGGCGATCGTAAAGCCGTACTCCTGCTGCATCGCGAGCTGGATCTCGACGAACGCGAGCGAATCGAGCCCCATCGAGTCGAACGTGGCGTTCGGGTCGTCGGACACGTCGGCCTCGTCCATTCCGACGCGGTCGACCAGGATCCGCTTCACATCCTCGAAGGTAAAAGCCTGTGTGGCCATGGTTCTCCTTTCTACGTAGTGACCGCTGCCGCCTGCGGCCTCGCCAGTGATTGCAGGGTGTGGAGCTGTTCCTCTGCCGCGTGGCGGCCGGCGGCCAGAAACAGGTCCGCGAGCTCGAAGTCGCGCCAGCTGGAGGGCCCGAAGCGGGGCGTGACCGCAACGTCGGCCTGAGCGGCGTTGCGCACGCTCGTGTCGAGCTGGGACACGTCCATGACCTCTAGCAGCGTCTCCAGCATCCGCGAGCCGGGCCGCTTCGGCTCCGGCTCGGGTGGTGCTTCGCCCGGCCAGGCGGGGAGGGTGTCGCGGCTCATGATGTTCACCGCGACCATCACGTCCGCGCCCTCGGCGGCCACGGCATCGACCGGCACGGGCACGAGCGCCAGCCCGTCGACGAGCCGGCGTTCGTTCACCTCGAGCGGCGGGAACATGCCCGCAAGCGAGGTCGAGGCGAGCAGCGCCTTCCAGATCGGCCCGTTGCGGAGGGGAGCGGGCAGGCCGGCGTTGAGGTCGACCGCCATCGCCACGAACGGGATCTCGGTGTCCTCGAACGAGCGGTCGCGGGTGGTCTCCCGCAGGATGCGCGTCATCGTCTCGCGGCCGGTGGACTCGCCGCTGAGCGAGAGCTTGAAGACCTCGGCGATCGCTTCGGGCGTGAAGGCAGCGCGAAGCGTGGCGTCGATCTCGGCCGCGGTCATCCCGAGCGCGACGTACGCGCCCACGATTGCTCCGATGCTGCTGCCGCCCACATAGTCGACCGCGTAGCCGGCTCGCTCGAGCACCTCGAGCACGCCCACGTGAGCGTAGCCCTTCGCGCCTCCGGCCCCCAGTGCCAGGCCGAGCTTGGTCTTGGTCAGGTGGCGCCCCAGCCAAGCCGTGTCATCCGTGGCGAGGGCGCCACCGGCGCTCTCGAAGACGCGAAGGACGTCCTCGCGCCGGCGCGGGGTCGCGCCCGCCTCGGCCACCAGCACGACCTCGAAGGGGGCGCCGGCTGTCGCCGCCGTCGGCAGACCCTGCGCCTCGGCCTCGCCGGCCAGCACAACCGCCCTATCGACCTGCTCGAGCAGCACCCCGATGCCGCTCGGATCGAGCTCCGCGACCAGAACGACCGTGCGATGTTCGAGCAGGGCGTCGTCAAGGCGGGCAAGCGCTTCCTCGAGCGAGGAGCCGGTGTCGATCGCCTCCACCGAGCCCGGGCTGGCCGCGCGCGCAGCGGTCAGGATGTCGGGCACGGCGGCCGATATCGAGGGCGCGGCGAGCAGCGCCACGGCCTCGCCGCGGCGGCCGCGCTCGGCCTGGCGCCTGGTGGACTCGGCCAATCGGCCGCTGAGGATGCGGTTGAGGTTCGCCAGCAGTACCGGGAACCTCGCGATCAGCTCCCGGAAATCGTCGGCGTTCAGCTCGAGCGCGGCGCTCGGGACCACCGTCTTTACCGTCGTCGCGTGCGGTTCGCGGGAAACGAGCGCCATCGCGCCCACGACGTCGCCGCGGCGCAGCTTCCCGACCAGCCGGCCTTCGGCGAAGACCGAGCGCGAGCGCGCCTCCGGCGTCCTGGCGATCGAGGCCAGCTCGTTGGCCAAGCCTCCGACCATCACGAACATGCTCTGTCCGGGCAGGCCCTCTCCGACGAGCAGGCTGTTGGCCGCCAGCTCGCGGAAGCGCATCGACGCGGCGACGGCGATCAGCTCGTCGGGTTGCAGACCCTCGAGCAGCGGGATGCCTTCCAGCGCCGCGACGGGTACGGCCACGCCCTCGAACGAGGTCACGTTTCTCATCGGGCCACAGCCCCGGACTCGGCCGCCGCCTCGGCGGCCAGCGCCACCCGATCCGGCTTGCCCGAGGGCAGGAAGGGCAGCTCGTCCACCACCCTGATCGTGTAGGGCAGCTTGTAGCCGGCGATCCGCGGGCGCGCGAAGCGCAGCAGCTCGCCCGGCTCGAGCTCGTGCCCCGGTCGCGGCACCACGAACGCGGCCAGGGCCTCCCCCATGCGCTCGTGAGGTATGCCGACCACCACCGCCTGGGCCACGCCGGGGTGGCCCAGCAGGAAGCCCTCCACCTCGGCCGGGAAGACGTTGAAGCCGCCCACGTGGACGACCTCCTTGGCTCGGCCCGCGATCCGGATGTACCCCTGATCGTCGATCGTGCCCAGGTCACCGGTGCGAAACCAGTCCCCGTCGAAGGCCTGCGCCGTCTGCTCCGGTTGGCCCAGGTAGCCGGGCATCACGTACGGCCCACGCACCTGCAGCTCGCCCGGCTCGTCCTCCCCGGCGACGCGAAACTCGTATCCCTCCAGCGCGCGCCCTACCGTGGTGTGGCGCCGCTCCGCCGGGTCGTCGTGACGGCAGCTCGTCGCGGCGCCGATCTCGGTCATTCCGAACACGTTGAGGATGGTCGTGTCCGTCGCGTCGAGCTGCTCGAGCACCGCGGGCGGGCAGGGCGCGCCGGCCACAAGGCCGGTGCGCACCGGCTCAAGGCTGCCCGGAGCGGCGACCAGCAGGCGCCCGAACAGCGCGGGCGAACCGTGCACGACAGTTGTTCCCTGCGCCTCCATGGCCTGCAGCAGCGGGTCGAAGGAGAAGCTGGACTCCACGAGCGCGGCCGCGCTGCCCGAGGCAACGGCGGCGAGCAGGCAGCCGAGTCCGAACGCGTGGGAGGCCGGGACCACCAGAGCCGCCGTGTCCTCGGGCGAGAGCTCCAGCACGCCCGCGAGCGAGCGAGCGCCGGCGACGGCGCACGCATGGGTCACGAGCGCGCCCTTTGGAGCGCCCGTGCTTCCCGAGGTGTAGAGCACGGCGGCGATCTCCGGCGCGAGCTCGGCGGGTCGCTCGCCCGCGGCCACGTTGTCGCGCCGCTCTGCGATCTCGCCCGTGGCGTCGATGACGAAGCAGCCACGCACGGTGGGGAGCTCGGGCAGCAACGACGCGATCACGTCGGCGAAGCGGTAGGCGGCATGGGCCCCGATCGTGACGATGGCCGTCGGCCGAGCATCGGGAAGCACCCGCCGCAGCTCGTACTCGCGCAGGCGGGCGTTCAGCGGCACCGCCACGGCGCCCACGCGCCACGCGGCAAACAACGCCACGCCGAGGGCGGGCACGTTCGGGGCCACGACCGCAACGCGGTCGCCGGCAGCCACCACCCCGCGCAGCTCGCCCGCCAGGCGGTCGACGCGCTCGCTCAGCGCGGCGTAGTCGAGCTCGTCCTCGCCATGGGCCAAGGCGAGGCGCCCGGCGTGCTGCTGCGTGGTCGTGCTCAGCAGGGCGTCGACGCGCTCATGCATCGCGACGCAGCACCAGCGCGCTGTTGAAGCCGCCGAAGCCGCGCGCCAACACGAGTACGGTGCCCAGCTCGGCCTGCTCAGCGGTGCCGGTGACGAAGCGAAGGTCGCACTCCTCGGCGGGCTCGTCCAGGTTGACCGTGGGCGGCAGCCGGCCGTCGCGCATCGCCAGCAGCGCCGCGGCGACGTCCAGCGAGGCGCCACCGGCGTAAAGCCGTCCGACCATGCTCTTGGGCGCCGTCACGGGCAGCTCACCCGCGCGCTTGCCGAAGACCTTCTTGATCGCCGCAGCCTCGTGAACGTCGGCGTCCGGGACGCCGGCGGCGTCGGCGAAGACCGCGTCGACATCGTCCGCCCCGACGCCCGCATTCGCCAGGGCGACCGTGATGGCACGCGTCAGCTGGCGCGCGTCGGGCGCGGTGCGGCTCCAGTGGTGGCCGTCGTGGGTGGCGCCGTAGCCCGCGATCTCCCCGTAGATCTGCGGCGCGCCGCGCTCGCGCGCGCTCTCGAGATCCTCCACCAGCAAAATGGCGCCGCCCTCGCCGGGCACGTAGCCGTTGGCGCGCACGTCGAAGGGGCGGTACGCGGCGTCCGGATCCTGCTCCGTGCTGAGGTTGCCGTTACCCAGCTGGCACGTCAGCGCGTAGGGCCCGATCGGCGCCTCGAGGCCGCCGCTGACGACGGTCGGGATGCCCCGGCGGATCGTTCGCCGCGAGTGCTGGAGCGCCTCGAGACCCCCCGCGCCCTCGGCGATCACGACGCCGCAGGGCCCCTTCATCTTGTGCCGAATCGACACCTGGCCCGTCGTGGCGGCGTAGAACCAGGCGATCGACTGGTAGGCGCCCACGAACCCAGGCCCCTTCTCCCAGAGCGCCTGGATCTCCCGCTGCCCGAAGTCGTTGCCTCCCGAGGAGCTCGCGGTGATCACGCTCATCGACTCGGGGTCCTGGGTCGCCGGATCCACCCCGGCGTCGTCCAGCGCCATCTGCGTCGCCGCGAGCGCCATGTGGGTCCAGTGGTCGGTCTGGACGATCAGCCGCTTCTCGATCCAGTCCTCGGCCGCGAAGCCCTTCACCTCGCCGGCCAGCTGGGTCGCGTAGCGCGAGGGATCGAAGCGCTCGATGCGCCCGATCCCTCCCTCCCCCGCGCAGGTGGCCTTCCACCAGGGATCGGTGCCGATCCCGTTCGGAGCGACGACGCCGATGCCTGTGACGACCGCCCTCCGGGCGGAGTCTGGGAGCGAGGTGATCAGATGCCCACCTCCCTGAGCTCAGGCGGAAGGGCGAAGATCATGGCCGACTGGAAGCCGCCGAAACCGCTGCCGGTCGACAGAGCCACGTCGATCCGCTTGCGGCGCGCCTCCCCCGGCGTGTAGTCGAGGTCGCACTCGGGATCGGGGTTTTCCCAGTTGGCGGTGGGCGGCACGATCCCGCGGTCGATGGCGAGCGCACAGGCCGACATCTCGATCGCGCCGATGGCGCCGAGCGAGTGGCCGATCATCGATTTGATCGAGCTGATCGGGATGTCGTAGGCGCGCTCGCCGAGCGACTGCTTGTAGGCGGCTGTCTCGTGCCGGTCGTTCTGCTTGGTGCCGGAGCCATGCGCATTGATGTAGTCGATGTCCTCCGGCTTGATGTCGCCCTGGCGCATGGCGTCCCGAATCGCCTCGGTCATCTCCTCGGCCTCCTTGGTGAGGCCGGTCATGTGGTACGCGTTCCCACGCCCGGCGAAGCCCGCAACCTCGCAGTAGATGTGCGCACCGCGGGCGAGGGCCGACTCCATCTCCTCGAGCACCAGCACCGCCCCGCCCTCCCCCATGACGAAACCGTCGCGGTCGCGGTCGAAGGGCCGTGACGCGTGCTCGGGGTCGTCATTGCGCTGGGAGGTCGCCTTGATCGGGTCGAAGCAGGCCATCGAGATCGGCGAGATCGGCGACTCCGAGGCGCCGGTGATCACGACGTCGGCCTCGTCGTCCTGGATCATGTGATGCGCGTATCCGATCGCGTCGATTCCCGAGGTGCAGCCGGTCGAGATCACCAGAGCCGGGCCGTTGGCACCGAATTTGACCGCGATCTCGCTCGCCAGACTGCTCGGCACAAGCCCCGGATAGAGAAAGGGAATCGCGTAGTCGGGATCCACGAGCCATTCCTGGCCACGGTTGCTTACCGCGACGTAGCCGTCCTCGAGCACCATGGTCCCGCCCACGGCCGAGCCGAGGGTCACCCCCATGCGCTCGCGATCGAGGACCTCCAGATCGAGCCCACTGTCGGTGATCGCCTCCATGCCGGCCGCGGCCGCGAACTGGATGTAGCGGTCCATGCGGCGCACCTCGTGCTCCGTGAGACCGGCGGCGTGCGGGTCGAAGTCGACCTCGGCCGCGATCTGGGAACGGAAGCCCGAGGGGTCGAAGAAGGTTATCCCGCGCGTGGCGGTGCGGCCGGCTGTGATCGCCTCCCAGAACGCCTCGCGCCCGGAGCCGCCTGGCGCGACGACTCCGATCCCGGTGACCGCGCTGCGCCTCACTCCGTGTCGACGTGTCCGATGTCGGCACGCGGAGCCAGGGGCCCGAGGTGGAAGACGATGAACGCTTCCTCGTTGCCCTCGTTTCGGAGGCGGTGCAGCATCATGAACGGGACGTAGAGCGCCTCGCCCGCCCTCACCTCACGGCGCTCGCCGTCGAGCTCGGCCGTGAGCGTGCCCCGAACGCAGTAGATGAACTCCTCGGAGAAGGGGTGCCAGTGCTCGGAAATGCTATCCCCGGGGGCGAGCGTCGCGACCCCCATGAAGCCGGACTTCGATTGCACCGTCTTCGGGCTGAGCAGCGTACGCACGTCGCCCCCGCGACGGGTGTCGGGCGGCATGTCGCCGCTGGCGACGACCTGCGCCTCTCCGATCCCATGGACCGGTGGTTCCTTCTGCCAGTTGACTGCCACGCTTGCCTCCTTGGGGACCACCGGGACACCCCGAACCTAAGCGAGCCCGTCAGGTGGTGTCAAGTTGGCGGGCGGGCGCCGCGAGGGTGGCGGAGGTCGTGCCAGAGAAGATGGGTGACGCGGGGGGCCTCCCCATGGTGTAGCGCAAGGACGCGCTCGATCACTGCGCGATCCGACTGCACGGCGCGCTCGTGGGCGCGTTCGTGCTCGGCCCAAGATCTG